>JAROBA010000001.1 GCA_029432815.1 Pontiellaceae bacterium B1224 | reverse complement strand
GGAAAACACAAATGAGTCCCCCTATCTGGATTCGCTGCTTTCCATTCATTCGTTGCCTTATAGTTCAAAGCGATAAGTTTTAGAAGATGGTATTAATGATTCGGCTGGAGCCGCAGACCCTGAAAGCAGGAGCCCGGTTAAAAATCCAGACGGATTGCACCTCTCAGCCGGAGCTGTTTGTTCCGCTGAACGTTCGTGCCCGGTGAGGATCTGGCCTGCCTCCACGAATATTCTTGATTATCAGCCGTGGAAGAAAACTTCCCGATGTATGCGGGCGAGCTTCACGCCGTTCGCCTGTAGCTGATCTGAAACATCGTTCACCATGCTTTCGAGTCCGCAGCAGTAATAGTGCATTTCATCGTGCTGCGGGAGTGTTGAAAGAAGGTCTGTTAAGCGGCCATGATGGTGTTCTGTTTTTTCGCGGGAAACCGCCAGCGTGGTGGGACAAAAGTTCCGAAGATTGGAAAATCCGATGGCATCCGCTTCCTGCCGAACACCGTACAGGCAGGCCTTCGGCGGTTTTTCAAAGGTTTCCATATAGGCCAGAAAGGGAGCAATTCCGGTGCCGGTTGCCAGAAATACGAAAGGGGCTTTCCCGATATCCTGTCCGGGACGAAACCAGCCGAAGGGAGGCGTGATGCGAATGGTTTCCCCTGGTTTACGATTCATCAGCCACGGCGAAACCTCGCCGCCATCCATCATACGGATCACAAATTGAAGCTCATGCTGTTGTGCTCCAGAAGCAATGCTGTAGGGGCGCGACTTATCGGTGTCGGTGTAAATGGCCACGCAGTCGCCCGGAATAAACACTAGGCCGTTACGTTCCACGGAAAGGATAAAAAGGTCGTTGTTGACGGTGGTTACAGAAACTACGGCATGTTCGGAATAGTCCAGATTGATCATGAAAAACCTCGTTGAATTCCGGAGGTTATCCCGTATTGTGAAACTAAATGCAACTCCGTCTAAACAACGGGATTGATTGCGAGGAGCTGTTCGTAGAGCTTTCGGGTTTCCGGCATCGGAACGCCGACAGATTCGGCAACTCTTAAGGGGTTTCCGTAGATGGCTTCAATTTCCATCGGGTTTCCCCGATCAAAATCCAGTTTCATGCTGGGAGCGTACGGTTTCATTTTTTCTGTATCCCGTAGCATTTTTACTATGAAATCCGGTTCGATGGGGCGGCAGCAGGCCGCAGCGGCACGGGCGGTTTCCTGCATCAGCGTTTCGCATAGGAGCCGGGTTTCCGGATTTTTCATCAGCTGATCGGTCAGGACATTGCGAACCACGGAAAGCCCGTTGAACGGAATGTTCCAAACCAGTTTTTTCCAGCGGGCGAGGGGCAGGTCTTCAACCGTTTGGATCGGGATGCCGGCTTGCTGGAATTGAGCGGCAATTTTTTTTATCCGTGGTGTGATGCCTCCGGCGGTGCCATCGGCCCGATATTCGCCGAGGGTAATCAGGCCGTAGTCGAGGTGGTGAATATGACCGGGTGCAATTTTATTTGAGCAAAGAAAGCAGAGACCGCCCAGCACCCGTTCGGCTCCGACCCATTCTGCAATTTCCTCTTCGCTGCCCAGTCCGTTCTGGAGGGTCAGTACCACTCCGTTATCCTGAACGAGGTGAGAGAGGATATCTTTGAGTGCAGCATTGGCCGTTGTTTTCAGCGCAACGATTACAACCTCGCATCGCGGCATTTTGTGCGGATCGTCATAGGCCTGCACCTGCGGAAGATTAAAATTTCCCCAGGCCGAATCAATACGCAGCCCCGCCGTCTTCACATGATCGTAATCGCGGTTCAGTAGAAAGTGGACATCGAATCCGGCGCGTTGAAGCAGGCCGCCGTAAAAGCCGCCCACTGCTCCGGTACCTACAATGGAAAAGTGATGAATGTTCTGCATGAAAGAAGAGTGCACGACGAAGGCGATTGGCAAAAGAAAAACCGGCATAACAACGTATGCCGGTTTCGCATGTCCATCCAGACGCGTGGGATCAATTTTCCTGTAACTTTAGTTTTTGTCCTGATCGAATCCATTCACCCAGAATGATTTTACAGTACGCACCCGTTGACAGCTGCATTGATGCAGCGCGCCGTTCGAGCTCCAAAGCCATCTCCATTTTCATGTTGATGCCAATTGTCTTTGTGCCTTTTCCTGCTGGATTGGTAGCCATATGTTTCTACCTCCTTCCGGTTGTTTGTAATACTATTTTAATTCAGAATAATTGCAATAAAAGTTTCTAATAAATAAACTCTTGGTTTCAGCCGCTTCGCGAGCTAACTCTTTCGTGGATTATGACAGGGGTATTGGAATAACGTTGATTATTTTTAATGACTTAATTTTTGAAATCGTAAAATCAGGCGGTTTTAAGGGGTTTACGGCGCTGTCGAACGGCTTCATAGAGCAGGATTGCGGCTGCGGTAGACACATTTAAGGAGTCATTTTTTCCAAGCATTGGAATGCCGACTTTCCGGTCTGCACCGTTTTTCCAGGCATCGGAAAGGCCTTCGTCTTCCGCTCCCACGACAATTGCTGTGCCGGTTTGCATATCCACATCCGTGTATTCTTCCGTTGCGCCCGGAACCGCGGCCAGCGATTGAATGCCGCATTTTTCCAACCATTGGAATGTTTCTCCCGTGGAAGCTTCGGCCACCGGCATGAAAAAGATGGTGCCGATGCTCGCCCGGATGACGTTCGGATTATTCAGGTCGGTTTTGTGATCGCACGCAATGACGGCATCAACGCCGGTGGCATCGGCTGTTCGCAAAATGGTGCCGAGATTTCCGGGTTTCTCCAGATCTTCAGCAATCAACAGGAGCGGGTTTTCCGGCAGTTCCAGCTCGTCGAGCGTTTTGCCAACTAAAGGCGACAGTGCCAAGAGTCCATCGGGCGTATCGCGATAGGACATTTTCCGAAAGGCCGCTTCCGAACATTGGAAAACGGGAATGCCGGATGCATGAATCTGATTCACCAGCTGGTTTTCATCAACCGCCAGATAGAGTTCCGGGCAGTAGTAGAGTTCTGTAAACGTCCATCCGCTTTCAAAGGCCCGGCCGATTTCCCGGCATCCTTCAACCAGCGTTTGCTTCAGTTCTGCGCGAACTTTGCTTTTCCGCAGTTTAACCGCCGTCTTGACCCGAGGGTTTTGCGGACTTTCAATTGTCAGTATATTTTCCATTCATCAACCAATCTTCGGGAAAAAAGAGGAAGCTCGGGATCGCGCGCGCCCATTCCGAGAATGGCATCGCCCGATTTTGCAACCGCAGTCAGTTCCGCTTTCAATGCGGCATAATCTGGCATAAGGCGGGCTGGGACTCCAGCGGAATTCAGACGCGCCACCAAATCTTCCGACGACACATTTCTGGTTGTGGTTCCGCCGGCATAAAAAACGGGAAGAATAAAAATGGAGCCGCCGCAGGTTTTCCAATGATTGGAAAAAACGGAGATAAACTCTTCCAGTCCCTGGAAGAGCGGTTTGAAACCGTGGGGGCGCCAAAATGCGTGAGTGGTCGGATGGCACTCGCTTACCGCAGCCAAAGACGCCTCTATTTTTGCCGGGTTGTGGGCATAGTCATCAATGACGGTAATGCCGTCTATTCTGCCAACGATCTCAAGGCGCCGTTCAATGCCTTTAAACTCGGCAAGGGCCTGGCGAACCTGGTCTGTGTTAAAATCCAGCAGGCGGCAGAGCTCGAAGGCACAGGCCGCATTTCCCACGTTGTGTTTCCCAAGCATTGGAACGTTGAGTTCCAATGTCTGAAACTCAAGCGCGTCTCCCCGAACGGTTATGCCCGAGGTTTGTCTTTCAAACTGATCGAACATGGAATGCAGCTCATCGAGTTCGTAGTGGTCTTTTGAAATATTGGTGATGATAGAGTGCGTGGGGTTAAAATTAAGAAATGATTTGTCGGATTCATCCGCCTCAATAATCCAAACGTTGGAACCGCCTTTTCGTACGTTTCCGAGTGTGTGTCCTGTCTTCCAGTTGGCAACCGCCGCTCCGTTGTAGACGGAGGGATCTTTTTCCAACCATTGGAAAATCCAGCCGAGCATACCCGTGGTGGTCGTTTTTCCGGCGGTACCGGCCACTGCGATCAGCTCGTCGTCGCCGATTAACTGTTTGAGGAATTCAGAACGGTGGAGCAGGGGAATGCTTTGCTCTTCAGCTTTAATCAGGTCCGGGTTGCCGGATTCAATGGCAGTGCTGAAGACCACTTGCTGCGTTGATTTATCAATGCCCGATCCATCCTGATCAAAAATAGAAACGCCAAGGTTTTCCAAACATTGGAAAACTTCGGCATCGGGATTATAGGCCCGGTCGGACCCCGTGACTTTATAACCGGATAGAGCGGCGAGCTGGGCGAGGCCATTCATTCCGACCCCGCCGATTCCGATAAAGTGGACAGACTGCATGGGCGGAACGTTATCCCGCCGGCTGTGTATTCAGCTCATCCAGCATCCTCAGCATTTCATCAGATTCAGTCGGAGTATAATTAATTTGGTTTAGTTGAGTCTCAAGTTCTGATTCCTTATTGGGGGAACTCTGGCGGGGCGCGGTTGCCGCTGGGGCTGTATAGGCAGGGCTCGGAGTATAGCGCGGTTCATCGTCATCCTCTTCAGAAGGCGGATCAGGAATATAACGCAGTTGGCTTTCGGACCAACTGCCATTCCAGCTATCCTGCCGCAGGTTGGTACCTTTATACAGACGTTCTGTTTCTGAAGATAATTGGTGCAGGTCGGTCATAACATAAGGCGTCAAAAGAACAACCAGCTCGCGCTGCACCTCCGTGTCACTGACCGAACTGAAGAGGTATCGACCAATAAACGGGATATCGCCGAGCAATGGAATTTTGGTGATACTTTCGGATTTTTCCGTCTGGACCAGTCCGCCGAGAGCAACGGTTCCTCCGTCGGGAACGGCGATGGCCGCCTCGAATTCGCGGTTGAGAATGACCGGAACTTCGTTGTCGTCAATGGTGACATATCCACCGATTGTGTCTGCGGTTTGGTTCACTTCCATGACGACAAAGCGCTGGGGGTTGATGCGCGGTGTGACGGTCAGCTGAATGCCGATGTCTTTGTATTCGTAGGTCGAACTCTGCGTGCCGGAACTGTTGGCGTAGGAGGAGGTTGACGTAACAACCGGGCGCTGTTCGCCAATACTTAGAATGGCTTCTGTATTATCGGTCGTCATGATTACAGGAGTGGAAAGCAGTTTTGCATCGTTGTCGGTTGCGGCCAGGTTGATGGCGACTTCCGTGTTGATTCCACTTACATTCTGATAGTAGGTCAATGCGCCTGATGCGACTGTTCCAAGTCCATTGGTTGACCCGATGAGGCTCTGCCCATCCCATGCCCCCACTTTGTTTCCGTCCGTTGCCTGGTAAAGCCAATCCATTCCATAGCGCAATGTCTCTGTCAGACCGATTTCAAAGATGGCGGCTTCAATCACAACCTGTTCCAACATCACATCGAGAGTTTTGATGACCTCTTTAATTGCCATAATGTCACTTTTTCTTCCCATCAGCAGGATTGAATTGGAACGTTCGTCGGCTAGAATTTTAGTATCTTCGGAAAGTCGGTTGAGATTATTAATCGAAGCCGCATTTGCAGGTGCGCCCGGAGCCTGGTTGGGGGTTACACGTGATCCGGTGGTGCTGCCGGTGGTGCGGGAAGCGGTGCTGCCGGTTCGAGAGGTCCCGGTTCGGGAGGTCGATGATGAGGAACGGCCTCCGGTGGCCGCACCAATCAGGTCGTTCAGTGTTCCGGAAAGATCGACTGCATCGGCATATTCCAGGTTGATAACTTCAAATGTGGTTGCCGGTTCCACTTCGATATCCAGTACTTTGATGATTTTATCGAAGAATTCGAAATTTTCCTCCTGAGAGAAAATAATGATGAGGTTGGTACGCTCATCCGCCAGAACTTTCACCTCTCCATGAATAATGGTGGTTGCTCCGCTTTCGGTCTGCCCGATCGATGCCTGAGTCGGGGCAGCTGCAGCAGTGGTGGTGCCGCGGGTGCCCGCGCGAATGACACCTGCCGGCACCCTCGCGTAGGGGTTGCTCGTCGGGGTGGGATCTTCCCCCTTGGCTGCTTCAATAATTTCTTTCAGTTTTGAGGCAATCTCCTGCGCTTCAGCATGCTCGATCTGATAAATTCGCGAGTCAATACCTGCCGTTGCCTGGTCGATGAATTCGATAATCTCCAGTGCCCGTTTAATATTTGCTTCGGTATCGGTGATCATCAAACTGTTACTGCGCTGCAGACCCAGAATCTTTCCATAGGCATGCATGACGTGTTGAACGGCAGCTTGAACTTCTGGAATTTCCACATTCTGGAGCTGTACAATTTTGGTGATGAAAGCGTTTGCATTATCCAATTCGGAATTCGGGTCTATATCTAATGGAATTCCGTATCCTGTTAGGTCGGCTGCGGTGGCCTGCAGCACTTTCACATAGCGATCGCCCCAAGGCACGAGCGCGATATTGTTCATGGCAAGGATGGCCTCCACCACTTTGATACTCTCCTCGGTGGTCAGTTTATCGGCTTTCAGTGTGATGGTTGCCTTAACGTTATCGACTTTCAGATAGAGTTTATCAGTCCAACGGCAGTATTCCTCCATTACCACCTCCAGAGGTGCGCCCTCAAAGGCAAATGATTGCAATTGCCCTTGTTGCGACGCGGCAGCGGCAATACCCGATGGGGCGGCCACCGGAGCTCGAGGCTCTTCATCAACAGGCAAGGTAACCGGTCTGCGTGCAGGGGCCGCAACAGGAGGTTGCCCCTGTCCAAACACTGGAAGTACGGAGAAAGCGGAGATGGAGAGAGCCAGCAATAAGAAATTTTTGTAGTTCATAGGTGCAGTATAACCCTGTAGTTATCGATTTATTGCAGTCTAGTTGCCACAAACCAGAAAGCAAGACGCGGGCGCAAAAAAACCGCACCTCGAAAGGTGCGGTTTCGGCACCCACGTCGGCTCATTACCGAGCCTCACGTGGCAGACCTTGGAACGGTTTCTCAGCGCTGATAGAGCGGCCGTTGCTGATAGGTCGTATGCAGCAGCTCGTGCGCCTTGTGGCCCAGCGGTTCGCCCAGGAAGTCTTTGTAGACGCGGGTAATTTCCGGGTTATGGTGCGAGCAACGCAGTACAGACTTTTCGTCGTCGGAGTAAAGGCCCTTGGTGCGTTGGGCGCGAATTTCGTCCGTTGCGCCGTGGGGCTGACCGCCACCACCAATACATCCACCACGACAAGCCATGACTTCGATGAAGTGGAAAGGAGGCTCTTCGCCTTTATCCCGAGCTTCGCGAACTTTGTCGATGACCGCCTGACAGTTACCCATCTGGTGAGCGACCGCAATACGAACTTTCGTTCCCTTAATATCGATTTCAGCCGACTTCACACCTTCCATACCGCGGACCGCCTGGAATTCAACTTTCTCGAGATCTTCCTTGGTGATCAGGTAGTATGCTGTACGCAGAGCCGCTTCCATTACACCGCCGGTTACACCGAAGATGGTTCCGGCACCTGTGTAGCTGCCGAGAAGGTTGTCTACTTCGGAATCCGGCAGGTTTACAAAATCAATGCCAGCCTGTTTGATCATACGAGCAAGCTCGCGGGTAGTGATCGAATAGTCGATGTCCTGTTCTCCAGAGGAGGACATTTCTTCGGAGCGGCTGATTTCGAATTTCTTGGAGGTACACGGCATGATCGAAACCATGGTCATGTCTTTCGCATCAATACCGGATTTTTCGGCATAGTAGGTTTTACCCATAGCGCCGAGCATGGATTGCGGGGATTTGGCCGTGGAGAAGTTATCCACGAAATCCGGAGCAAATTTTTCCATGTAGTCGGTCCACGACGGACAGCAACTGGTAATCAGAGGCAGCGGCCCGCCGCCGGTGAAGCGCTTCACAAACTCGGAGCCTTCTTCCATGATGGTCAGGTCGGCTCCCCAGTTTGTATCGAAAACGGCATCGAAACCAAGACGGCGCAGCGCCGTGTAGATCTTACCGGTTACCAACGAGCCGGGTTCCATACCGAAGGCTTCGCCGAGTGCAACACGGACCGCCGGAGCGATCTGAACCACAACGTGCTTTTTGTTTTCTTTGATCGCATTCCAGACAGCACGGGTATCGTCTTTTTCGTAGATCGCGCCAACAGGGCAGTGCGCAGAGCACTGGCCGCATTTAATGCAGGGGCTTTCTTCAAGCGTGACATCCGCTGCCGGAGCCAGACGTGTGCCGTCGCCACGACCGATGAACTCAAGGGCGTGAACATTCTGCATGTCCTGGCAGACCAGCACGCAGCGGCCGCATTTTACGCATTTTTCCGGATTCAGTACAATCGAGGTAGTTGATGTGTCGGGTTCGATGCGCTCTACACGTTCTTCGAACGGGATTTCGCGGATGCCGAAATCGCCGGCGAGGTCCTGCAGCTCGCAGTTGCCGGAGCGTCCGCACTTCAGGCAGTCGTTTGGGTGCGTGGAGAGGATCAATTCAAGAACGGTACGGCGAACTTCAACTACTTCCGCATCGTGCGTGATGACTTTCATGCCGGGCCCGATGGGGGTGGCACAGGCACGCAGCATTTTCGGAGAACCTTCCACCTTAACCACACAGATGCCGCAGGCGGCCCAGGCTTCCAGGTCGGAGTGGTAACACAGTTTCGGAATTTCTACGCCGACTTCTTTCGCCGCGTTCAGAATCGTTGTTCCCGGAGGGACGCTGACTGGAATTCCATTGATTTGAGCTTCAATCATAGACATTTTATTACTCCTTATCCCTTGAGGATTGCGTCAAATTTACATTTCGTGAAGCACTGGCCGCACTTGATACATTGATCCTGATCGATCACGTGGGGCGCCTTGACTTCGCCACTGATGCAGTTGACCGGACAGACACGGGCACAGGCTGTGCAGCCAATACACTTGTCTTCAATGATGGTGTAAGACATCAGGTCTTTACATTTTCCAGCGCGGCATTTGCCTTCGTTGATGTGCTCCATATATTCATCTTCGAAGAAGTTGATGGTCGACATGATCGGGTTCGGAGCCGTTTGTCCAAGCCCGCAGAGCGAAGCTTTGCGCATGGCCTGCGCCAGATCCTTCAGGGTGTCGAGGTCTTCAACTTTGCCCTGACCTCTGGAGATTTTGTCGAGAATGTTGTAGTTGGTGCGTCCACCGATTCGGCAGGGGGCGCATTTGCCACAGGATTCATCCACGGTGAACTCGAGGTAGAATTTGGTGACGTCAACAATGCAGTCGTCTTCGTCCATCACGATCATACCACCGGAACCCATCATGGAACCAATGGACTGCAGGCTTTCGTAGTCGATCGGTGTGTCGAGATATTCTTCGGTAATAACCCCGCCGGACGGGCCGCCGGTCTGCGCGGCTTTGAATTTCTTGCCGCTGCGGATGCCGCCGCCGATATCATAAATGATTTCGCGCAGGGTGGTTCCCATGGGAACTTCGATCAGGCCGGAGTTGTTAATCTTTCCAGTAAGGGCGAATACCTTGGTGCCCTTGGAAGTTTCTGTGCCGATGCTTGAGTACCAGGCCGAGCCCTTGAGGATGATCATCGGGATGTTGGCCCAGGTTTCCACATTGTTGATGACGGTGGGTTTGCCCCAGAGGCCTTTAACAGCGGGGAAGGGAGGGCGTGGAATCGGCATGCCGCGCTTGCCTTCAATGGAAGCGAGCAGGGCGGTTTCTTCGCCGCAGACAAAGGCGCCGGCACCGAGGCGCAGCTCGATGTCGAAGCTGAAGTCGGAGCCGAGGATGTTGTCGCCGAGCAGGCCGTATTCACGGGCCTGTGCAATGGCGTTTTCAAGACGTTCAATCGCCAGCGGATATTCCGCACGAATGTAGATGAAGCCCTGGTCGGCACCGACGGTGTGTCCGGCAATGGTCATGGCTTCGAGAACCGAATGGGGGTCTCCTTCGCAGGTGGAGCGGTCCATATAGGCTCCGGGGTCGCCCTCATCGGCATTGCAGACGATGAATTTCTGGTCGGACTGGGCGTTTTTGGTGAAGCCCCATTTAACTCCAGTCGGGAAGCCGGCACCACCGCGGCCGCGAAGACCGGCATCGGTGAGTTCTTTAATGACTTCGTCGGATGTCATGTCGAAGATCACTTTTTCCAGTGCCGCATAACCTTCTCGGGCAATATATTCATCGATATACTCAGGATTGATCACCCCGCAGTTGCGTAGCACGATGCGCTGCTGTTTCTGGTAGAAGTCGATGCTGTCGGCGCTGGTTCCTGAAGACTGATCTTGGTCGTAAAGCAGTTCTTTAACCTGGCGGCCTTTAATGATGTGTTCCGAAACGATCTTTGATGCATCTTCCGGGCTGACTTTCACGTAGAACGATTCGTCGGGCAGAATTTTAACGATCGGGCCCTGTTCGCAGAAACCGAAACAACCGGTTTTAACGAGCTGAGCTTCGGCGTCGACGCCCTGTGCTTTCAGTTCTTTTTCAAGCGCTTCGTATAGCGCGATGCCTTTGCTGGATTCGCAAGCGGTACCAGCACAAACGAGAATGTAGTTTTTAAATGCCATGATTTATACCTGCTTATTCGCTGATGATGTCTGCTGCGGGTTTGTCGAAGATATGGTCGGAAACCAGTTTCTTCTCGATGATATGTTCGCGAACGATACGACGGGCAACGTTTGCATCAACGTTTCCGTAAATTACGCGCGGCATATCCGGAACGGCCACTTCAACCGTCGGCTCAGAGAAACAGAGTCCCATGCAGCCGGTCTGTGTAATGCGGGTGTCTTTGATATCGTGGTTACCGAGCTCTTCGAGGAATGCATCGAATGCATCCTTGGCGCCGGCCGCGATACCGCAGGTTCCCATTCCAATGACGATCTGTGCGGATTTATCACCATCACGCTGCGTCATCTCTTTTTTCTTTGAATCGCGCAGGTTGCGCAGTTCTTCCAGTGTCATTTTAGCCATAATTACCCACCTTTCCTTTTAAATTTCTGATTTTAGATTTTTGATTGCTGATTTGTGGAACTCAGTTGCCGTTGGGCTATTCTGAGCGGGTAAGGGCAGGGCCCTCCCATAAATCGGAATTCAAAATTCACCAATCTAAATTGCCTTAAGGTCTTCTTCGTTTCCTTCAATGAACTGTTTAAGCAAAGTCAGGCTTTCCAGATCGTTCAGATCGCCCAGCACCTCAATCAGCTCTTCCCGACTGACGGAGTAGCTCTTTCCGTCTTTGCTGTGTTCAATTGTTAAATTTCCTTTAAAACCGTATGTCATCAGTGTAACGGCTGCTGTGGTAAAGTTTCCAAACATTGGAAGGTCCACGTTCGCCGGATCGAGGTTGAAGGTAACGGTGGTGCCGATGCCTTCTTCCGATTCGATCGCTGCAGTACCCCCGGTCATTTCCGAAGTCTGGAACAGGAAGGGGAGGCCGAGGCCCACTTTTCGATGCTTGTGCTTGAGGCCATCCGAATAAAACGGATCTTTGGCTTTCTCGAGCGTTGTTGCACTCATTCCTTTTCCGTTGTCTGCAATCACGACTTTAAGATTATTTTCAGTCTCCTCGACATTCAGTTTAATTTCGGTTGCATCCGCCTCGAACGCATTCTGGACCAGGTCCGTAATTAAATCGCAAATCGTGGCGTGCATCGTTTTGTGATTCGTGATGAGTGAGGGTGATGAGAAGATCACGGCTCACGTTTCACTCGTCATTTCCTTATTTACCTTCGAACTGCTCGATAATTTTGACCATCTGTTTGGTGGTTACACCGCCAAACACTTCGCCGTTCACCGTCAGAACCGGAGCCAGACCGCAACAACCGATACAGCGCACTGCTTCAACAGAAAACTCACCATCTTCAGTCACGGTGTTGAGTCCAACACCGAGCTTGCGTTCGCATTCATCGATCAGGTCCTGGCCACCTTTAAGGTAACAGGCGGTTCCCATGCAGACGGCAATCTGATTTTTGCCGGGCTTGGTCAGTTTAAAGAAATGGTAAAAGGTGATTACACCGAAAATTTTGGCGACCGGAACGTCAAGCGCTGCGGCAACTTCGAAAGCGGCCTGGCGCGGAACGTAGCCGAATTCTTCTTGTACACGGTGCAAAACCATAATCAGGTTGCCGGGTTTATCGATCCACTTTGCAATGAAAGCGTCGATCTCCGGTGTCAGCATTTTTTCTTCAGCAGTTGCAGTCATATGTTTATCCTCCAAATCGGATGCCTTTCTGTTTTTAGTTCTAACCGTCCCCTGGTCAGTCCCTGGTAAGGAACCAGAATTAAATCCCCCGGTTCCGACCGTTGATAGTAATAATAACATTTATCAAGCGGCGTATTTCGTTCTGTAAAGGTACCGAGGAATATAGATCAGGCGGGGGTCGGTAAATAAAAAAAACACGATTCGCGTTGTTTATACGTGATGTAGGTAATATTAATGACAACAACAAGTCACGAATTTCATTTTTATGTCACAGAAATAACATAATATGACATGGAGATAACATGAACGCTAATCAGGAAGTCATCCGCAGATTATCAAAATACCGGAATGTAATGCGTAAAATGAAAGCGCTCGGGCTTGTGAAGGTATTTTCCGACAATCTGGCCGACGCCGTCGGTGTCTCTCCCTCCTTGGTACGCAAGGACTTCTCCATGTTTAACCTGACGGGAAATAAGCGCGGCGGATATCGGATTGACGACCTCGTAACCAAGCTGAATACGCTGCTAGGTAAGGATAAGAAGCAGAAAATAATCATCATTGGCTGCGGCAAGCTCGGACAGGCCCTGATGAACCATAACGGCTTTCCAAGGGTTGGAATCCGGGTGGTTGCCGTCTTTGACTCCGATCCGGAAGTCCTCGATCCGGAAGGGCCGATTCCCATTCTTCACGTTAAAAATATTCGGGAATTTATCGAAGAAAATCGAATTCGCGTCGCGGCTTTAACCGTTCCAGAGCCTGCTGCGCAGGGCATGATTGACACCTTAAAAAAGACCTGTGTAAAAGGCGTCATCAATTTTGCGCCCGTCTCGCTTAAAAGTTCGGAGGATTTCCTCGTGCACAACATTAATATCGAACAGGAAATCGAAAACATTTTCTATAATATTCACTTTGCAGAAACCAAACCCGCGCAGAAGGGCTAGGGTACTCCATTACTTACGGAAGCGTTCCTAAAATTCACGACTGGGATTATGCGTTGCAGAAAATTTTCATGCGGCTTTGTGGATTCATTCGTGGTTATTCTGAAATACGAATAAAACTATCATTGTATAGGTATAAATGTGCGCGTAGTCTTTTCTCATTCAAGGGAAGATAAATGAAAGCGGAGTTTGAAAACATGATGGCTAAACGGTTGTATCGATCAACTGTGGTGACCGGGATCCATCTTTTTAACTTTATCTCCCCCATGCAACTCCACCCGTTTCCAGTCTCTGGAAGTGGGTTTTTTACTTTCAACAACTAAAAGGGAGACATCCGATGAAAAAGAGAATGTATCTTGTTATCTCAATATTATTAGGGGCCTGTGGCCCGGCGATAGCTAATTTCTCGGGAGGCGATGATTTCAACGATAACTCGATGGATGGCAGTAAATGGTCGGTATTCGAAGGAACGGCAGATCGGTCTTTGATTGAAACAAATGGCCGATTGGAAATGAATTCAACTGGAAACCCAATTGCGGAACCTGATTGGGATACCGGTGTATGGAAGTGGGAGTTCAATGGAGGCAGCACCACGCAGGATTGGACGATCACCTACGATACGGTCAATCTGCTGGATGAAAATACCATGTCCTACGGCAATGATATGTGGTTCGGTATTTTTGTTTCAAGGGCCGAAAATGATTTCGAGAATGGTTGTTCTATCGAAATCAACAAAAGTAATTTTGGAAGTCCTAACCACGAAGTTGACAGTGCGGGATCAGTGGATGACGATGAGGTTTTAGATGCCGAAATTCCTGTAACGAACGACTACGTAACACTGCGGATTCAATACGACGCCTTTCTCCAGCGGCTCTATTGTTCCTATGACGAAGGCAACGGGTTTATGGATTTGGGCTCTATGAGCATCGGTGCATGGGACATGGGCGCAACTGATGAATTCCAGCTTTATCTGTATGGTGGCGGGGAAACAAACACGCCGGTTGCTTCGGGGCAGGTCTATGGCGACAATCTCGTGCTGGTTCCCACCTCGGAATATGTGGAACCGGAAACGATTATCGGCTATCACAATTTCAGTGGGTCGGACGACTTTAACGACAATTCGATTGATGGTGCAAAGTGGAGTCACTTTCACAATGGTGCCAATGCGGCGTTCACCGAAATCAATGGGCGGTTTGAGTTTACATCGCCTTCTCCAGGGGGTGATGAAGATTCGCGGTCGGATGCATGGGAGTGGATTGCCAATCAGGGCAGCTATACCCAAAGCTGGACCATCACCTATCGGGCGGTAAACACGATCAACGCCACCAATCTGCCTGCTGGAGATGAAAACTGGTTTGGTCTTGCCGTTCTTCCAGATAGTACCTCGTTCGATGAGGCGTTTGATATCAGCGTTGGGAAGGAAAACTATAACGGCAGTTATCCACTGTATGAAGTTGGAAGCGAAGCCACTGATGGAGGGGAAACGGTAATAAACTACAATGTGCCTGTCTCAAACGAATCGATCATGCTTCGCCTTTCCTACGATGCTCTAACCCATACCCTTTACAGTTCGTATGATGAAGGATCCGGTTTCATAACGTTAACGAATATGGATGCGAGCGTATGGGGTATGGATGCAGACGACCGCTTTACCGCCGTCTTTTACAGCGGCAATAATGGAATGATCGTCACCTCCGGGCAATTGTATGCGGAAAACGTTATTCTGGAACCGAGTGCTGATCATCTGAATGAAAGCGGTGCGGAGCTCGCATCCCATATTAATGATATTGAAATCTATGCGGGGTATAATTTCGCAACAGGGTTTTATGAGTTGGAGTTCGATCTGTGGTCGGACGGCACCTTTTCGGAGGTATACGTCAATGCGCCGTTCGGTACCTTCGATTGCGAAGAGGATTGGCAGGACTGGGAATATGATCTCAGAAATATTCCGACCAATGCGGTTCCGGATATCGATGGTGATTGGCAAATAGTTGTTGTTCGAACCAACGGCTTGAGCAGCACCACCACCATTCCCTTCACGCAGGCTGATGGAGTGACGCCCATGCCCGAGGTGACAACATGTCCATCGCTGACAGCTCCCATACTGCCGTCCAATACCTGGGTCTTTGCTCAGGATGTGACGTTTACCTGGGACTCTGATTTTGATTCGAACGCAAATCTGGCTGGCATTGATGCGTGGAACGAGGTGTCTGATGCCGACGTTGAATTTGCCACATACACCCCGCCATTTCCGGTCTCGCATAGCTCCGGGATTGTGAATCTCGAAGCAGGCCTGGCAGAAATATGGTTGTTCAATCTGTTTGAGGTTGAAGAAACCAATGCCGACGGCGTGGCCTATCAACTGGGGCGCTATGCCTACCGCCCGCACTTTGTGACGGTCATAGATCCGGAGTGGGATGAAGATCTCGATGGAATGTCGAATGAATGGGAGTTTGATTATTTCGGCGGCATTACTGCGGGCGATGCCTCTGCTGACTCTGACGGCGACGGCTGCGACGACCTGACGGAATTCCGTAACGGCACCGATCCGACCAACCCGGCATCCTGTTCGTCTGTAACGCTGTCAGCGAACTTCGCCAGCGATGAGGTCTCGCTGGGCTGGTCGCCGGCGTCTGGCAGAGAATACGATGTTTATTGGACCGCTGATCTGATGGATGATTTTGAGCTGATGGCCGCTGGTCTGGCCGCTCCACAAAGCGCATGGGTCAGCCCGCTGTTTGATGCCGGTTTTTATCGGTTAGACATCTGGCGAACCATCACCAGTTCCGGTGCAGTTCCCCGAAAAGAAATCGACGTCGGCAACGACCTCTCGGATTGGAGCGGGATTGCTGCCCAGTTGACAGACCCGTCCGGAGATCATGATTATAGCGGGCTCGATATTACAGGTATCACCGTTGCCCAGGGAGTATCTAATCTCTTCTTCAGGATCGACCGTGCGGGTATCGCAGGGGTTTCATCCAATGATTCTTCAGGTATTAATATAGATCTGCGGGCCGGAGGGCGTGGGTCAGATTACTATTTAAATATGAATATGGGTATGTATGGAACCAATGCCTGGTTCGCGTCTACCTTTGGTGAAACCAACCACACCGACATCGCGTCGAGCTATGACAACAGCATCTCAATGGAGTTTGTCGGCAACGCCATTGAAATCGCCGTTCCGCTCGAACCCATGGAACCGATCGATCGCTATGGCCTTGGCTTCAGCTCGTATGCCTCCTCCAATGGAAACTATAACGTGCAAGGCTTAGGGGACTGGGATGACCATGGTTCTGTCATCATCATGCCGTATTAGTTTAGCAAAGGCGCGCGTGATTTATGGTGCGCCCATGTAGCTACGCCCGACGCAACGAGAGGAGGTTGCCGTTTTCCTTCTCTTCGAGTTGTTTGATCTGGCGTGGGGTGAAATGTTTTCCCATGCCCAAAACCGTAAGACCTCGATTCATATCAACCAGAGATGGAATGGAAATTCCTGTCTCGCGATGGAAAAATACAAGGAAGTGCTGGACGAAACGCGGGCTGAAAGCTGATTACCCCCTAGGGCATTCTCTTCCTTTGTTTTAAACATAGAAGATATAAAGCACCTCTTTCCGGCATGAGAGCAAAAGGTACGATCACTGTTCGTCTATTCCTTCATTTTCAGCCCTTCAGACTGGGTAGTTACTTGATGGGATAGACTCCATCTATTCTCCATGTTGTGATGATTATCATTTAAAAGAATGATGAGTTAAACATGGTAACTTAATGTCGGCTGGTACAAAAAATAACCGGGACTATGTTTTTGTTCTTTATTTCAACTTTTGGCGTGTTTCAGCCGCCAATGCTTTGGGACGATTAGGGCTTTAGTAAAAAATACTAGTTATAATTGAATGTTGCATGGCTGAGAGCGTCTACGGACCAAACACTTTTTGAATGGTCAGATCAAATAGAACAGGATAACAGGAGCATGAAGATGAAAAAGCGTAGTGTGAAATTAGCTGGTGCAACTGCAGTCGTTGCATTACTGGCGGCGGGATCGGTGCATGCCGCAGAAGATATTTGGACCGGTCTGGAGGGAGATGGCCTGTGGGGCACTTCCAACAACTGGAGTTTAGGAACATTCCCGACATCGGCGGATTGGGCCCACATCAACAATGGAGAAACGGTTACGTATTTGGATTCCTACACCAATACTGTTCAGCACCATCAAATTAACTCCGGTTCCACCTTTAATTTTACGGGCGGAAAATTGAATGACAGTGTTGCGGGAAATACGCGCCGGACCTATGTGGGGACCAGTGGGGAAGGCACACTGAATATGACCGGTGGGCAATATGATATCGGCCATATTTTGCGGGTAGGTATTGGCGGCACCGGTGTTGTGAACCTGGATGGCGGAAACCTGAATATTTATCGTGGCGGGAATAGTACCTATGGCCATCCGAGTGTTTCCATTTCATTTGGTAACAGCTCGGGCAGTGGAACGTTTAATATTTCCGGAGGCTCATTGACAACCCGTACAGGGATCGAAGTGGGTGAAAACGGGGTGTTCCATGTTATTGGTGGCAATGCAACGGTTAATGTCGGCGGAAATGGAGGAGCGGGCACCGGAGATTGGTGGCACGAACCCAATGGTGTACTGAAAGTGACTGTGGATGCCAGCGGAACCTCGCCAATCATTTTGAATGCGCCGGGTGAAGCATGGTTTGAAGACGGTTCTCTGGTGGAAGTTGCTTTTGCAGACGGCTATTCTGCAACCGGAACCTGGCCGATTATGGGCATCGGTGGAGATTTTATTAATCTGGGCCTTGGACTGACGCCTGAGTCGGTCACGGCGGGTTGGCAACTTGGTTTGATGGATGGCACCAATCTGGTGGTTAGTTTTGGTGAAGATGCACCGGAGCTTCCGGAACTCTCGACGCCTTTGGCTCCTGCAAACCTGTTGGCATTGCCAACGGCGCCTTATTTGGCAACGTTGACTTGGGATGCCGCATTATCCGCTTCGTCTTATACCATTAAGCGGGCTTCCGAAAGCGGTGGACCGTATACGGATATTGCAACAGGTGTAACCGAACTGACCTATGAAGATACAGGGCTGACGGTAGGAGAGAAATATTACTATGTCGTTACGGGTGTTAATGCTGAAGGCGAAGGGCTTCCTTCTGCTGAAGCGGGCGTATTGGCCACGCAGTACACGATCATTTCATATGGGGTGCCTTACGGCTCGCAGTATTCCGCTTATGCCGCGTTTGATGACAACACCGGAACGCATTTCGACAGTGAAACCGTGGGTGCGTGGGTCGGCCTGGATTTCGGGACTGGTAACGCGCAGCAGGTTAGAGGCGTTTCATTTGTTCTCAGAAATTACAACAGTGCCGTTCAGTATGCCACGAATGCCACATTTGAAGGTGCAAACCAGCCGGACTTCTCCGATGCCGTTTTGCTGGCAACGGTTGAGGAACCGCTGTTGGGTAATCCGAACTGGAACAGTTACGTGGTAACCGATACCTCCGAATATCGCTACGTGCGACTCAATACGGCTCCTTCAAGCCGTACCAAGAGTTTTGCCGAAGTGAAATTCCTGACGTCAAACGACTTCACTACAAACGGAACGCCGAAAATCTGGCTGGAAGGATATGGCCTGACCGAAGCGGACGACGAAGTGGATAACGACGGTGACGGTCTCCTGACCTGGGAGGAATATTTCACAGGAACCATTCCGACGGATTCCAACTCGGTACTGGTGGTGAATTCGATTGTCAACACGGACAGTGGGTTGGTGCTTTCCTGGCAGTCGGTTGAAGGTAAAAGCTATAGCATCCTGACAAACACCAGTCTGAACTTTGGCGGAGTTCCGGGCGTTGAAGGGGTCGTGATCGGCCTCGAGGGCGAAACCTCCTACACCGGCACTCTGAGCGGAGCGAACACCGTGTTTTATGAAATCGCAGTGGATGCAGAATAACGTATCCCGGCCGAACTGCCGTGTACAATCGGGGCGGTACGACTGAATGAAAGGGGCGATGAAAATCGCCCCTTTTTCATTTTCGGTTGTTCCGGTTGATACGGTGCCCCGGTTTCCCTAATATTGGCATTCACTTTTTTTTGGAAGATAACGATGAAATCAGGTATATGTTCCATAACGCTGCGGCAGCAGCAACCAGACGAAATAATTGCGCTGGCCGTTCAGGCCGGACTCCATGCGATTGAATGGGGTGGGGATGTGCATGTTCCGCCCGGCGATCTGAAAACTGCTTCCAATGTTCGGAACATGACGTCGGATGCCGGGCTGGAAATCTGCTCCTACGGATCGTATTGGAAAACGGTGGAAGCCGACGGAAACCCCGCACCCTTCGATCCGGTCCTCGAAAGTGCAATCGCACTCGGCACCGACACAATCAGAGTCTGGGCCGGCACAAAAGGCTCCGATGCAGCGCGCGCCGACGAACGGGAATGCGTAATCACATGTCTGCGCAAAGCGCTGGATGCGGCACAAAAGCAGGGGATCAGGCTCGCGCTGGAATTTCATGCGGGCACGCTTTCCGATAGCAATGCCGCGACCCTCGATCTGCTGCAGGAGCTCAACCATCCGAATCTGTACACCTACTGGCAGCCGATCTACTGGATCAACGATTTACAGTATCGGCTGGATGGATTGAAACAGCTCGCCGATTGCGTCCTGAACCTGCATGTATTTCATTGGCTCTTCGACCCGGGTGCGGGTTCCTGGGGTAAAGCCACCGACCGCCGGCCGCTCGCGGAAGGTTCCAATGATTGGAAAACCTATTTCAGGGTCCCGCTCAATCCATCGCTGGATCACGTTGCACTGATGGAATTTGTGCGCAACGACGATCCGGAACAGGTATTAAGCGATGCCGCCGTTCTGAAGCAGCTGCTTTCCGGGCAGAATTAAACGGAAAACAGCAGATCTCCGCTTACTTTTTTTCCAGGGGTTGGAAGTTTCCAGAGACCGGAAGTTTTCAGCCCCTTTTTTTGAATCTCAATTAACAAGGTAACCTGCGGCGGACTGGCAGAATATACTAACTATGGATATGACTTTTCGAAGCTGTAGCTGTTTTGAGCGCTGCAGGTTGAGTCCACGTCATTTGAACAGAAATCCTGAATGTTCTCAAAAATGAAAATAAGATTCAACGAAGCCCGCGTTCGGGCGTCCAAACTGTGATTACCCGCAGGATGCAGTATCCGGTCGGGGTTTATATGTTCCTGGTGCAGGAACGATGGAGAAAAAGATGAGAAGATTTGTGAAAATAAGTATGGTTCTGGCCCTGGCGACCTTCGGGAGCATCGCTCAGGCCGACGTCGTCTGGACCGGGCTTGGAGATGGAACGAGTTACGAGGATGCGCTTAACTGGGATCCTTCCACCAATGCCTTCCCCGATTCGATACGGGAAATCAACGGGGCTTTCACCGTGACCCGTGATACTGATGTTACGGTTGACCGCACGCATGTCAGTGGCGGAGCTACGCTGAATGTAACGGCGGGTACCCACGACGACAATAAGGCTGGAAAGTCTGTCCGCAACTTAGTTGGAAATGGTTCGACGGGCACGGTCAATATGTCGGGTGCATCCACCTACTGGGGCATCGGGCACTGTCTGGGCATTGCCCACTCCAGCAACAGCGATGGCACATTCAATCTTTTCGACGGAACGCTGAATGTTTCCCGCGGCAGTGCAAACTCCCTGGTTGGCGGATATGGAGGAAACTTTACGCTGGGGCATACGATCTCGATCGGCGGCAATGCCGGCACCACCGGAGTAACCGGCCTGATGGAAATATCGGGCGGCCTGCTGAAAACCCGCACCGGCATCGCCGTGGCGAACAACGGCACGTTGAGCATCGTGGGTTCAAACGCGTCCACTATTCTGCTGGGCGGAGCCGGGGACGATGCCGGCTGGTTTATCGTGAGTTCCGACGGCCTGCTGAAAGCGACGGCCGACGACGGGGGCATCACTAAAATTTTCGTAGAAGAACAGGACAACACCTCCACCATCAACCCCTTCGCTGAATTCGAAGCCGGTTCGCTGCTCTACCTGACGAATACAACCGCGTACGGGGGAACCTGGACGCTGCTGGAAGTGGAGAACGGTTCCATCACGAATAACGGTCTTGCCCTCGCACCGGGCGTGGATACGAATGTCTGGTCGTTTGCGATCGACAATTCCGGTGCCAACGGACTGCTGACCATTACCGCCCAGGGCGATCCGATTCCGGTGGCGCCGCGCGAACTGGTCGGCCACTGGACCTTTGATGATGCCAGCGGAAATACGGCAGTCGATTCATCCGGATACGGAAATGACGGAACCGTCGACAATGCGCTTTGGACCGATGGAATGGTCGACGGAGCGCTCTATTTTGATGGAACCGGCAACGTAGAGCTTCCGTCGGATGCTTTCAGTCTGATCAGCGATGAAGTTTCGGTTTCTTTTTGGGCGTATGGCGATACCGGTTTGCCAAATAACTCAGCCTTTTACGCGGCTGCCGGAACCCAGCGGGCGTTGAACATGCATTTGCCCTATAGCTCCACGGTTTACTGGGATGCCGGTGGTTCAGCCGGCATAGAGGGGTACGACCGGATCAACAAAGGAGCAGTGGACTCCGAGCTTTCCGGGAACTGGAACCATTGGTTGTTCACAAAGAATGCGACCAATGGAACCATGGAAATTTATTTAAACGGCGATTTATGGCACTCCGGAACCGGAAAGACCATCGCCATGGACGGTATTACAGCGGCCTATATCGGCGGCCAGTCCGCCGGCTCCTATTATAAAGGGATCATTGACGATGTTCGTTTGTATAACTACGAAATTTCAGCTGACGAGATTTTTGCCATCTCCCGGCCGTCAAACCATATTGAAGCCGAGAACTATGACAGCCAGTCGGGTACCAAGAAGGATGCTGTAGACGACCTGGGTGGCGGCGAGTATGTCGGCTGGATTGATAACGGAGACTGGATGGAGTACACCATCAATGTGGAAACCGTCGGACTTCATAAAATTGAGTTTCGTGTGTCCTCCAACGGCGGCGACGGCACCCTCAATATTGTAAACGGCGGAAGCACTGTCGGCTCTTTGTATATCGGCGATACCGGCGGATGGCAGACCTGGAAAACAAAAAGTGTTTATGTTGAATTTTCAACCACCGGAACGCAGACGCTGCGGTTGGAATGTTCTGTTCCTTCCGGAGGATTCAATATCAACTGGTTCTCCTATGAGCCGGCGGGCGCTCCGATCACGCTCACCGTAGGCAATACGCGTAAACAGCAGATGCGCTATGGCATTGACTACGAACGCCTTTGGTTTTGGCAGGGCAGTGCTTCGGTCCGAGACCAGTTTGCTGAATGGTCAGTAGATGATTGCGATGTCGACTATGTCCGCGTGGCGATCAACGCCAAATACGAATTGACCGAAGGCGTTTACCAGGAAGACGCCTACTTCGATGAAGATGACAACGAAGGTGGCGGGACCAACAACGATAGAATCATCCCTATGATGCAGGACATGAAGGATGCGAATCAAGATATCAAATTCTTCGCATCTCCACGACCGCTCAATGAAGCTGTTGATGGCGTCGCCTGGCAACCTTATCCTCAGTGGATTACCGGCAGCACCGGCAACGGCAGTTCCTTCAGTTTCGACGAAGTTAAGTGCTCTGAATATTTGCTCCGTTACCTCATTTTAATGAAACATCACGGTTTCAAAATCACTTACATGGATTTAACCAATGAATGGAATTACGTTAATCCGCAGGACGTGAGGGATATCAGAGCCCTCTTCGACGATTATTTAGACGGAACCAAGCCTGTGATTCACCCCGATTATCCGGATGTCACGCTTACCGCAGATGATATGCCATTATTCGTTGCCCCTTCGGCTTGGAGCTACACGCAAGGCAGGTCATGGATGAATGGTGTTGTCTTCAACAGCTACAGAGAGGCGCTTGATATTGCCTCCTGCCACAATACAGACAAAGGCGGAACGGCACAGGACTTTGCCGACAGGGTTAGAGAGATGTATGATGGTCAGGCACAACCTGTTCCTGAAATCTGGAACACCGAGGTCCACGGATGGAAAAGCACATCAAATGCCGACGAAGTCCTCACGTTCGCCTATATGATGGAATGCATCAATGCAGGCTTCTCCGGCCTCAGTGGATGGCTGGCCGTTGGCTTCAGCAATCAGGGGCACTGCTACATCGTCAATTCACAGCGTAGCGTGAAATATTACATGTTCAAGAAGCTGTCGAACACCTCTAATCGAGGCTACGCGCTGGACGTCAATGAGCCCGATGAATTTAAGGTGTATTGGGATCCCGACCCCGATCAGGAAGATGCGGACTCTGCGGTGTCTGCACTGATTCGCGGCAACTTGATGACCGTCTGGGTTCTCAACCACTCCGATACAGATTACCCGGTCACTATCAATTCAACCGGAAGAACGATCAGCGATGAACCGATCAAATTCACGCGCTGGAGTCAATACGATGGAGTTTCTGTGGAAGGCGAAACGGGAAGTGTTTCTAAGGAGACCGATACATCCGTCTTTACCATTGTGCAGGACAACTCCGCTTACTGCTTCGAAATACTGCTTGAGCCGGAAACCATTCCGTACGCACGTGTCGAAGCAGAATCGTATGACGGAAGCAACCCCGGAAGCCATAGCACGGAAGCCTGCTCTGACGTCGGTGGCGGACTCCACCTTTCAGACGTCAACGACGGCGACTGGACCAGCTATGATAATATAGATCTGGATCACGCAGATAGTATCCGCCTGCGTGTGGCCGCCCCGTCAGGACAGGCGGAAGGAAAGATCGAGATTCGCACAGGAAGTGCCACAGGTCCCTTAATTGGAAAAGTAGCGGTTCCGGTGACGGGTGGCTGGCAGGAATGGTGCACCATTGAAACGCCACTCGATCCAACAAACGGCACACATACGCTTTACCTGAAGTACGTGGAAACCGATTCCTACGAAGGTGCTTCCAGCATCATGTTCAATCTGAACTGGTTTGAACTCACTCAGACGGAAACCCCTTCATCCATCACAGAGTCACCGGTTAGCGGCACTCAGGTGACGCTGACGTGGAATGCAGTCCCGGGTGCAATCGGTTACACCGTCAAACGCTCCACGACTCAGGGAGGTTCATACTCCATCATTGATGACACCGTCACCGAAACGACCTACACCGACACAGGACTGACGGCAGGCGTCACGTACTACTATGTCATCGTTGCCAGATACGGTGACGGTGAAGAGAGCGATGAGTCGGGCGAAGTTGTTGCCGTGCCTTCTGATCCGATTGTGGTCGACGATCTGAACTTCGAACCCCTAAGCATGAATCCGGCTGGAGACAATGTAGGCATTGAACTCCTCAATTCTGAGCCTGGTCACGTTTATCAAGGGCAGGAAAAGAAAGATCTCATCATGGGTGATTGGATGGATATTGGTGATCCGATACCGGGGAATGATGGAGCCGTCATATTCAACTTCCCGGTTGGTCCGGCCGATACGAACTGCTTCTATCGTATTACGATTGAGAGGCAGTAAGCAGAATGTATTCTTTTCCAAACATTGGAAACGGAACGGGGGGCATCTGACACGGTCTGACGATTTAAATGGTTGGAAGAATTACGAAGGCGGCCGGACAGCGATGTTCGGCCGCTTTGTTTGTGTACGATCCTTTATAATAAATGGATTCATGGGGTTATTTTGAAATGTGTCAATTTAAACTGCCTAAACAGGTCCTTTTGTGAGGATTATGTTAAGGCAGTCGTTCGCCTGCGCTGAGCCAGTTGCTCTCTTTGGCGTATCAAGAGGACCGGAAATACTAAACGAAAAGCTGAATTACCTGTCTTAGTGTTTTGTCGGGTTTATCAGGATTATTCCAGCGTTTTGAATTCGCCTCAGCTGGATATTTTTGAGGATAAAAATAAGCTTTGAGTTTCATTGGTAACTGTAATTCGGCTCCTGTTTTTGCTGTCTTTACGATATATATATCGAGTTCTGGAAATCTAATTAGATAACGCCGGAGCGTATGCGTTAGCACTCTTCGGGAACAACGCTTTGGGGTTGGCCTGTTTGTTAGACGTCGGGTCATGGTTTGAATATGACCGACGAAAGTCGAAAGATTGAGCAATGAGTACGTGGACAAACATATGAAACTGAAAACTATCAACTCTTCATGCATGACAGCGGCCATCAATCGAGTCCGTTCGTTTGCCTTGGTCTGGTTATGTGTGGTGATCCATCTTCCTGCTTTTGCCGCAGTTCCGTTTATTTCCAGTCCACCCGTTGGGCAGACCATTTTTATTGGCGATGACGTGACATTCAGTGTGAGCGCAAGCGGTACAGCACCATTAACCTATAAGTGGTATCGGAATGGAGCGGTCATTAGCGGTGCAACATCAAGCAGCCTGACGTTCACAACAACGGCCGACGACGACGGAGATTTGTTCTCCGTTCAAGTATCCAATGCTGAGGGTGCGGATACGAGTGATACCGTGGCATTGACGATTGATTATGGAATGGCCGGTGCAGCGCATACCAATCGCTTGGTGGATATTACGGATGTGTGGCGCTACAACGTGGGTGGAGTTGATCTGGGAACGGCCTGGCGTGCTTCGGGATATCCGGACGGAACCTGGGCTTCCGGGGGCGGTTTGCTGTATGTTGAAGACAGTGCACTGCCGGCTCCGAAGACCACGGCGTTGTCTCTGATCCCGAAAAGCTTACCGGCAACTTGCTATTTTCGTACCGATTTCACGAACGACATCGCAGATGCCTATTCTGTTTCGCTGGTGGCAAACACGGTGGTTGATGATGGCGTGGTACTCTATTTAAACGGCACCGAAGCGCTGCGAAATGGCATGGCGGAAGGAACGGTTGTCTATGGCACTGAAGCAAACGTAACCGTTGGTAATGCTTCTTTTGAAGGACCATTTGTTTTGAATTCTTCCAGCTTGGATCTTGGAGCAAACGTGCTGGCAGCAGAGGTACATCAGAAAGGGACAGGCAGTTCCGATATTGTGATGGGGCTGACATTGGATGCGATCTGGACGGAGCGTGTGCGCGACACGGCTGCACCGGTGCTCGTGAATACTGTCCCTGTTGCGGGTTCTACGGTTTATTCTCTCACTCAGATACAGGTGGTGTTCAACGAAGGCGTACTGGGTGTGGATGCGGCCGACTTGCTGATAAACGGAGTAGCGGCCTCAAGTGTAATCACCAACTCGGCATCTGATTATGTTTTCCTTTTTGCTGCTCCGGCTGAAGGGGTCGTGAATATCACCTGGGCGTCCGGGCATGGCATAACGGACCGCTCCGCGGCCGCGCATGCTTTTGGGGGCGCTGGCTTCAGCTATCTGTATGCACTTCCATCCACAGAAACGGAACTGGAGTTTGCGGGCGTGATGCAGTCTTCCGATGCCGGCGCAGCGACTTCAGCAGATAAAGCAGTGGATGACAGCACAGCAACCTACAGTCTGACGGATGACCTGCCCGGAAGTTATTGGCAGGCCGACCTCGGCCGGCCCCATGAACTTGGGCAGATTGAACTGGTGAACCGCGCTGCACCGGACGATGCGGAGATGGGGGGATTGACCCTTTCGCTGTTTAATATGGAAGATCAGGTGGTTTATCAAACCGAACTGACGAACCCCGGCCCCAGTGGCATTACCATCATCGATCTGCCGGAGGGGCTGGTCGCGCGCACACTGCGGATCGGGTTGACCGGTACCGATAGCAATGATGCCGGAAACTTCCGTGTGGGTATGGCCGAGGTACGCCTGATCGGCGAGGCACAAATTCCCTACATGCCTGCATCGTTTGGCGATGGCAGCAGCGATATTCTGTATTCGGGATTCTCCGTGTCGCAGACCACAGACTATGATGATAATGAAGCCACATACGGTGCTGCGAGGGCTGTGGATGATAACACCGGGACAATCAGCCACACGGATTCCACGACTCAGAACAACTACTGGCAGGCCGACCTCGGTGCCGAAGGCCCCATCGCCCGGGTGCAACTGGTAAACCGTAATATTGCCAGTGAACGAATGGATAATCTGGTGATTCGGATTCTGGATGATTCAATGAATTCGGTAACCTCGGATGTCACCACCAATCCGGGAGCGAGTGAAACCTATACGTTCGATGCACCCGAAAATACAGTCGGGCGTTATGTGCGAGTCGGGTTGGAGAACGGTGAAAAAAACGGTCGTGACTATGCAATTCAATTGGCCGAGGTGCGCATTCTTTCTCAGGTTGGCGATGTTACTGCGCCAACGGCAACCGGTAACCTTGCGTCGTTTAAACGCAGTTATATGCTGCGTCTGCATGACGGACTTGAGCCTGCAAGCAATGTGAACGATGGGGACATGAACACCGAGGCGGTCACCACATCACAGACCGTGGATGGCTATTGGGAAGTGGATCTGGGGGACACCTATGCACTCTATGGGGTGCGCGCGGTCTCCGCCGAAGATGTTGGCGATCGTCTGGCCAGCACCGTTTGCCGGCTGTTCGACGAAAATCACGATTCGGTTCTCGAAAAGAATGTAACCGGTTCGCAGCCGGTGTTTGATGTCGATCTGGACGGTCCGGTGTATGCCCGCTATGTCCGGATTGGACTGGAAGATAAAACCCGGACGGACGGCAGTCCGGGCGGGTACATCGGATTCCGGGAAGTCGAGGTGTTCGGTCGTCCCGCCGGTGAAGTCGGCATTCAGTCCTTCAGCGTATCGGATACAACGGTTTCATCCGGCCAGAACGTCACGCTCGACTGGGTGGTGGAGGATGTGAAGCGCGCGGAAATTTTTCCAGCCCTTGGAAGTGTGGGGGGAGCAACCGATACCAATGGTGCGGGCTCTGTGGTTCAGACGATGACGGCATCGACCGAGTTTATTATGGTGGCAACGAACCATGCGGGCCTCTTTACCCAGGCGGTGGGGGTTGAAGTGAACGGCGCTTCGTTACCGGTGGTGATCAGCGAGGTCGTGGCGGACAGTAAGTATTCGCTCGATGACGGTTATGGTGATGCATCCGACTGGATCGAATTGCGCAACACCGGCAACAGCGCGGTGGACCTGACGGGGTGGGGGTTGAGCGATAATCCAGCCAAACCCATGAAATTTGTTTTCCCGGCAACTACGATTGCTCCGCATGAAACGCTCATCGTGTTTGCGTCTAATAACGACGTTATAACGGATCCGACAGGTATGCTGCATGCTGACTTTGCTTTGGGAAAAAATGGAGAAACCGTTCAGCTTACCGCTGCCGATGGAACCACGGTGATTGACAGCGTGAGCTATCCGGAACTCGATACCGATTTGTCATACGGCCGAGCGCTCGACGGGGGCTGGAGTCTCATGGAACCGACACCTGACGCGGTAAACACCGGTGCGACCTATGAGGGCTGGCTGAATACACTGGACTGGAGTCATGCACGTGGTTTTCATGAAATTTTTCCATTCACACTGACGATTACGAGTGAAGATCCAGAGGCCAACATCCTCTATTCGCTGGACGGAACAGAGCCTTCGATTCCTTACTCCTCAGGCATCCCCATCTTGGGCACGTCGGTGGTTCGCGTTCAGGCCGTGTGGCAGGGATACAAGTCGGCTCGCATTCAGACGAAGAGCTTTATTTCTCTCGATGAGGTAATCGCCGGATTGGACACGGATATCACCGAGGATCCTCTCTACGGACCGCGCGTGAAGCCGGGTCTGCTCGCGTTGCCGACCCTGTCGCTGGTGGTCTCCACGACCGGGGACGTTGAGGATGCCATTGAATACGATGAACAGGCTTGTTCTCTGGAGATCATCTGGCCCGATGGACGGGACGCCATTCAGGAAGATTGCGGCATTGCCCGCTTTGGCGGTGCCTATACCGATTTCGAAAAGAAGGCCTTCTCGCTCGCCTTCCGTCAGCAATACGGGAATGGAAAACTGGAAGCGCCCCTGTTCAATGGGTTTGATCGCGGAACGCTGGCGCGAAAATCATTCGACCGGCTGCACTTGCGTGGCGGCAACCACGACTGGAGTCGCTCTTTCGGCATGTCCGACCGTTTTATTCAGGACAGCTATCTGGACATGGGCAGCCTGAATCCGCACGGGCGCTATGTGCATGTTTATCTCAACGGCGAATACTGGGGACAGTACAATTTGAAAGAGGTGCTTAACGAAGCGTTCCTTGCGGACTACCTTGGGGGCGATAGCGTGGATTACGTCAGTGTTAAAGGTAACGATAATGGGGGCGGCGGTCCCGGCGGTTGGGTAATCGGTGCGGGAGATCCGCCGAACCCGGAACCCTGGGAACGCGTACGGGAACTCAGGGATGATTTCGAAGCGGTGAGCCCGTATCTCGACGTCAGTCATTACATTGACTATATGTTGCTTTATGGTTTTGGAGGCAGTGAAAATGAATTCCGTGCCTGCGGTCCCAGGGAAGCGGGAACCGGCTTTAAATTCTGGCTCAACGATCCCGATGGATTTGTGAATGACGGACGGGTCGGCGATGATAAAAGCATCGGCACTTATGGCCCTGGCGGAATTTGGGATGGTCTCCATAGTGAAGGGCATATTGATTTCAAAATGCTGCTGGCGGACCGGATATATAAGAATTTCTTCAACGATGGTGCCATGACACATGCTCCGTGCAGTGCGCGCCTGCTGGCACGCATGGATGAGACGCGGGACAGTTTCCTGGCCGAGTGCGCCCGATGGGGTCGCTCTTATACCAGTTGGGAAGCTGATGCGGACGCTGCCTACAATACCTACTTTAACCACCAGGCTGATGATATGGTTGCAAAATGGCGCACTGAAGGTTACTTCCCTTCCTTTGATCCGCCGACCTTTAGTCAATATGGTGGAGCCGTACTGGATGGTTACCAGCCGACATTGAGCAGTTCAGCGGGTACAATCTACTACACGCTGGATGGAACTGACCCGCGCCTGCCCGGTGGCGGCATTTCACCGGCGGCGTTGGTATGGTCAGCCGGGGCGGTAACGGTAACTGAAGATATCACCATCACAACGCGGGTCCGCACGTCGGGAGGATCCTGGTCGGCGTTGGCAGAACCGCGCTTCTTGCTGGGTTCGCGTCAAACGCCGGTGACTGGCGAGCTGTTGATTACGGAGATTAATTACAACCCCGATGGCTCCGACAGTTATGAGTTTATTGAAATCTGGAACAGCGGGACTAACCTGCTGGACATGAGCGGCGTCAGTGTCAGCAATGCCGTTCGTTATGTTTTCCCAGAATACACGACGTTGTACCCCGGCGAATTTATCGTGGTGGCGGAAGATTTGGCGGCCTTTGCAGATCGGTATCAGAATGCAACTTCGCCGTGGTATTGGGACGGAGTCATCGCTTCCGGAGAATGGGTCGGAGCACTTAGCGATGGCGGAGAAACGGTTGCATTGTGTGCGGCCGATGGTTCGACGCTCTCCAGCGTTTCCTATCGTTCAGACGGCGATTGGCCCGAGCGCCCGGATGGCGGAGGAAGTTCGCTGGAGCTGGAATCCCCGGCTTCGGTTCCCTCTGAGGAATCGGCACAGTCGGTCTACCTGGCGGACGGACGTAACTGGACCGCCAGCTCGCTGTACCATGGTTCACCCGGCCGATTTGACTTGGGAACCGGTGCGATCGTTATTAACGAAGTGTTGGCCCACACCGATGCGACCGTGGACTGGATTGAGTTTTATAATGCGGGAAGCGGCTCGGCGGACCTTTCAAACATGGCGATCACAGATGCGTTGGATCTGCCGGCTCGTTATCTGATCCCTGATGGAACATCGATTGATGCGGATGGCTATTTAACGGTGTCCGCATCCAGCCTTGGATTTGGGTTCAGCGAGCTGGGCTCGTCGGCCTACCTGCTGGAGCTTTCGGGAACCAACATTGTTCGTATTGTGGATCATGTTTCATTCCCGGCGGTCGAACGGGAAGAACCGTTTGGGCGTTATCAACGTTCGGACGCAAGGGTTGATTTTACGGAATTACTCTCCGTCACACCCGGTTCTGCGAATACGCTTCCAAGGGTTGGACCGGTGGTGATCAGCGAAATTATGTTTGCGCCCGCTCCGGGCCTTTCAGAATACGTTGAAATTTTGAATATCAGCGATGCTGCGGTCCCGCTATACGATCCGTCCATTACTTCCAATGTCTGGAACTTTTCGGGAGCCGGCGACTTTGCCTTCCCGGAAGGGGTGGTTCTTGATCCAAATGAAACCGCGATTCTGTGTGCAACCAACCCTGCGGCATTCCGCTCTCAATATGACGTCGATCCTTCAGTGCAGGTATTCGGCCCATGGAGCGGAGGCCTGGCAAGTGATGGCGAAAAACTGCAGTTGCTTTATCCCGGCGATCCGGAGCTGGATGGCTTTGTTCCGATGTATCGGGCTGACCATGTTTCGTACCGGACCAATGCGTATTGGGCCGTTGCCAACACCGGAGCGGTTAGCCTCGAGCGGTGGCCGCTCAACAGCTACGGCAACGATCCGATCAGCTGGCGCGCATCCGCTGTCGGCGGAACGCCCGGGTTTGCATTAGTCGGTACCTACCCCATGGGAACAATCATTCAATTGTCCGGGGCGTACCCGGTCATTGCATTCGAAGCGGTTCCGGGACAGGCCTATGAAGTTCGTTACACCGACTCCCTGATTGAGCCGGACTGGCAGGTGCTGGCCACGATTCCCAGTGCAATTAATGATTGGGTTGAAGTGATGGATTCCGCTCCCACAAATAGTGTCCGCTACTATCGGATCATTTGGAATAACTGACCTAAAGGAGCGATAAAAATCCCCGCGAAAGCGGGGTGTTTGATAAAAACGAGGGTTATAGGATGAAGTTGCTAAACAGCATTGGAAGTTTGATAGCCCCAGCTCATCGGGTTCTAGTTGGTACACTGTGCGCCTTCGTCGTTTGCGGTACGGCAACTGCGGCGCCGGTGATTACCGCGCAACCGTCCAAGGATATCGTTTTTATCGGTGACGCTGCGAATTTTTCGGTCGTCGCAACCGGATCGGGAACGCTGAGTTATCAGTGGTTTCGCAATGGCGCGCCCGTCGGTGGCGCGACCAGCGATGTTGTAGCCTTCACGACATTGGCAGATGATGACGGCGCACTCTATTCCGTGGAGGTCACTGACTCAGTCGGCACCACCACCAGCGACACCGCTGAGCTGATTATCGACTTTGGTATGGCGGGCACGGCCCATACGAACCAAATCATCGCGATCACTGATTCTTGGCGCTACCATGTAAGTGGGACTGATCTTGGAACGGCGTGGCGTGAGTCCGGCTATTCCGACGCATCGTGGGCATCGGGCGGTGGTTTGCTCTACGTGGAGAGCAGCACGTTGCCCGCACCCAAAACCACGGCACTGCCGTTAAGTGATGGAAGCCTTCCCACGACATGCTATTTCCGAGCTTCGTTTAATTACAATCTCGCGGATGCCTATTCAGTAGAGTTCATCGCGAACACCGTCGTGGATGATGGCATTGTTATCTATCTAAACGGTTCTGAGGTGCTGCGAGATGGTCTGAATACAGCAACCATCGAATATAGTACGTTGGCTGATAATGTTAATAATGCCGTGTATAAAGGCCCCTTTACCCTAGATGCTGCGTCACTTTTGGATGGTGCCAATCTGATAGCTGCAGAGGTGCATCAGAGCTCTGCCGGTAGTTCGGATATTGTGATGGGCATGACGCTCGATGCAATCTGGACCGAGCGCGTGTCGGACACCGATGAACCGGTGGTCGAAAAACTCAGCCCGTCCGAGGGACTGATCGTTATCCGTTTGAAAGAAATCGAAGTGACCTTCAGCGAAGGTGTGCAAGGCGTTGATGCTGAGGACCTGTTGATCAATGGCGTGGCCGCGACGAATGTGACGGAACTTTCCAAGTCCCTTTATCGCTTTGAGTTTCCTGAACCCGCAGAAGGAAACGTCAGCGTGAGCTGGGCCGAAGGGCATGGCATCGTCGACCGCTCCGCAGGAGAGCACGCTTTTGCGGGTTCGGATTTTAACTATCAGTACGAACCACTTCTTTATGAGAATCTTGCGTTGTTCAAGCGCAGCTACCTATTACTTTCAAGCGATAGTCAGGCACCGGCTTCCAACGTCAATGACGGCAATCTGAGCACGGAAGCAATCATTACGCAGTCGGACTGCTACTGGGAAGTGGATCTGGGCGACACCTATGCGCTCTACAGCGTTCATGCGGTGAGCGCATCGGGCATTGGTGACCGCCTGACCAACACGGTGTGCCGCCTGTATGATGAAAATCATGATTCAGTTTTTGAAAAAAATATGACGGGTGAAGATCCGGAGTTTAATGCGGATCTGAACGGCCCTCATTTTGCGCGCTATGTCCGCGTTGGGTTGGAGGATAAGATTCACAGTACCGGTCCAACCGGTACCCGCGAATGGAAGATCGGTTTCGCGGAGGTCGAAGTGTTCGGCCGTCCTGCCAGCGAGGTCGGGATTCAATCCTTCTCCGTTTCAGATACCACGGTTTCTTCTGGTCAAGCGGTGACCATGAACTGGTCGGTTGAGGACGTACATCACGTCGCGATGCATCCATCTATTGGGTCCGTGGATTCGCACACCGATGCCAATGGCAGTGGTTCGCTGACGCATGCCATTACGCAATCGACCGAATTCATATTGGTAGCAACCAACGATGCGGGTGTGTTTTCCCGTGCGGTGGCTGTTGAAGTGAATGGCGGTTCCCTGCCCGTCGTCATCAGCGAAATCGTGGCGGACAGCAAATATTCGCTCGAGGATGGCTATGGGGATGCATCGGACTGGATTGAGCTGCGTAACACCGGTAACAGCGCGGTGGACCTGACAGGTTGGGGGCTGAGTGATAATCCCGAGAAACCCATGAAGTTTACCTTCCCTTCAACCAGCATTGCACCGCATGAGACGCTCATCGTCTTTGCATCGAATCGCGATGTTGTGTTGGACCCGACCGGTATGTTACACGCCGATTTTGCGCTGGGAAAAAATGGTGAAACCGTCCAGCTGACAACCGCCGACGGCACCACCGTGATCGACAGCGTGACCTATCCTGAACTGGATACCGACCTCGCCTATGGCCGCGCCCTTGACGGCGGCTGGACCTTTATGGAGCCTTCACCCGATGCAGCCAACACGGGCGATACCTATGAAGGATGGCTCAAGGATTTGGACTGGAGCCATGCCCGAGGTTTCTACGAGACCAATTTTACGCTCACCGTCACCAGTGAGAATATCGACGATACGATACTCTATTCGCTCGACGCCTCCGAACCCTCGATTCCCTACACGGGCGGAATCAGCATTACCGGCACGGAGACCGTGCGCATTCAGGCGGTGCGGCCCGGTTATAAACCGGCCCGGATTCAGACAAAGACCTTTATCTTTGTGGATGATGTGATTACCTCATCCGTGATGGACACGGGGATCACGCAGGATCCCGCCTACGCCTCCCGCATGAAACCGGGTTTGCTGGCGATTCCGACCATCTCGATTGTGCTGCCGACCACCGAAGACCTGGAACGCGCAATCATTTACGATGAACAGGCGGGTTCCATCGAAATTATCTGGCCCAACGGGGAGTATTCGCCGGTGCAGGAAGACTGCGGCATCTCGCGTTTTGGCGGCGCCTATGGCGGAATTTCTTCGGAAGGTATATATGCCAAACGGGCGATATCGCTTTCCTTCCGCAGAGAGTACGGGAATGGGAAACTCGAAGCGCCCCTGTTCAACGGGTTTGACCGTGGGGTACTTGCCAGAAAATCCTTTGATAAGCTCCACCTCCGCGGGGGGAATCACGACACAAGCCAACGCGGGTTTTCCATGTCGGACCGGTTTATTCAGGACAGCTACCTGGACATGGGCAGTCTGAATCCGCATGGCCGATTCGTGCACGTCTATCTGAACGGCGTGTATTGGGGCAATTACAATTGCAAAGAGGTGCTGAATGAAAGTTTCCTCGCCGACTACCTCGGTGGCGAGTCGGAGGATTATGTCAGTGTCAAAGGCAACGCAAACAATCAGTCAAACTTTGTGACGGGCGTCGGGGATCCTCCCAATCCGGAGCCATGGGAACGCGTTCGTGCGCTCCGGAACAGTTTCGATGCGGTAAGCCCGTATCTTGATGTCAGCCATTTTATCGATTTCATGCTGCTCTGGGGCTACGGCAATTCTGAAAGTGAGTTCCGTGCCTGCGGTCCCAGAGAGGCCGGTAGTGGCCACAAGTTTTGGATCAACGATCCCGATGGCTTCCTGCGCGATATTTCCAGCGATCGGATCAGCTCCAGCAATGGACCCGGCTTTATCTGGACCGCGTTGATGGGGGAGAATCACCCGGATTTCAAGATGCTGCTGGCAGACCGAATCTATAAGCACTTCTTCAATGACGGGGCCATGATGCCCGCCAACTGCGATGCGCGGCTTGTAGCGCGCATGGACGAGATTCGTGACAGCTATCTGGCGGAAAGCGCCCGTTGGGGTTTCCTCTCTCCTGCCAATTGGGAGTCCAAGGGTGCGACGGTTCGGTCGGACATGTTCCCGTACCGAGCTGCTGAAATGGTTTCACATGCGCGTTCCAATGGCTATTTCCCCGATTTCGATCCGCCCACCTTTTCTCAATATGGCGGTCCGGTGCTTAACGGCTATCAGCCTATGTTGAGCAGTTCGGCGGGCACAATCTACTACACGCTAGATGGAACTGATCCTCGGTTGCCGGGTGGAGAAATTTCACCATACGCACTGGTTTGGTCTCCCGGTGCTGTGACGATTACGGACGATCTGGTCATTATGACACGCGTTCGCGCCTCGGATGGAACCTGGTCCGCGCTGGCCGAGCCGCGCTACACACTGGCATCCCGGCGCGCGCCTGTCGCAGGCGATCTGCTGATCACGGAGATCAGCTACAACCCGGCTGGAGACGATGCCTACGAGTTTATCGAAATCTGGAACGCAGGCACCGACTACCTGGATTTGAGCAACTCGAGCGTCAACGGAGGCGTTCGTTACGTATTCCCTGAAGCCACCTCGCTCGATCCCGGCGAATTCATCGTCGTAGTCGAAGATGCGGTTGCGTTCGCGGACCGCTATCAAACGCCGGTCTCGCCATGGTATTGGGACGGCGTTGTCGTTGCGGGCGAATGGGTGGGGGGACTCAGCGATGACGGAGAAACACTCTCGCTGAACGCCGCAGATGATAGTCTGATATCTGCGGTCTCCTATCGCATTGATGGGGAATGGCCGGAACGCGCGAATGGCGATGGCAGCACGTTGCAACTGATCGCGGCGGCCGAAGTCCCGACCGATGCGGCCGCTCGGACTGCCTATCTCGCCGACGCACGGAACTGGATTTCGAGTTCGCTCTATCACGGCTCACCCGGCCGTTTCGAAACTGTGGCGAACGGCGTGGTCATTAACGAGATTCTCTCGCATACCGACGTGGGCGTCGACTGGATCGAGTTCTGGAACACAACGGATATCGAAGTAGATCTCTCCGGCTTCGCGATTACCGACGATCTGTCGTGGCCGGATCGATACATCCTGCCGGTTGGAGCGGTAATCCCTGAGGGCGGATACCTGACGGTCTCCGCGGCAGACCTTGGATTTGGTTTCAGCGAGCTCGGTGCCGAGGCGTCGCTCCTGCAGCTTTCAGGTAGCGATATTATTCGTTTCGTGGATCGGGTTCGTTTTCCCGCCGTTCAGCGCGAGGAGCCGTTCGGTCGGTATATACGCTCTGATGGTGAAATCGATTTTACCGAATTGATCGACGTAACGCCGCTTGCGTCCAACGAGGCGCCGCGCGTTGGACCGGTCGTCATCAGTGAGATCATGTTCGCACCTGCTCCGGGCGATCCTGAATACATCGAGATCGTCAATATCAGCGACACGTCCGTCGCGTTGTACGATATTGCGATACCCACCAATACCTGGGGCTTCGGGGGTGTGGGTGATTTTGCATTCCCGGAGGCAACGGTATTGGAACCCTCAAAAACGGCCATTCTCTGCTCGACCAATCCCGCCGTATTCCGTGCTCGGTACGGTCTCGCTCCGGATGCGCTTGTGTTCGGTCCGTGGACCGGTGGTCTTGCGCTCGAAGGTGAAAAGCTTCGCCTGCTCAGCCCCGGCGATCCCGAACCGGATGGAAGCGTGCCGATGTACCGCGCTGATCATGTTACGTACCGCACGAACGACGCGTGGGCCGTCGCAAACACCGGCGGCATCAGCCTGGAACGAAAACAGCTCACGGGCTATGGAAATGATCCTGTTAATTGGAGCGCATCCATTGCCGGTGGAACGCCCGGTTTTGTCCTGTTCGACACGTATCCCATGGGAACAACGATTCAGTTTTCAGGGGATTACCCGACTATTGCATTCGAAGCGTTTCCGGGACAATCCTATGAAGTTCGTTACACCGACTCTTTGAATATTCAGAATTGGCAAACTCTGACCAATATTCCCAGTGCCATAACCGGGAGGATTGAGGTGATGGATCCGGCTCCGGCCCATTCAACGCGTTACTATCGTATTATCTGGAATTAGTGATTCCGATTCGGGGAAGCATAACAGAAATCAGTGTGCCGTCAGCAGTCTGGAATCATGTGCCCGGGTTTGAGGCATTTAGTTAATATCCCATTTAAGATGTTGAAAAATGGCGGTAATATTCTACCGTGGTGTAAATTTTATGAAAAATAACTGATTGGCATAGCAATGTGGTATTGGGCAGGTGGAAGAGCGATGAAAAATGTGGTTTTAGGATTGTTTATTTTAGTGCTGGTAGCCGGCTCGGCGGGGGCAGTTCCGGTTGTTGCAGAACGCGCTCATCCCTGCATTTATGGAACGGATGCGACAAGACCGGCCTTGGTAGAAAAGATTGGCAACGTGGACTGGGCGGCATCCGTATTCAAACGTATTAAAGATTCAGTTGATCCGTATGTGGATCAGCATGTGACCGATCCGGAATGGATGGTTTCCCGTCTGCAGATGCACTGGAAAACCAAATATGCCAACACCTATGTGAATGGTTCGCACTGGTCGCACGGCGATGGCGAGGCGCCGGTGCCGACGGTACGATTTGCTGGCGAGCGCGATTGGAACTCTCCGTATAAAAGACCCAAATTAGAAGAACTTCAGCCCTATTCCGATGACGAACGCGGAATCTGGGCGCAGAATGGCGAAAAGGAAGGCAGTCCTTGGGAGTGGGCACCCTATAAGGATACGGGCCACATGGTCGAAAGCATCAATGCCAATATTATCGGCCTGGCAGAAAAATCAGCCTTTTTGTATTGGTACACCGGCGAGGAAAAATACGCAAAGTTTGCGGCGGATGTAATGTGGCCCTACGTCGAGGGAATGTATTATCGCAGCAATCCGATTACCTATGAAAACCACGACAAAGCGGGGATTATCGGGCTCGCCACGTTTGAGGTCATTCATGAAGGCATTACCATTCCGCTGGCTGTCGCGTATGACTATTTATACGACTACCTCATCGAAACCGGTCGGGATGTGAAGATGGCTCAGGATCTGTTCCGACGCTGGTCTGACCGCATTATCGAAGGCGGTGGCTCCGAGGGCAACTGGAACATTAATCAGGCGCGGCACATCGTTTATATGGGCCTTGCGCTCGAAGGCGACGAAGCCTATGCCGACGGCAAGGGTAAACAATTCTATCTGCGCAGCTTTACTTCGGTAACCACCGAGAATCAGAAGGGACTTCAGGATGTGGTGCCCGAAAAATACGACCCGGTCGACGGGGTCTGGCCGGAAGCGCCTGGCTACGCGTTCAGCGTGACGGATTCCATCCTGCGCCTCGCACAGGTGATCTACAATGCATCTGGCCAGGATGTGCTCGAAATGTATCCCATCATCGTTCCGGCGGCCACCGTCGCGGGCCAGTTCCTTTTCCCGAATGGTTATATGGTCGGCTTTGGCGACACCTATCATCAGGTGCCGTATAACCAGTCGATGGAATTGCTGCTGGCTCGCTTCCGTCGGACAGGTCAAAAGGATGCTGAACTGCAGGTGGCTGCCATTTTGCGGGAGCAGATGGCGTTGAACGGCTATCGCCGCGATTCGGTGGGCACGTTGCTGGCGCTCACGAGCTATGTGGAAAAGATTCCGGAAGGGAAGCCGGATGAGCCGTTGCGCACCCGTACCTTCTATGCCGACAGTCTGAACTTCCTGGCGCAGCGCAATGCACAGAATGAAACGGACGGTCTAATGATTTCGCTGGTCGGAACCAAAGGCAGTCATGTGCAGGCCAACGGTATGGCGATGGAGCTCTATGGTAAGGGCATGGTGATGGCGCCCGATTTCGGCAGAGGTCCCAGCTATTGGACTGAAAGTCATGGAGCGTTCTATGTGCGCTTTGCCGCGCATAACACCGTTTCGGTCGATGGCATTTCCGACTACAACCCGGTGCACGACAAGATTACCTTCAAACTTCTCGGGGTCGAACCGAAGCCCGGAAGTTATGACGCGCTTTCCGAATCCTTTTCGTTCAGCGATACCGAATTCACGGAACCGAAAACCGATGCGCTGCAGCGGCGTCTGCTGGCGATTGTGAAACCCTCCGAAACGACCGGATATTATGTCGATATCTTCCGTTCGAAGCGCAAAGACGGGGCAGATAAAAAGCACGAGTATATCTACCACAACGTCGGGCAGGATGTGCAGCTCTTCGGCATGAACGGGAAACCGCTGCTGATGTCGTCGACGGATGAGTTGGGCAGCGCTTCGGGCGACCATAAAGCGTATAACTATTTCACCGATAAGTTTTCCAAGGGTTGGAACGGCAATTTTATTGCGAAGTTTAATATCGATCTGAAAAAGGGCCCCGATGCCGCGATGGGCATGTGGATGAAAGGGGAAAACGGGCGGACCGTGTTCTCCGCCAAATCGCCGGTGGCCCGCACGGTTTCAAAGGGTTCGGTGCCCCGTGAACTGGCGGATCTTCCGGTGCCGACGCTGATTATCCGGCAGGATGGCGAAGCCTGGAGCAAACCCTTTGTAGCAGTCTTTGAGCCTTATCTGAAAGAGGAGGGCAGCGCGCTCCGAAATATCCAGACCTTGGAAACCAAGACGCCCGCCGGCGATTTTGTAGGGCTGAAGGTGGATACCAAAACTGACGGCACGCAATATATTCTCAACAACACCGACGACGCAGTGAAGGTGACCACAGACGGAATTGTGTTCATCGGAACCTACGGCGTCATTTCCGAAAACGAAGAGGGCATTCAGTCGTTCTATCTGAGCAACGGCCGGGCACTCATCAAAGATGGGCTGGGCATCGACGGGCAGGGCAAAGTCGTCAGTGCCTCCCTCGAAAAAGTCGGCGACAGCTATTTCTACAGCGCCGATCAGGAAGTCATACTCAGCATCGCCGGGCGTAAAATCACGGTCCCGGCTGCACAAAAAGCGGAAGTACTTTTTTAGGAGGGATGATGAATCGTAGAGCAACATTAAGAACGGGCGCTCCATTGAACGTAGTGGTCATTAAAACAGATCAACAGCGGGCCGACACCATTGCAGCGATGGGGAATCCGCATATGATTACGCCTAATCTCGATCGCCTGTTCCGCGAGTCGGTGGCGTTCAGCAAAGCCTATTGCTGCGGTGCCACCTGTGTGGCTTCGCGTGGGGCGTTCTATACCGGCCAGTTTCCGCATAATACCGGGTGCTATGCCTTCGACAAATGGACGCACAACCGCAGCTGGGTTCATGAAATCAAGGATGCCGGCTACTACACGGCGGCGATGGGCAAAGTGCACCATATTCCGTTCCCGGACATGATGGCATATGACGAACGCGTGATTGCAGAAAATTTTCCGAACATGGAAGTTTCGTTTGACGATTATGCAAACTATCTCAAGGCCGAGGGGCAGGAAAGCCCCTGCAGGCTATTGACGCAGGATGGGAAGTGGATGGAAAAATGCACGTCCGATGTCTTCCCCTTGGAAGAAAAGTATCATGTCGACCAATATGTCGGCCGCATGGCTACGCGCTGGATCAACGACTACGATCGCGATGAGCCTTTCTATTTACACGTCGGTTTCCAGGGACCGCACGATCCATACGATCCGCCGAAACGTTTTCTGGATATGTACGAAGGTCGGGATGTTCCGCTTCCGCATTTTGACGAGAAGGGAATCGATGCCCGCCCGCCCCAGTATGCCCGCTTTATGGAGGCTTCCCGTAACCCCGATAAATTTGATATTGCACCGCCGTACGGTGTCTGGGCAACGGATCTGAGAGATAAAGACGAGGAAGATCTCAAGCGCATGCGTCGGCATTACTACGCCAAGATCACCGGCATCGATTATCAGGTTGGAAAAATTCTGGATACACTGGAAGCACGGCACCTAATGGACAATACGTTGATCCTGTTCACATCGGATCATGGAGATAATCTCGGCGATCACGAGATGATCTATAAATGGCTCATGACCGAGCAGGCCTTGCGGGTTCCGTTGCTGGCCCGGCTGCCCGGCGCGGCGCGCGGTGGAACGGTGGATGAGGATCTGTTCAGCCAAATGGATATCGGACCCACCATTCTGACGGCACTCGGGCTGGAGGTTCCTGCGCGGCTCGATGGTTCCAGTAATTGGAAACGTTTAACGGAAGGGAATCGCAGCGAGGTTCCGGAAAAAGTCTATTGCGAAGATAATTATCTGACCATGGTGCGTTCCAAAGATCGGAAGCTGATTTATTATGCCGGTCAGGAGCAGGAAGAATATTTTGACATGGAGGCCGATCCCTGGGAAGAGCACAATCTTGCAAAGGACCCTGCCTATGAACTTGAAATTCTCAAGTTAAAGGCGGACATGCTGGAATGGTTAACCGTTTCCCGTTACCTTGGATCCGTTGTGCATGTGAATGATGCCGGCGGAGAGCGATCCATCTGGCCCGCCTATCATCCGCACGATCCGTATGTCCTGAGTGCGGGTTCCAAGAAGCCTGCAAAATAGTGTTTGGTGCAAAATGATGAAAAAATATCTCATAGTAGCTTTGATCTGTGCAGGGGGCTCCTTTGCTGCGCTTGCGCAGGAACAGCCGAAATTGCCGTCGGAACCGAATAAGAATCTGGGGTTGCAGTTGGCGGAAAACCCGCCGATGGAGTTGGTTTTCACACCGCCGCCCGAACCGGATCCTGTGACGGACGATTTTGAGATCCGACCCGGCTATGTGTTAATCGATTCACTCGATCAGTTCCGCATCGCAATCAAGAAAAACGGGCTGAAAATTCGGATGAAGCCCGGCGTCTACCGTGCCGTGAAGAGCGATCCACCGCTGGAGTTTAAAACCATCCATAAAGCGGAGAGCACAGGGCAGGGGCTCGTAGTAAACGCGCAGGACCATATTTTTGCGGTTACCGGATCGGATAACTTTTTTGACCTGCGCGGCGTGGTGATCGAAACACCGGTTTCGTTGCAGGGTACGCTGTCGGGCAAAGTGCATGTGGCTGATTCCTGGCATATCAATGGCGCGAACAACACATTCATCGGCGGCTATTTCCGCAATGTAATTGATCAGCCCTATCCCGATTTCCGGGCAACGGAATGCGAATTCGAAATCTGCAATGACGGCAATAAATTTATCAATTGCACTTTTGTTATTCGAGGATCGGTTCCGTTCGGCTATACGGATTTTTATGGGAAAGGGCGCGGCGCGCATGGACGGCTGAACAAGCATTCGTTCATGAGTATTCTGAATGCAAACGACACGCAGCTGATCGGCTGCAAGGTCTATCAGCAATCCTTCGGCCATGGCCTGCATCTGCACAATGTGGACGGGGTGCTGGTGAAAGACTGTTTCTTTGCCGGAACACTGCGGCCGACGAACGACATCTTCAAAGAAAAAGCCGGGCGCGCGGTGGAGTATGGATTTGAAATGATGTATCGCTCACAGCAGCCGATCCCGCGCGACTGGATGATTCCACTGACGGAGGATGGTATCCGTGCTTACAACGATGTGCGGAATGTCACTGTCATTGACACCACGATCGAGCGCTTCCGAGGCTGCTTTCAATTATTGTGTCCGGAAGGGGATGTCATTCTGGAAAATGTGACGGTCAAAGAAGCGGGTGATTTTGCATATGATCTGAGCGTGGGCGATGAAGGTAAAGTGATCATGAAAAACTGCAGTGCCGATCCCTCCTACAATCCGATTTTTAATCTGACCCGCGGCGACCTGCCGTATAAGGCGGAATACGAACTCACGGTGCTCGACCCGCCGGAGGGTTTTAAACCTGCACCACGCTCCAGTCTGGGCATCATTTGTGGTGATCGCTGCACCTTTATTTTCCGCGATGGAACCACGCGGCCGCTGCCCGAAGAAATCAATGTGCTGACCTGCGGCGGAAAAAAGCCGCTGGAAGATTCAACGATTGAAAACTACACCACGGCGAAACTGATCCTGGAATCCAATGTTCGGAACTGCAAAATAAAGTCGATCGGTCCGGTGGAAGACCGGGGACGCAGCAACCGCATCACACAACTGGAGGTCGGCGCCGATGAATGAGAAAAAGTATAATATTGTGGTGATTAATCCGGACCAGATGCGTTGGGATTACATGACACCGAACGGGCATCCGTTCATCAAAACCGGAAACCTTTCGAGGTTGGCCGGAATGGGAACCAATTTTGAAAAGGCGTTCGTGGCGTGTCCCATGTGCGGTCCCAGCCGGACCTCGGTTGTAACCGGCCGCTATCCTTCCGAGCACGGCGTTCGAAACTACGGCGGCCGAATGCATCCGAACCACCCCAATATTTTCCAGAGCCTGGAAAAAGCCGGCTATCACCGTGCGCTGTTCGGGAAGGATCACATCATTGTCGAAGATGCTATCGGCGTTCTTTATGACGAAGGCGAAGATCTTTGCATCGGAAATATGGATAAACACCCGGCCTACAAGCGTAGCTGGAGCTCAGGCTCGTTAGAAACTTCCAGTCCCTGGAACCTGACGGAACGCCTGACCACCGCCGGGTTGGATTACATCGACCGACGCTCCACCTTGCGGGAACCTTTTTTTGTGACGCTGAACTATCAGGATCCGCATCCCTATTTCACCGCGCCCGAACCGTACGACACGATGTTCTCCCCGGATCAGTTTGAGCTTCCGTCCAATTTTCGGCGCGAGTCCGAAGGCGGCGAACCGGAACGCATGACGCTCTGGCGTAAAAATTCACGTTCCGATGAAGCGTCGGAAGAAGATTTTAAAAAAGCGATGGCGATGTACTGCGGGCAGATTCGCTACGTCGACGATCAGCTCGGGCGTGTGCTCGATAAACTGGAAGAGCGCGGCATTCTGAATGAAACCATTGTGCTGTTCTGGAGCGACCACGGCGAGTTTCTCGGTGACTACGGCGTAACCCATAAAATGGCGGCATTTTACGACTCGATGGTTCGTGTGCCGATGGTGCTGTGGGACCCGAGCGGGAAAATACCGAAGGGCCCGAATGGCGAGCTGGTAGAGGCATCGGATATTTTTGCGTCGGTGCTCGATATCTGCGGGGTGCCGCAACCGGAAGGCAGCCGGGCGTATTCATTGCTCACGGATAATTATGAGCCCCGTTCCGACGTTTACGCCGAAGGGGGGATTCAGATTGCCCCCGTGGATGGGCCGATTGCAGGGGCCAACCTGCGTGCGCCGTTTGCGCCAACGCACTATGGGGCCGGAGCGATGCTCCGAACGGATCGGTGGAAACTGTGCTCGCACAGTTTCGACTGCTGGGAGCTGTACGATCTTGATAATGATCCCGCCGAGGCTTGCAATGTGTACGAAAATCCAGAGTATGCACGGGTTACGCGGGAATTGACGCAGCGGCTGATGAATCGAATGATGAATGCCGGTCAGGCGCCCGAACATTTGCCGCACCCCCAAGTTATTGGTGTTGATGACCAGGGTATGGCGATTTTTGATCGGAACTATGACAATATTGAACTGAAAGACGGGCCGTTGCCCTGAGCATCAAATACTGAGGACATGAAATATGAGAATGAACTTTTCCAATGCCTGGAAACTCCCCATCTTTGGAGGCATCGCTATGTGTAGCATCGCTTCCGCTGCAGATCTGTATGTCAGCCCGTTTGGTAATGATAGGAATCCGGGTACTCAGGAGCAGCCGGTGGTTTCGCTTGCCCGTGCGCGGGATCTGGCTCGTCCAATGGCTGGAAAAAAGCCGGTTCAGGTGAACGTGGCGGATGGAGTGTATTATCTGCCCGAAACGCTCATTTTCTCTCCGGCTGATTCAGGAACGGAATCGGCTCCGGTGGTTTATAAAGCCGTAAACGAAGGTGGGGCGATTCTCAGCGGGGGATCAAAAATGGATCTCAAATGGACCGAATATAAAAACGGAATCTTTCAGGCGAAGACCCCGCAGGGGTTGGTGATTGATCAGCTTTTTATCAACGGAAAAAATCAGCGCATGGCTCGCTACCCGAACTACGATGCCAATAAACCCACGGCCGCTTACCAAGGCTACGCCGCCGACGCCTTTTCAAAAGAACGCGCGGCCAACTGGGCGGATCCAACCGGCGGCTATATTCATGCGATGCATCGTTCCCGTTGGGGGGGGTATCATTATGTGATCACCGGAAAAGATGCGAGCGGCGAAGTGACCTATGAGGGCGGTTGGCAGAATAACCGCAAAATGGGAATGCACGGTGAATACCGGATGGTGGAAAATATTTTTGAGGAACTCGATGCGCCGGGCGAATGGTTCCACAATGCCAAAACTGACACTCTTTATTATATGCCGGAAACCGGGATCGATCTAGCGTCGGTCACGGTCGAAGTGGTTCGTTTGCGTCATTTAGTTGAGTTCGAAGGTGCGATTGATAACGCGGTGAAGCACATCACACTGCAGGGCTTCACCGTACGCCATGCCGCCCGCACGTTCATGGAAACCGATGAACAGATGCTGCGCTCCGACTGGGCGATTTATCGCGGCGGTGCCTTTATGCTGACCGGTACCGAAGATGTTTCCATTCTCGATTGCGAGTTTGATCAGGTGGGCGGCAACGCCATTTTCGTGAATAACTATAACCGCGGTACGGTCGTGAAGGGCTGTCATATTCACGACACCGGCGCGAGCGGCGTCTGTTTTGTCGGCGACCCGAAAGCGGTACGCGATCCACTGTTTGAATATCACGAGAAAAACGATCTCGATAAAATTGACCGTACGGTCGGACCAAAGACGGAAAACTATCCGGCGGAAGGTCTGGTGGAAGACTGTCTCATTCATGGCATCGGACGCGTGGAACGTCAGCCCGCCGGGGTTCAAATTGAAATGGCCATGAAGATAACCGTACGCGATTGCTCAGTGTATGACACCGCGCGGGCAGGAATCAATATCGGTGATGGCTGCTGGGGTGGTCATCTGATCGAAGGCTGCGATGTATTTGATACCGTTCTGGAAACGCACGACCACGGCTCTTTCAACTCTTGGGGGCGCGATCGGTTTTGGCACAGCGACCGCTCCGAATCGCAGCGGGTGATTGATAAAGAACCCAACCTGCCGTTCCTGGACGCCATGCATACCACCACCATTCGCAACAGCCGCTGGCGTTGTGACCACGGCTGGGATATCGATCTCGATGACGGTTCGAGCAACTATGACATCTACAACAACCTGATGCTCAATGGCGGCTTGAAATTCCGTGAAGGCTTCCGTCGCCGCGCCTGGAACAACGTGATGGTGAACAATGGATTCCACCCGCACGTTTGGTACAACAACAGCGACGATGAATTCTATTCCAACATCGTGATGCGCGCTCCGCGCGGGGCCAGCACCCCGAGCAAAACAGCAAAGGGCAAACGGATCGACAGTAACCTGTTTTATTCCGACTATCCGGATGAGCAGAACCGATACCTGATTTCAAAATGGGACGTCAATTCCATTACAGCGAATCCAATGTTTGTGGATCCGGCTGCCGGCAATTTTCAGGTTAAACCCGGTTCGCCCGCGTTTGAAATCGGCTTTAAGAATTTTCCGATGGATCAGTTCGGTGTGAAAAAGCCATCCCTTAAGGCGATTGCACAAACACCCGTTATTCCAGAGCTGTCCATTGAACCGACCAAACCGCGTCAGCCGCCGGAAACAACGGCCGTGAGCCTCGGTCAGTATTGGCTCGGAGCCCGGCTGCACGGTCTGGAAGGGGAAGAGTTTTCGGCCTACGGCACACGCAAAGAAGATGGCGGGGTAGCGTTGGTTTCCGTTCCGAAAGATTCCGCAGCTGCCAACGCCGGATTCAAGGAAGGTGATCTGATTCAGGGATTCAACGATGTAAAAGTGAAAGACGTTGATGATCTTCTCGCCGCTTACACAGCCGCAGGAAAGGGGACTGTCACCATTCAGTTTGTCCGTAACCAGCAATTGCAAACAATGACGCTGAAAGATGTTCCGTTTGTTGAAATGAAATCATCGGGAAAGCCGGTTCCAACCATTGGAAAAGTGAGTGCCAACAAGCAGACCAAAAACGATGCGCTGGACGTGCTGGTGGATGGAAAATTGGCAAAGAGCTTTGGCCCGGTCTTCGCGAACGGAACAACCGAAGGTACATATAAACTGGATCTGGGAAGTGTCAAACCGGTCTCGGTCATCACCAGCTGGACCTATAATCAGGGAGGAAGTCGTGGTGCGCAGAAGGTGACATTATATGGGAGCGCATCGAAAAAAAATCCCGGATGGAATCTGAACAGTAAGAAATTTGTGCCGATCGGATCGTTCGATACCAGAAAACTGGAAGATAACGATTTCACGGGGGTAGCATTCACTGCCGGTGCAGGCAATACACTGGGCTCATTCCGCTGGATCGTCTGGCAGGTTTCGCCGGTTACGGAGCGAGGAGAAAATTCCGCGTTCCAGGAATTGTCGGTCGAGTAGTAGATTAGCTGAATATTCTGTAGCAACGTCGCGATAGGAGAAACTTTTGAAAAACAGACTGAAGATGAAGTTCCCGGCCGGGTGGCAGGGGGATATGTGGAAAGAGGCGCTGCCCTCCGGTAATGGAGTGATGGGCGCGGCGGTGTATGGCGCGGTGCACAAAGAGACCATATTGCTGACGCACGATGATCTGTGGCACGAGGTGGTTACGGATGAGCTGCCGGATGTGAGCCATGTCCTGCCCAAAGTACGCGAGCTGCTGGCCAAGGGCGATGCGTATGGCGCGGATCCGCTCATCTGTGATGCCATCAATGAAGCGGGCTACAAGGCGGACATCGGCGCGCCACTGCCGCTCGGTGATCTAATTGTTACGGTGCCGGTTAGTCACGGTTTTACCGACTACAGCCGCGAACTCAACATGGAAACCGGCGAGGTTACGGTTTCCTGGTGCGATAACGGCATCGACTATTGCCGGAAGGTTTTTGTTTCGCGCGACAACGATTGCGTGGTGATGGAAATGAAGAGCACTGGCGGTCCGTTGAACGCAGAGATTTCGCTGGATCTGCATGATCGTCTGGATGCGCACATCTGCGATCAGCCCGATCCGAAGCTTCCGGAAAATCTTGAAGTGAAGACCGATGAACTCGGCTGGATTTACTATGCAGCGCGGAATGATGACGATACGGATTTCGGCGCGGTTGCCCGCGTGATCAATGAGGACGATAAAGCGCTTGTCGTACTTAAGATGTTTGTGAAGGGGAAGCGTTCCAATGATTGGAAACGGCTTTCGGCTGAATTGGCCGATGTTCCGGCGGACTATGAAACGCTGCTGGCACCGCACGCGGAACTGCATGGTGAAATTTTTAAGCGTGTTACGCTCGATCTCGGTGCTGAAGACCATGCGCCCTCCAATGAAGAGCTTCTGATGGATGCGTATTCAGGAAAGGTCTCCACCGCGATGGTTGAAAAGATGTGGGCCTATGGCCGCTATCTACTGATCTCCAGTTCAAGGGAAGGCGGCCATCCCTGTCCATTGCAGGGCAAGTGGTGCGGATCGTACCGCGGCTACTGGACGTTCAACATGGCCAACGAAAACCTGCAGATGAATTATTGGCAGGCGATGTCCGGCAACATGCCGGAAGTGGCCCTGCCGGTCTTTGACTATGTCGACCGGATGATGGACGACTTCCGCGAAAACGCGCGCAAGCTCTATGGCTGCCGTGGCATCCTGATGTCGTGCATCACCACACCGCCGTCGGGGCTGTTCAAGGACATTCAGCCGCACATCCTGCATTGGACCGGTGCGGCGGCCTGGGTCGGGCAGCATTACTACGACTATTACTTGCACACGGGCGATGAGGTGTTCCTCAAAGAGCGCTGTATTCCATTCCTGCGGGAAGTGGCGCAGTTCTATGAGGATTTCTTTACCGTCGATGAAAACGGTCTCTATCTTAGTTCGCCGTCGAACTCGCCGGAAAATCATCCGGGCAACTATGTCGAAGGTGCGGCTGAGCTGCTTTCGATGGAAACGGCAATGAATGCGACGATGGATTTTGCATTGGCGAAAGAGGTGCTGATGCATCTGATCGAAAGCGGTGACGAGGTGGTCCGCTGGCAGGCGATGCTGGATAAAATTCCGCCGTATCAGGTCAACGAGGACGGTGCAGTTTGTGAGTGGATGCACGAGTTTTTTGACGACAACTACGCCCACCGTCATCAGTCGCATATCTATCCGGTTTTCCCGGGGCTGGAAGTAACGCGCGAATCGGATCCTGAGCTGTTTAAGGCCTTCGAGGTGGCGATCCGCAAGCGGCTGGAAGTCGGCATCGGTTCGCAGACCGGCTGGTCGCTGGCCCACATGGCGAATGTCTATGCCCGCATGGGCGAGGGCGATGACGCACTGAACTGCCTGAGTTTGCTGGCGCGCGCCTGCGTGATGAATAATTTTTATACCACGCACAACGACTGGCGCAACAGCGGCATCGGGGTGGAGTTTTCCTGGGCCCCGTACCAGATCGATGCCAACTTTGGCTGGACGGCTGCGATTCAGGAAATGTTGCTTTTCTCCGTGCCCGGAAAAATTACGGTGCTGCCGGCGATTTCCAGTGATTGGAAAGCCGGTTCTGTGAAGGGGCTGCTGGCCCGCGGTGGCGTGGAGGTTTCCATCGATTGGAACATGGATCAACAATCGGTTAAGGTTCAGCTCTGTTCTGCAAAAGCGCAGGCGGTTGAGCTGCGTGCCGGATCGGGTGAGCCCTCGCGTGTTGATCTACAGGCGGGAGTGCCTGTAAAAATTAAATTGAAATAGCTTCTTCATGGAGGAGCAGATGAAAAGTAGAGTTTATTTAACAAAAACGGTTGTTTGTATGACACTTCTGATGGCCGGCGTGAATGCCGAAGCCATCGTTACCTGGAAGGGCGGTGGTGCGGATCAGAATTTTACAACGGCGGAAAACTGGTCAGAGGGCGCTGTTCCGGTTGTAGAAGATATCATCGAAATCTCCGGTCCATATACCGTTACGATTGATAATGATGTGAGGTTCGACCGGCTCTCACTTAACGGTAAGGCTGTTCTTGATATTAAAGCAGGAAACGTTAGCAGCAGTAAGTCGGGTGCGCATTTAACGGACTCCTATGGCGGCGGAAGTGCGGCGACCGTGAATCAGTACGGCGGAATGTTTAACATTGGTCACCGACTTCATCTCGGCAATGGAGCTGGAGGGGCAGGCGTCTATAACTTATTCGATGGCGAACTGATTGTTTCCCGTGGCGGTAGATCCAGTCTGAATCCCGGGGTGGGAAATGCCTCGCTTGAAATTGGCGATGCGCGTGGTTCCGGCGCCTTGAATATTTCCGGCGGCAGGATGATAACTCGCGGAGGGCTTTATGTCGGCCCGCAAGGCATGTTCAGCGTTTTGGGCGCCGGCGCCTCTGAGATCGGGATTGGAAGCGATAAGAATTGTGATGGCCATTGGATACAGCAGGGCGGAGGTATCTTGAAGGTTGGGATCGATGATTCGCCGCAGGGGGTCACGAAAATACTGGTTGATTATGTCGATGGAACCGGTGGCGGCGGCGATGTGGTTTTTGAAGCCGGTGCATTGTTGGATGTCAGCTTCCTCGGAAAGTTTAAACGCGGTAAATTTGTCGTGATGGAATGGGAAGGCACGGTGAAGGATCTGGGGTTGAAATTCGCGCCGAGTGTGAATACCAGTGAATGGGATTTCTATATCGATGAAGAGAAAAAATGCCTCGTGGTTGAGTCGGAAATGAAAAAACCGCTGGGGCTTTTAATCTCCATGAACTAAGGGTGCATCACAAAATAAAGAAGAGTTTACAGCTCTCACAGCATAGAGGGAAAATATGAGATACGCGCGTTCTATTAAAACAGTTGTTGGAGTTTCAATCATTGCGATTGCTGCAAGCTTTGCCCACGCGACCGCCAAACCGAATGTGGTGTTTGTGATTACGGATGACCAGGGCATGGGCGATCTGGGCTGTACGGGGAATCCCTATATTAAAACACCGAACATCGATAAATTTTATGATCAGGCGGTGCGGTTTACCGATTATCATGTGGGTACCACCTGCGCACCGAGCCGCGCAGGAATTATGTCGGGCCGGCACTGCAACCGCGTGAATGTATACCACACCATCAACGGCCGCTCGCTCCTTTTTGAAGATGAGGTGATCCTGCCGGAGGTGTTTAAGCAGAACGGCTATGCAACCGCGATGTTCGGTAAATGGCATCTGGGCGATAACTATCCCTTCCGTCCGCAGGATCGCGGTTTTGATGAAGTGGTGATGCACGGCGGCGGCGGAATCGGCCAGGGGCCGGACTATTGGGAAAATGATTATTTTGACGACACGTACTGGCATAACGGTGCATTGCAGACCTATGAAGGGTACTGCACGGATATCTTTTTTTCGGAGGCATTGCGCTTCATTGAAACCAATAAGGATCAACCGTTTTTCTGCTATCTTTCGCTCAATGCGCCGCACTCGCCGTATAACCTCCCGAAAGAATATTACGATCTATATGAGGGGGCTGAATTTGAGGGGTCGAATCCCAGGTTGCTTCGGTTCTACGGCATGATTTCCAATATCGACGACAATTTCCAGGTATTGGAAAATAAACTCGATGAGCTGGGCCTGACCGATAATACCATCCTGATCTTTACGACGGATAACGGAACTTCGGCTGGACGCAAGGTGTATAACGCCGGACTCAAAGGCAGTAAAGGAAGTCAGTACGATGGAGGGCATCGGGTGCCGCTGTTTATTCGCTGGCCGAATGGAGAACTGACCGGCGGAAAGGATATTGATCAGCTCGTCGCCAACTATGACCTGCTGCCGACGTTCGTGGATCTGCTGGGACTCAAATTTGATCCGGCAAAGCCGCTGGACGGCAAAAGCCTGAAGCCGCTGCTGACGGAAGCTGATCCGGTGTGGGACAACCGCATTCTCTATATTGATACGCAGCGGGAACAGAACCTGATCAAATATAAAAAATATTCGGTGATGGATGATGACTGGCGTCTGGTGGACGGCAATAAGCTCTACAAGATTTCCGAGGATCGCGGTCAGGATAATAACGTGTTCGACCAGTATCCGGAAGTGGCCGCCCGGTTGGCTGCGGGATATGAAACGTGGTGGCAGTCGTTTCTTGATGAGGGGGCAGACGAGCGTTACGCCTACATTAAAGTCGGTTCACCGAAAGAAAACCCGAGCCGCCTTTCAGCGCATGACCAGATTGTGGGGCGTTACACGCCTGCCTGGCATCAGCACGGAGCAATTGAGGGTGCTCAATCGACCGGCAAATGGAAAATCGAATTTGTTGAAGACGGCGACTACAGCATTACGCTTCGCCGTTTTCCGCGCGAGAGCGGATTGGCCATTAATGCCACGTTCCCGGCTGAGGAGGGGCGGCTTGAAGTGGAGCAGACGGCACCGGCCGGAGTGAAAGACGATTTCACGGAAGCAATGCTCTACGTAGCCAATATTTCCAAAACGCAGCAGATTGAGGCAGGGCAGGAAGAAGTGGTCTTTAAAGGCAATATTCCGGCCGGAAAATATGACATGGAAGCGCAGCTGATCGATAGCGGCAACCGGGTTCACCCCGCTTACTATGTCTATGTAGAAAAGCTGTAGATCCTCATTTATGCCGAGGTAGCATGGAACCATCGACCCAGCGGCCTTCGATGAGGGTTTCGTCGCAGTATGCGGGGATGCCGAATGCTTTTTCCGTGATCAGGGCGGAGAGCAAACGGATGGCAGCGCGACCAATGTTGTAGGGGCGTTGGTCAATGCCTGCGTCGATGGGGGTGTCATGGATGCTGGTGGTGGCAACCCCGATGTCTTCGGGGATTCGGTAGCCCAGTTCTTTCAGAAAACTTGGCATTTTGCCGATATCCGTTAGTACGGCATCCGGTTTGTTTTGGTTCAGCCAGGCCTCCAGTCGCTCCTGCGTAAACTCGATATCATCAGGCTGGCGCATTTTAAACAGGGGGAGTTGCTGTTTCGCCGGGAGATTGTTCTGGGCCCATAGATAGCCGGCGGTAAAATGGCGCAGGCCGTGGAATCCGCGAACAAACCCGATCCGTTGATAGCCGAGCTTTTGCATGTGCTTAAAGGCCAGAATCGTGTTCATCATTTGCGCGCTGGAAACGAAGTGGGTCTTCAGGTCCGGTATGGACTGGCCGAAGCGCACAACGGCAAAGTCGGACCAGTCGAACTGAAGCAGTTCTTCGGCTGTGTGATACTGGGGAGGAAGCAGGATACCCTGAATATTCCGGGTCCTGAAGATGGTTCTAAGCCGTTCCATTGGTATTTCGGCGGTATCGAATTCTTCGAGCCGGTAGCCCAGTTGCTGTGCGTGGTCGTATGCGCCATCCCAGTAAAGATTAAATTCCCTGAATTGCCGCAGTTGTTTCGGGTCGGGCCAGGTATTGAGCCAGGCGAGGGTGGCCTGAATATTTTTGATGCGGGAGTTGTGGCGATAACGATGCAGTGCGGTGAGTTCCGGATCGGGAACATAACCGAGCGCTGTTGCTTTTTCCTCCACCCGGAGCCGTGTTTGTTCGGCGACTCGCGAATCCTTCCGCAATGCCAATGACACCGTCATTTTAGAGATGCCCAATGCGTTCGCAATGTCGGTCTGTGTGACGCGGTATTTTTGCTGTTTATGGGTATTTGCTTCGCTCATGGAATCATTGGTTTTACGTGGTTTTTATTTGTAAAAATAATAAACACTGGCGTCTCGCCCCGGCAAGCGTATTCTGGCTTCCAACTTGGAGAAGGCTTTGTCCCGCATGCGGGGAGGTCTTCTGATGCAGTGAACAGGGACAACTGATGAAAAATGGTGGTTTAATTATGAAAAAATGGAATTCAGTATGGATCAGCAGCCTGGTGGCACTGATTGCTGTTCAGACTGCGACTGCGCAGTTTGTTACGAATAATCTGCAGGATGAAGCCAGCGTGTTGACATTGTTTAATCAGAACAACAATTCGTCGGAGGCGTATTGGGGATTCTCAGCGGATCATGTGATTACCGTTCGGAATCCAACCAATTTGACAGAGACGATTCAGCGGACCAATTTCCTCGCCGGCGCATCGACGATGTCCTCCAGTACCATGAGCGATGCCGGTGAAGGACGTTCAACGTTGTACACGCAGTTCGGCTCATATTCAGCGATCAGCTGGAAAGCACATATCGCCGTCGAAACCCCGCCGAGCGGTGATCCTTCTCAAAACTACCTCTTTTTCGGTATGGGACAGAGCCCGGACTCTTCGACCGGGGACCGCGCATTCATCCGTATGCAGTACGGCGCCGGGGGTGCCGGTATTCCCCGGTTTTATGTCAACAGCTCTGTTCAGGATTCGTGGCCCACAGCAATTACCTCGCCCGGAACCGACATTTACATCACTCATAATGTGGATACCGGAATCATGGTTGCAGAGTTCGACAGCTGGGCCGGTGACGGAACAAGAAATGATGGCGTCGACTTCGTACTCGTTGCTGATGTATCCTCGCTCAGTTTTAATGGCGATGCAACTGCAGGCCTCTTCTTCACTGCGCAATCGACCGTGACCTTTAGCGATTTCTGGGTCCAGGAGTACGTTCCAACCGCTCCGTCCGTCCCGCTCAATCTGTATGCGTGGCCCGACAGCAACAATGTCGTATCGGTCTACTGGGACGCGGAATCCCTGTCCGAAAGCTATAATGTTTACCGCTCTTTGAATGCCCTGAGTAACTACACCCAGGTTGCGACCGGAGTGATGGATACCCGATATGTCGATACGGATGTCACCAACGGGTTTGCCTACTATTACAAGGTGGCAGGAGTTAATGCGTTTGGTGAAGGAGACCTGTCCAATTCGGAATATGCCATTCCATATCCGCAGTTTATCATCGGCACCGATGCCTCGCAGGCGGATAAATCTAAATATGAGCTGTTCGATGGCGATATCGACACGCTCTTTGGTTTGGATGCAGCGGGATATGCCGGTCTGGACTACGGTGTTGGAAATGAACAGCAGCTGGTGCAGATTCGCTACTACCTTCGCAACGATGCCTGGGGGAATTATGACGGCGGTTTGCGTGCCCTGATCCGGAGTGCCGGCTGCATGTTCCAGGGAGCAAACTCAGAGGACTTCCGTGATGCCGAGACGCTCTTCACCCTGACAACCAATAATACTGTTATGGGCGAATGGAATGAGATCATCCTGACCAATCCGCCGGCGTTCCGGTATGTTCGCTTTCAGTCCGGCGGGTCTTTCAATAAAATCAACACCATGGCGGAGCTGGAATTTCTGACGACGGCCGACTTTACCTCTGCGGGGACACGCAAATCCTGGCTGGATGCGTACTATGATATCGGAGCCGAATTCGGCGGGGATTATGAAGCGGCCGATGCTTCGGACACCGACGGGGACTCCATACTGGCCTGGGAAGAGAATGTATGTGGAACCGTTCCAACCAACGCCGCCTCGGTTCTTGCATTTACTTCCGGCAGCAACACGGTTGACGGTCTTATTCTTACCTGGCAGTCGGTTGAAGGAAAAAGCTACAGCATTGTCACGAATACAAGCCTGACGATACCGACTGCCGGTGTTGCGGTCTCGAACATTATGGGTTTTGCCTCAGAAACATCGTACACCACCACGGTCAGCGGTGCGAGTTCGCTCTTTTACGAAGTCGGTGTTGAATAGGCATCGGGTGTGATAGTCAGGTAAAAGCGGGGACTCCGCAGAGCAGGCTTTGATCTGTTTTCTGCGGAAAGATGGGATACACAAAGTAAGGTAGAGATTGAATGAAATCATTTATAGTTATGCTCGGGTTCTGTTTGTTGTTTGTTTTCTCCCGAGCCAGCCGGGCTTCACATCCCAATATCGTTCTGATTTTCATGGATGATTTGGGGTACAATGATATTGGTGCCTTTACCTACCCAGACCCGCCAAACCAATATCCGGTTTCCGGTCCTGCTCCCAATCCGGGGAAAAGTAATGCCAACCTTCCGCAACCGAATGCGGCCTATGGCCTGACGCCGAGAATCGATTCTCTGGCGGAGAATGGAATGCAAATGGATCAGTTTTATGCATCATCGCGCTGCTCTTCGGCCCGTGCCTCGCTGCTGACCGGGCGGTATGATTGCCGAACGGGGGTCAATGCGGTGTTCTATCCGAACCATGCGACAGGATTGAATACCACCGAAGTTACGATACCGGAGCTGATGCGGCAGGAAGGCTATGCCACGGCCATGGTGGGGAAGTGGCATCTGGGATACAACCCAACCCAGCATAATCCCTATCAGATGATGCCGGTGCGGCATGGGTTTCACGAATTTCTAGGATTCCCGCACAGCAACGACATGAATAATCTGAATCTGATCCGGAATGAAACCATCGAAGAACCAGATTTTTCATCGGCCGTCGAACAGGCCCAGATTACCTGGCGTTATACCGAAGCCGCACTTGATTTTATTCAGCGCTCGTCAGGGGAGGAAAAACCGTTCTTCCTTTATCTGGCACATTCCATGACACATCGGCCCACCTGGCCATCGGATCGGGAATACACGAATGCCGATGGATCGGTCTGGCCGAAGTTCCAGGGCTCCAGCGGAGTCAGCTATTACTATGATGTGGTTAAAGAAGTGGATCACAGTACCGGCCGGATTCTGGATAAGCTGGATGAGCTTGGTCTCGATGATAATACGTTGGTTATTTTCACTTCGGACAACGGTCCGTGGACGCGTCTTTCGGGCCTCAATTTGACGAGCTATTCCGTCGGTTCAGCCTATCCGCTGCGGGATGGGAAGGGCACCACCTGGGAGGGCGGGTGCCGGGTGCCGTTTTTGGTTCAGTGGCCGGGGGCCATCCCCGCCGGAACAGTGTCTTCGGAAATAACAGGCTTGGTCGATCTGCTTCCCTCCTTTGTGGAGCTGGCCGGGGGGGCACTGCCCGCGGACCGCACCTACGACGGGGTCGATCTGTCCGGTCTGTGGACCGCCGAATCCGGCTGGACCAATTCCCGCTCCGCCTATGCACTCTTTGCCGATGGTGCGGTGGATGCTGTTTTGAAAGATGATTATAAATTGCGTCAGGGCAGTCTCTACAATCTGGCGGATGATATCCAGGAAAGCACCGATGTTTCCGGCTCGCAACCCGCTGTTTTGGCCGATCTGCAGGCCGAGTCATCAATCATCACCGCTTCCATTTCAGCTGAAAATAATTCGCTGGGTTCCTTTACATCCTACGAGGTGCTGCTGTCGGAAAACGATCTGTCGGTTTCCGAAGGCGGCACGGCTTCGGTGGATGTCAGCCTTTCCGCCGATCCGGGAAAAACCGTGATGGTGACGGTTGCGCACTTTACAGGGGACAGTGACCTGTCTGTTGTTGGCGGTTCCAGCCTGACCTTTACTTCCAGCGATTGGAACACGCCGCAGGCCGTAACACTGGCCGCCGCTCAGGATGCGGATGCCAATCATTCCGGTGCCACGTTTTGGGTAACGACCGACGATATCGATGCGGTGCGTAAACTGTTTGTCTTTGAGGCCGATGATGAGGCTGCTCCCGATGTGCAGGCCAATCTGATATGGCCGAAGGGAGAGGTCATGGCGGTCTCGAATCAAACGGTTAAGCTGGTGGCCGAAGGCGCTGTTGTTCTGGGCGGAACCAATAATCCGGTCGGTGCGGTGTGTGAATGGAAACAGATTTCAGGTCCGGGGGATGTGGTATTCTCCGCTGCATCGGCGCATGAAACGGGCGTCTCGTTTTCGGAGAATGGATTGTATTGGATTCGGTTTTCGGCCGACCACCCAGCGGCCCGCACCTTTGGTTCTGCGGATTTTAAGATTCAGGTGGGCGTGGAACCGGAGGTGACTGTTGATGTTTCGTATCCGTATTCACCGGTGCTGGTCTATGATGCTTCCGATGACCCCGACGGTGATGCGGTCTGGGAAAATCTGCTGGAGCCGGGTAATCGCGACTGGGCGCTGGATGCTGATGTCACACGTACAACGAGCGATCCCGCCGCACAGCTTTCGTTCATCGATGCGGCGTATGTGTTTCCCGGCGGATCCATTCCGGATGGGGCGACCTCGGAAGATTTCGATGCTTACAGTACGGGCGATGCGAGTTTCGAGTTTTGGTTTAAGCCCAACAGCCTTCCCCTCAGTTCGCCGCAGGTGCTCTGGGAATCCGGCGGAGCCATTGGTGCGGGGTTTGTGATCGAAGGAAGTCTACTTCGCTTCGGGGTGGATGAAAACAGCGGTGCCGTAGCGGAGGGCACGCTTGCACCTTCTACGGCGCAGGATGGCTTTGTGCATTGTGTCGGTGTGATTGATTTGGCAGATGATGAAATCCGGTTGTACCTCGACGGGGCATTGGTTGATACGGAATCGATTCCGGGCGTTACAGACTGGTGTGGAACAAGCCAGAGCGGTCTCGGGACGATTGCTCATTCGGATGGATCGGAAACCTCCAACAAAACCCATCTGGGAGGCTATGAATTACTAACGGCGACCTACGGCCGGTTTGCCGGGCAGATTGCCTGGGTTTCGTTTTATGACAAGGTGCTGGCGGATGCAGAGGTGCTGGATCTCTCTTCCGGATCGGGGGCAACGGTTACGACCAACACAACCCCAACCTATACCGGCAATGTCGGCCCCGTTGTGTCGGCGGGCAGCGATCAGTCGCTGAGCTACACCACCGGAGTGGAACTGGATGGAACGGCCTATGATGACGGACTGCCGAACCATTCAGTGCTGAATACACCCTGGCGGCTGATTTCCGGTTCCGGCACCGCGTCCTTTTCGGATCAATCGCTGCCGGTTTCTTCGGTGAATTTTAATCAGGCGGGCACGTATCAGCTTCGGCTGGAAGCCGATGACGGTGAGATCAAGGTGTACGACGAAGTAAGCATCACCGTGAACGCTGTGACCTATGCGGAGTGGGTGTCCCTTGAAGGATTGACCGCCGGGCAGGACGGCGCGGAAGACAATCCCGATGGCGACAGCTTCAGCAATTATTGGGAATGGGTACTGGGACTCGACCCGGAGATTTTCGACGCGCCGCTGCCGCTGGGCAGTGTGGCGGCCTCCGGCGAATCCGATACGGTCTTATTTACCTTTTCATTCGATGTGCCGCGCGACCGTGCGCCGGATCTCGGGCTCCAGATCAGCGAAGACCTGAGCAACTGGACGGGCGTCTCGAATCTGGTTCCGTATGTCGAGGTGCTGAGTCCCGAGACCAGTCGATGGACGTACGAGCTGGAAGTCGATACCTCCGTGCTTCCTGTGCTCTTTGCACAACCGATGGGCACTCTTTAGACCATGCAGGCAACAGATGATTTTCCGTTGCATAGGGCAGCGGGAGGAGAAAAGGAGACACATAAATGAAAATATGTACTAAACTACATGCAATGACGCTCGTGGGTGTCGTTGCCGGTATGTTTGCGCATACCGCAAGTGCGGCGGTGATTGATATCAATGGGTATCTTGCAACCAGCACCGAGACGGACGGAGAATGGGGCGATAATTCGGCCCGGACGGACACCAGCGGAACCGGCGCATCTGCGGAACCGGGTACAAATGTCCCGGATCCGGTATTCGATGATGACGGAACGGTCATGTTGACCTTCAGCGCAAACGGGCAGGGCTGGAGAACGGGATATTCTTCAGGAAGTTATGACATCGGCGAAGAGTGGAACGTTCGGAGTTCATATAGTGCCACGACCGCATCCAATGCCATTGTGCAAGGGGGCTATTACGAAATCACGTTGGATTCAACCGGAAACAGTTCTGATCTGTTTTCCTGGGATTCCGTGAGTGTGAGTCTCTGGCGCAATGGTTCCGGTGCTGATACGACGTTCCAGCTGGCCGTTGATGCCAATAACGATGGTTTCGACGTCGGCGACCTGGTCGGGACGGCTGCCACACCTGCTGCCGGAATCGGAGGCGCTACCACTATTTCCTATAGTGGAGCCAGTCTCGCTGACAGTGTGACCACTGACAGTGTGCGTCTGTATACATGGGGCAACAGCAGTATTAACGGCAACATCCATATATATGATGCAGTTGCGGAATATACCGTTGTTCCTGAACCGGCGACGCTCGGTCTGGTCGCCGCATTCGGGGGTGGCATTCTGTTTGTGCGCCGTCGCTTCATGGTCTAGTTTGTTCTTCAGAACGGTAATAAAAACCCTGCTGTTTTCGGCAGGGTTTTTCATTCAGACCACTCTTATAAACCGGATGTCATTGCGTGGAGTACGTACAATGAAAAAACAAATAGCTGCCATAGCCTTCGCGCTCACAATCGCAGGGGGAGCGTCGGGGTCGTCGATTCAGTTTAATATGGGCGATGGAACCGCCTACAACGGAAACAACGCGCCGGCGGGATTAACGGATACCGTATGGAATTCGGTGACGGGTGATACGACATCCGGATTGCTCTATTCAGATGGTTCGGCCGCGACCGGGGTCACGCTGGATGTCGGATTGGCGGCAGAGATCGGGCCCGGCGGGACGGTTGAAGACTGGACTGATTTGTATGGGGATTTCAGGAACACGTTTACGATCTCTTCCGCGCTCGGAATCTTTGAAACAACCCTCATGCAGAAATACTGGCTTGCCCGTGATTACCGGACACTCGCAGTGCGGATCACCGGGCTTGAGGCCGGGGAGTACGATGTTTATTCGCTGGTTCGGGCTGATAACCTCGCCATCACGTATGATGTGGCAGTCGGCGTCAACAGCGGCGCATGGACGAATCTGGCCGTTCAATCGATTGCCGCGGTAACCGGAACGGAGGGAACCGACACCTGGGCCGAGGGACTGAACTATACCAAACACCGGGTCACAGTTACGGGCACCAATGACTACATTACGGTGATGGTGGACAGCACGGCCAACGCCTATTCGCCGCTTCAGGGACTCCAGATTGTAGCGCCTTCTGAGCTGCCTGTGACCACCATTCAGGTGGATTTCGGGGCCACCGGTGGACCGAACGGCACAACGACAGAGGGTGGCACAATCTGGAATGGGGTTGAGCCGGGGTCAACCGGGGCCGACCTTCCGGCCGGTGGAGCGTATGTTGTGAATGATCTGGTGGATTCCAGCAACCATGTGACAACCGTTACGATGACGCTGGATTGGTCGAGTCAGTCGGGGCTGAGCTCCAGCAAAGCGTGGGACCTGCATGAGGCTGATCGGGATGGCGATTTTCTGGGGATCCAGGCCGCGGATACCTCATCGACCGGCGTGTACAACACCATCACCTTCTCGAACCTTACGGCAGGAGCACCGTATGACGTGACCGTGTGGTCGCAGGCCGTGAACGGCGGCGATTTTCGCGTCAACGGCGGAGCCGTGCAGGTGCTCGTAGGCACGGTGCAGGACGCGGGTGTAAACGGGGCGGTCTCGCACACATTCACGAATGTGACGGCTGACGGAACCGGCAGCATTGAGGTGGATTGGGGACACATCACCAGTGCGCCGGAGGGGAACCTCTGGACCTCCATCACCGCCATTTCCATCGAAGGTTATATGGGCGCGGAATCGCAGCCGGAACCGGTTCTTGCCATCTCCTCGCTTCAAGACCGCCAGATTATCCAACGCGATCTAGCCGGGCAGGCCGTTCTTCCCATCGAGGGCACGTTCTCCGGCGATGGAACCGAGGTGCAGGCCCGGCTCACGGCGCTTGACGGGAATGGAACCGATACGGAATGGATCACAATGGATGCGGCTCCTGCCGATGGCACCTATGCCGGAACGCTGGATGTTACGGAAGGGTGGTATCAACTGGAGGTTCGTTTGCTCGACGGCTCCGATGTGGTGGATACCGTTGTGATTGAGCACATCGGTGTAGGCGATATTTATATTACGTGCGGCCAGTCCAACGCGGCCAACTTCGGCGGCGGAAGCTCCGAGGCGGAAGATGATCGGGTTTCTTATATGGGAATTCCTTCCACTCATTGGAAACATGCTGAAGACCTTCCCGAAAATCCATCGGCAAATTCCGGGAGCCGTGGTGCGCCATGGCCCTTCCTCGGTGATATGCTGTCGGCCTCCGAGAATGTTCCCGTCGGATTCATTGTAATCGCGGACGGTGGGTCAGAAGTCTATGAATGGACGGTGGCCGCCAATGATAATTATCCCAACTTGAAGACCGCGGTACAGGCTTTGGGGATCAATGGATTCCGGGCGGTTTTATGGCATCAGGGCGAGCGGGATAATAAGAGGGATACATCAACTGCGGATTATGTGATGCGTCTGGAATCCGTCATTGCTCAATCGCGCATGGATGCGGGCTGGAATATTCCATGGCTCGTCGCCCAGGCATCGTATGTGGATCTCGGTTTTGATCAGAACATCATTGATGCACAGCTCGATGTGATCGCAAATAACCTCCATGTTTTTGCCGGTCCCGACACTGATGAACTGGTGGGGAATGATCCCGACACTGGAGAGGCCTATCGGCACGATGATGTTCATTTTTCAGTCAGTGGACTCATGACTCATGCGGAGCTCTGGTTCGAGTCGCTGGAAAAGGCGTTCCCAGAGCTGGAGACGACGGGGTTTTCAGTAAGCAATCAGGTTGTGTCATTGGTGTTTTCAGGCTTGATCGGAGAGGCGTATCAGCTCGAAGCCACTGAAAGCCTGGCCGATCCGGATTGGCAGGCGGTGACTAATATTGAATCGGTGTCGGTGTCTCCGTTAGCGGTGGATGTCGCCTCGACGAATGGAATAGCGTTTTATCGCTTCAGGCTTTTGACTGAGTAAGTGAATCGGAACTGCCGAAAATTACAACTTTAGGAACGGCGACGAAGAAGGTGACCATGAAGATCGGTATCCGAAAACAGGTGCGGGCTGCGCTGTGTGGTGTCGCGGGGCTGATGCTGGCCGGGCACACGGTACGTGCTGAAACGGCAAAACCCAATGTGCTGCTGATTATGGCGGATGATCTGGGCGATCGTCTGGCGTGCTATGGCGATGAGCTGGCGGTCACGCCCAACCTCGATGCGTTGGCAGAGAAGGGGGTTGTGTTCGGGAATGCCTATTGCCAGTTTCATACCTGCGGACCGAGCCGCGGTAGCATGCTGTCCGGTCGCTATCCGTTTGAAACCGGCTACACCGGGAACAAAGGGCATACGTTCGGCGAGATGGTCGGCGGGCTGACTTCGTTGCCGCACCTGTTCAGGCAAAATGGATATAAAACCGCGCGCGTCGGAAAAGTGTTTCACATGAACATTCCCTCGGGCATCGGCAAGGCTGGCACGGATGACCCCGAAGCGTGGGATATCGCCATCAACAATACGGGCTGGGATGCGGTTCCGGGAAATATCGATAAAGGCACGCGCTGGGGTACGCGCGACAGCGCTGCCGTGCGCATCTGGTATCATGCTCCCGAAATAGAAGACGAGGCGTCGGCCGATGGCCAGGGGCTCGTGGCGGCCATCGATCTGCTCGATCGCCACAACCCTGAAAAGACCGGCAAGCCCTTCTTCCTGACCTATGGCATCTACCGCCCCCATCCGCCGATGATCGTGCCGAAAAAGCATTGGGACGCAATCGACGCCTCAAAGATTAAAATCCCCGCCGTACCCGCCGACGACCGGGACGACATTCCGGCAGTGAATTGGCACCGCCCCGGGCCGGGCTACAACTTTATTCCGGAGGAGCACGCGGTGAACTATACCCACGCCTACTATGCCGCGATCCATTTTGTCGATTCGCTCGCGGGCGAGTTGATCCAGGCATTGGAAGAAAGAGGGATGGCGGACAACACCATCATTGTCTTCGCGGGCGATCAGGGCTTCATGCTGGGTGAGCACGGACATTGGCATAAATCATCGATGTTCGAAGAAGCCCAGCGGGTGCCGCTAATCATTTTCGATCCCCGAGCAAAGGAGAAGGGGAAGCAGGTAAGTGGTCTGGTCGGTTTGATCGATGTCTATCCCACGCTCTGCGAGCTGGCAGGTATTCTGCCCAAACACGAGCTTTCGGGCATCAGCCTTTGCGCTCAGCTGAATGATGCCTCAGCAAAAACCAAAGCCTGCGAATTTATCATGGGTTCTCCAGGCGGTTATACCGTTCGGACGGAGCGCTATGCCTACACCGAATGGCGCAAGAAGGGGCAGCAAACCGGTGAAGGCATGCTGTACGATCTAGCCAACGATCCGCAGGAGTTTACAAATCGGATCAACGATCCCGCCTATCAGGCCGTACGCGAAAAACTGGCACAGCAGCTGGACGAGAAGATCAGCGCTGGAAAGTAAAATTCAATTCAGGTAGCCTTCTGCATTTTCGGGAATAGATTGTTTTATGATTGGAGCGACAAAGCGATGAGTACTGGTGATAGACCCAATATTATTTTGATTAACTGCGATGATCTTGGCTATGGCGATTTGAGCTGCTACGGGTCGGAACGCAACGACACGCCGCATCTGGATCAGCTCGCGAGGGAGGGCATGCGCTTTACCGATTTTTATATGGCGGCGCCGGTGTGTTCCGCTTCGCGGGCGGCAATGTTGACGGGGTGTTATTCGCAGCGCATCGGCTTCGGCGATTATCAGGTACTTTTTCCCGGTCAGGCGCAGGGGCTGAATCCCAAAGAATCCACGATTGCCACGCAGCTTAAATCGGTCGGGTATGACACCAAGATTATCGGCAAGTGGCATTGCGGGGATCAGCCTGAATTTCTCCCGACTCAACATGGATTCAATGAATATTTCGGACTGCCGTACAGCAATGATATGGGGCGGCAGGTAACCTTTCTGGATCACCCGCCTTTGCCTTTGTTGCGCAATGATGAAGTGATTCAGCAGCAGCCGGATCAGCATGGGCTCACGGAGCGCTATGTGGATGAGGCACTGCAGTTTATCCGCCGGGATCGGGAGCATCCGTTCTTCCTCTACTTCGCCCACATGTATGTGCATGTACCGTTGTTTGTTCCGAAACCGTTTCTCGATAAGTCCCGCAACGGTGCTTACGGCGGGGCCGTCGGCTGCATCGACTGGGCGTTGCGTATGATTGATACGGAACTGGAGCGGCTGGGCATTAAAGACGATACGCTGCTGATCTTTACCTCCGACAATGGATCGCGCGCGATGGATGAGGGCGGAAGCAACGCCCCGCTGCGCGGGACCAAAGCACAGACCTATGAAGGCGGGCTCCGCGTCCCGTGCATCATGCGCTGGCCGGGAAAGATTGAGAAGGGATCCACCTGCGAGGGGATTGCGTCCGCGATGGATCTTTACAGCACGCTTTCAGAAATTGCCGGAGTTCCAATGTCTGGAACTGTTTCGCGAGACAGTATTTCGCTCGCGGATACGATGCTGGAAGGCAGGCCGACTAAGCGCAAGGTGTTTGCCTATTACAAAGATACCAATCTGGAAGCGGTGCGCATGGACGACTGGAAACTGCACTTCTGCAAAACCGGCTGGAATCCGGACGGTTCAGAAAACAACGAGGCGACCGCGCTGTTTAATCTCCGCGATGACGTGGGCGAAACCCAGGACCTTCAGGCCGCACATCCGGACGTGGTTGCGGAAATCGGCGTGTTGGCGGAGGAATTCAGAAACCAGTTCGGCGACGCCCGTCTCGGTCGAAAAGGTACGGAGGTCCGTGAAATCGGGGTGTGCAGCGATCCAAAGCCCTTAACCGAATACGATGAGACCCATCCCTATATGGTGGCCTGTTACGACCTGGCCGACGGATCGACCATGTTTGGTTGATTAAAACCGGGCGCTTTATCTAAAGCTTCTTTGCTACCCATCCGGGATGAGATTTCATGCCGATTTGTACTCTTTGAAAATTGAGAAGTTTTATTGTTGCAGATCATCTACCACAAATGTAGTGATGTCGCTACAAACTAATCGGAGGCTGTTATGGGTAGGGAACTCTCGAAAGCGGAATGGATGATCATGAATCTCTGTTGGGAAAAGGGCAAAAGTACGGCCCGGCAGATTTATGAGGCGGCTGCGGAGGAGCGGGAATGGGAATACCAGACCGTTAAAACGATGCTGGATCGCATTGTGAAGAAGGGCTTCCTGAAGCGCGAAAAACTGGGGCCGCTTTGTCTCTATCAACCCTGTGTTAAACAGAAGCGGATTGTCTCTGAGGCCATTGAATCCTTTTTCTCTACTGTGATGGACGATGGGTTGGCTCCACTGTTTGCCCATTTGGCCGAGCGCCGGAAATTGAATGAAGATGAAATTGCATCACTGAAGAAGCTGATAGATGAACATAAGAGGGAAGAGTCATGAGTTCGGTATTGGATTTGGGGGAATGTTTGGGGAGTTTGCTATGGAGTCTGAGCTGGCAGCTCACGGTTCTTATCGTTGCGCTTTGGGTGGTTTCATTTTTCTGTCGACGCCTGTCGGCCAGCTTTCGGTATCTGCTGTGGTGCACGGTGCTGCTGCGCCTCTGTTTTCCTGTCAATCTACAACTGCCGATTGGACTGAGCGGTCATGTTGAAAAGGTGGCGGAAGCTTCGGTTACCTCGGTGTTTAAAAAGTCTTCGACTCTGGTAGTAGCCCCGACACAACCGGTTGTTATCAAAAAGGTGGAAGTGGTTGAAGTGCCAAAACCTGAGCAGGTGATGCCGACCACTCCGGCCCATCCGCGTGCTGAAGTTCCAAACGTAACCGCTCCGCTCCGAGCTCCCATGCCGCTCACTGTAAGACTGGTTCTAGGTTGGGCGGGCGTGGTTTTTCTATTGGTTGGACTTGTTCTGGTGTGGGTTGTCCGTGCGCTTCTCGCACTTCGACGTTGTTCCCGGGTTACGGATTCTGCCTTTCTCGAGGAATTCAATGCGCTGCGTCAACAGGCTGGTGTGCGCCACAAGGTGAAGGTTTTTGAATGTGATGAAAGCGGGCGGTTCCGTACGCCCTGTGTATTTGGTTTTCTGCGCCCGGTGCTGCTGATTTCCCGGCAGATGCTTGATGCATGGGATGCTGAAGCGCGTGAACCGGTGCTGTTGCATGAACTCGCCCACATCAAACGGATGGACCTAATGGTTAATGCCGTCCAGATCGTGGTTCAGATGCTATTCTTTTTTCATCCGTTGGTCTGGTTGGCTAACCGGCGCATTCGCCATGAACGGGAGCTGGCATGTGATGACCTGGCGATTGCTCATTGCGGAAGCCGAAGAAAGCAGTATAGCGAGAGCATCCTGAGGGTGGTCGAAGAAGCGCAGCAGAGAAGTGCCGCTTTTGTCTGTGCATCGATCGGGATTACAGAACAACGCAGTTCGCTAGGGAAACGCATTGTCCGGATCATGGGCGAAAACTATCGCCAGCATAAACGGATGAGCGTCTTGTCCATTGCATCGTTATTAATGCTGACCGCCATCTGTATGGCTGTGGCCAGTGATAAAGGAGAATCGAAGCCCGAAGTTGGTGTGGGCATTAATCTGCAAATGCCCTGGTCGCATGAATCTGGATCGCCCTATTGGCGATTTGAAATGAATGATGATGCATTTCGCCTGATCAGTCCGGACCCAGTGGAGCCAGCTGTCGTTCACTATCCGATTGGACTATGGATCTGGCCTAAAAAGCTGTCGATAATGGAGGTTACCTATCGCGCAGATGGGTTGGATGCAGAGCATCCCGATGAGCCGGTTTTGGTATTTTCGCGGGAAAACAGCGAAGATGTAACGGTTCTTTTTATGAAAGACCTCAAGGTAGACGGCAGGGAGCATACGCTGCGTATTGATCTGACTGAGCGGATGCCTGAAATGAAAATTAGAAAACAGCGCTTAGGTTATCTTGATATGCACGTTAAAGCCGGAAAGACCGAAGAGGGCTGGTTTGAGATGACTGAATTGCGTTTTGAACCGCGTGACGGAATAAAACTACCCTCGGAAAAGAAAGAGGATTTTTTAACGCACGTGCGGGTGGTTGATCTGGCCGGTGAGCCGATATCGGATGCCACGGTGATTCTGGACTCACATTTGCTCAACTGTACTGTTGAGATGCAGACCGACGAGGAAGGCAGAGTCGCTCTTACTCCGGCAGTACAGGGAGGCATGCTGTTGCAGCGTTCCGTGTTGGTTGCGAAGGAAGGATATGCCTCCAACCTGTACAAAAATGATTATGGAATGGGCCGGACGCAGGATGCTGAAATCGTAGCCATTCTTAGTCCCTCCCGGACCGTGGGGGGGATTGTGGTTGATGAAGACGGACAGCCCATGGCGAATGCCACCGGACTAATCCGGATTGATGCAGGTCCGGATCTAGGAACGGTAGGCCATCCGGGGATGGGGCATATGAAGCGTGTCGTTACCGATGAGGAAGGCCGTTGGACCAGTCCTCCTGTATGCGCGGCTCCCGGTGCAAAGATCGATGTCCGCTGGAAGAAGCCGGGATATTATCATGATATGTGGGCTGAAGGCTATAGTCCTCTTGGGTATGAGGCCAGAGCGGTACTTAAACGGGCTGTTGTACTGTCCGGTCAGGTGAAAGATCAGGAAGGTAATCCGATTGAAAATGCAAAGGTGGCGGAAGGGGGGAGTCACTATAATATTGATTTTAAGCCAACGTATACCGATGCCGAGGGACGGTATATGATATATGGCATTCCGGGAGTTGAATTGGTTCTGACGGTGACGGCAGAAGGGTATGCGCCGCAGCTGATCAAGAAAACGATGGCAGGGCCGGAAATTGAACCCATTGATTTTATCTTAAAGCCGGGAGTGCTCTTTAAATTCCGGGTTGTGGATACGGAGGGTAAGCCGATCGAAGGGGCGACAATCAGCCCCGATACGTGGAGGGAGAATCAGACTCTTGAAGGGCGAATGGAAACGGATGTGAAGGGTGAGGCTGTTTGGGTGGGACCGCCCGAGCCCGTTCAGTTTGGTATTTCTGCTAAAGGAAAGCTATGGGAGGGTGCTCAATCCTATTCTCCTAGTCAGGGAGTGGATGACGTTCATGTCGTGACATTGAAGAAAGGGGCAAAAGTGATCCTCACTGTAACTGATGCCGAGACCGGGCTTCCGATACCCCGCTTTAAGGTTGATGAAGGCAGAATTTGGGATGAGGGAGGAGACGTCGGCCGGCAATGGTTTGACGTTAGCCGCTATTCAACAGAAGGTAAGAATGGCCGATGGGAACATGAATTCAGCGGGGGGAGTCATGTTGCCCGCGTCATACGGGTTCGGGCGGATGGATATAAGACGGTCAGAACAAAACAAGTGGCTGTAGATGTCGAACATATTGAGTTTAAAGTCAAGCTGGAACCCGGTGGGGGAATAGAGGGGACGGTGCTGGGGCATGATTCTCAACCGGTCGCCGGGGCGATGGTGGCCTTATTGAGGGCGGAGGGTATGATTACGCTGTATGAGGGTGTTATAGATGAGCATGATCGTGAGGGTTCAGCTGTCACGGGAAGTCTGGGGCAGTTTTCTTTTCCGTCTAAAGAGGAGCTTCCGTATCGGTTGTATATTTCCTGTGATCAAGGGTATTGGGAGGGCGACCTGGATGCATTTGCTGCTGCAGGTGGCACAATTCATCTAATACCGTGGGCAAGCATATCTGGCCGATTAATGATGGGTGACCGTCCGGGAGCCGGGGAGCCTATAATGTTTATGAATAATGACTTCTCATTCGATTCTAAAAAGTTGATGCAATGGACTTCGGCTCGATGCAATGACGATGGAGAATTCGTTTTTCCTAGGGTGCCGGCCGGTGAGTATAAGGTGGGGAGGAAAGTAATCTATTCCAGCGGGGAGAGGATGATGTCTGGAAGTTCCGCGTATAAAATAGATGCCGGGGAAAAGCTGGTTTTAGAGCTGGGGGGTACGGGGGGGACCATATCCGGCCAATGTGTTTGGGATCCAAGTCTCTCGGGTACGATAAAAATTACTCTTTCAAAGATGAAACTTGAGGATGGAGAAAGAAAAGTTATCACCCCTCTAGCTTATCTGGGTGAGGTGGGGGATGACGGCAGGTTCCAACTTGATAATATTCCACCCGGGGATTACTCAATGAGTGTATCCATGTATGAGAAAGGTGAGAGGCGCAATGGTCCATCTCATAAGTTAATAGGGTCGGCATCGGCAGATGTGGAGGTGCCAGAACTGCCTGAAGGGGTGAAGTATCTGGATACGCCAATCGATGTGGGGGTGTTCGAGATGAATTTCAGAAAAGAGGGCCGTCAGGTTGTTGGCCAGTGCAGATGGGATGGCGATGGGAAGCACATGACCTTTCTCTCCTTAACCAAAGCCAACCTGAAAGAAAGAGAACTCAAACGGAACTATTCCGCGAATGTTGGTGAGGGCGGATCGTTTAGCATCGAAAACGTAGAGCCTGGTCGGTATGAGTTGAATGTAACGGTTATTGAACGCACTGATTCGAAGCCCGGAAAGAATCCGTTTGGAGAACAGGTAGGCGAGCTGAAGGTTGAGGTTGAGGTGCCGGAGCTTGCCGATGGAGTGAATCCAGAGAAGCCTGTAGATTTAGGCGAGCTGAAGATTGGGATCAAAGCTTCTGAAGAAACTTAAGCCGTAAATCATGGTTGTGCTTTGGTCGGCAGCATGGAGCCGTCGACCCAGCGGCCTTCGACGAGAATCTGCCGTGGCACATCGGGGATGCCGTATCGGTTTTCGCTGAGCTGGGAAACCAGGGAAAGTACGGCGGTGCGGCCGATCTCTTCCGGGATCTGATCAATGCCGGCGTCGATGGGGTTGTCATGCCGGCTGAGGGAGGCAAGCCCAAGATCTTTCGGAATGGTGTAGCCGAGTTTTTCCAAGGATTGGAAAATACCCTGCGCACTGCAGATGATGGCGTCGGGCTTTTGCTGCTCCAGCCATTGCCTGAGCGGTTCCAAAGGTTGGAAGGTTTCCTGGCTTGAAAGAAAGAGCGGGTTCAGCTGTCGGTTCTGCGGCAGGGCCTGCTGGGCCCAGAGATAGCCGGAGCTGAAAAGACGGTGCCGCAGATAGTGGCCGACAAATCCGATGCGCTGATATCCTTTTTGCTGCATCTGCTCAAAGGCCAGAATGGTGTTGTTGACCTGGGCGCTGGAAACAAAATTCACCTTGAGTGATCGCAGACTCTCGCCGAACCGTACGATCGAATATTCTTTCCAGGGAAATACGGCCAGCTCAGCAGCGCTGGGTTCTTCATCGGCAGGGGTGGGGGTCAGGAGCAGTCCCCGGATGCCGCGCGCCTTGAATATGCTTTGCATCCGACTCAGAGAAAGTTCTTTGAGCCGGAATTCCTCCAGCTCGAAACCGAGTTTCCGCGCCGCCTCCTCAGCACCTTTCCAATACAGTTTAAAGACCTCCCATTCGCGCTGCTTTTCCGGGTGTCGATGGAAGTTGAGCCAGGCCAGGACCGCGCTCCGTTTTTTCTCCTGGCTGGTGTGTCGATAATTCGACAGTGCGGAGAGCATCGGGTCGGGCGTGTATCCCATTGCCTCGGCTTTTTGCTGCACGCGAATCCGGGTGGCTTCGGAGATGCGCGGATCGTTGCGCAGGCTGTAGGAGACCGTCATTTTCGAGACGCCCAATGCCTCGGCGATATCGTTATAGGTCACCCGTCGGGACGGCTGTTTGTCTTTTTTCTGCATATCGTTGTTACCTGAATTATGGGTAAAATATTAGTGTTGTACCGGTAAAATGAAATATGCGCTGTTTTATTGGGCAATCAAGGATATAAATCACAGTAGCTGAATATCGATATCTGCCAGAACATACCGGTTGGGTGTGGACGGCGTTTTTAAAGAAAGGTCGGAGCGGATAATCATGAAGCGAGGAGTTTCTCTAATGAGCCATCGTTTGTCGCCATACAAAAATTTTCTCTATACCTGCCTGGGCTGTCTGTTGATCAACCTGAATGCCGTAGGTGTTACAGTTTCAAGTGTTGCCGAACTCGTTGCAGCAGCAGCCGGTTCGGACCAGGAGGTCGTCATGACGCCTGGGGTCTATCAGATGGAGGACTATCTGACCCCGGCGGTGATCAGTGCAACCGTTCCCGACGCTCGAATGGGATCGGCCATGGTCGCTTTCAGCGGAAGCAACAATACGTTCGACCTGACCGGGGTAACCATTGAGGTGAACACCGAACTGCTGAACGATTTCCGAACCAAGGTCATGGAATTTTATGTGACCGGCAGCAGCAACGTGATCAAGGGGCTGACGGTTACCGATCTCGGGGATTCGCCGACGGCCAGCGGCGGGCAATCATTTGTCGTCGATGGCACAAATAATACCATTCAGGATGTGACGCTGCATATGAGCGGGTCCTATCCCTATGGCTACGGCGACCTGCTGGGTAAGGGGGGCGGGAGCCTGGTGGCCATGCGCAAGCACAGCGGCATGCTGATCACCGGGCTGGATATCAACATTCTCGACTGCTCCATCTATTCGCGCTCCTTCGGCCACCTGTTTTTTATCCAGGGCGGCCGCAATGTCTATTTCGAAAACTGCTATGCGGAAGCCGTAACCCGCACGACCGACGAGATGCTGGCCGAAACCTCGGGGCCGGCGTTCGATGTGGACTTTGCGGCGGTCTATGCAAACTATGACGGGCAGAAGGTCATTACCCCGGGCTACACCAAATCGCTGAGCGAGTGCGGCTTCCGCACCTATGGCTCCGGCGGGCCCGGCGGGTATACCACGGGCGCGCACACCTTTGTGAATTGCCGGGCGAAGGATTGCCGGATCGGCTTTGCCTTGACCCGCATCGACGGCGATATTCTGGTTCAGGACTGTGAAACCATCGGATGCGAGGCCGGATATAATGTGGATGGCGTGACGATTGAAAACAGCCGCGGCGACGCGGTGAACGGGCCGCTGCTGTATCTGAACGGACAGGTTTCAACGGTTGATTTGTCGCTGGTGCCCAACGAAGCCGTCACCACGCTGCATGCGATTGCGACGATTGCCGGGAACAACCATGTGGTGACGCTCAAGAAATGGGAAGATGCGACGCGCGGGCAGATTCATCCCATTCTGGTGGGGTGGTCCCGTCCGGCGGGAAGCAATCCGTTTTCGCCGCTTGGAACGCCGGCAACTTCCGGCATCACGCTGAACAACTATACTGAATTGCCGGTGACGGTCGGTTCCACCGTAAGTTCGAGTGTCATCACCGGCAACGGGGAGATCACAAATGCCGGTTCCGGGAATACGATCACGCGCATGCGTGCCGTCGATCCGGTCGGCTGGTGGCGTCTTGACGATCTGAACGGAGCCGTTGCTTCCGACTCCTCCGACGCCGGAAACCACGGATCGGTGGAGTCAGCCGAATGGGTGGTCGGGGCGACCGACGGTGCGCTGGCATTCAATGGAACCAGCTCGCGGGTTGTACTGCCCGTCGTTGCTTTTGATTCGATCAGCAATGAAGTCACTATTGCGATGTGGGTATTTGGCGCCGATGAGCAGCCGCTGGCGGATACCGCGTTTTATGCCGCCGGCCCGGCCGGTGAACGCCTCCTGAATATTCATCTTCCGTATTCAGACGGTAAGGTCTACTGGGATGCGGGCGATACAAACGACTATGACCGGATCAGCAAGGTTGCGGTTGAGAGCGAATTCAAAGGGCGCTGGAACCACTGGGCTTTTACGAAAAATGCAACCGCGGGCACGATGGAAATTTATCTGAACGGATCCCTGTGGGCCGGTGCTGCGGGAAAGAACCGGGAGCTGTCCGGGATCGTGGAGGTCAGCATTGGAGCGCAGCTCAACACGCGCTTCTATTCCGGTCTGATCGATGATGTGCGTCTGTACAATGTTGCGCTGACCGCGCAGGAGATCGAGCTGCTTCATCTGGACTATCCCGATGCGTGCGCGCTGGCGCTGGAGGGCGTGGTTGGCGGAGTGGTTGACGCCGGCGAAGGGAGCACGAACCGTCTGAATTTTTCATTTACGATTCCCGCTTCAGGGCTCGGACATAATTTCCGGATCCAGCAAACCGACCATCTCGCGGCTCCGGGCTGGCAGGCGGCGGGCGATGTGATGGAGGGCAACGGCGGCACGCTGGAACTTGCGGTGCCGATGGATGAAGCCCGGATGAACCGTTTTTACAAACTGGAAACCTGGCGTCGATAAGCAAGGTTGATGGCTGGCTGAAAAGCCGTTTTCTGCAAAGATGCAAAGGATGATTATGATGAAGACATGGTTGATGAGTGTGATCGGGCTGGCGGTTGCCGTGGCGAATGTTTCGGCAGCAAGGGTGACGGGCATTACGTCGCTGGCGGAACTGGCGGAGGTTGCGGCCAAGAGTGGTCAGAATATTAAAATGAAGCCGGGCGTTTATCGGATGGAAGATTATCTGACGCCCGCGGTCATCAGCAATACGGTTTCAGACCCTGTCATGGGGGCGGCCATGATTTCTTTCAGCGGGAGTGGTAACACATTCGATTTCACCGGGGTAACCATCGAGGTGAATACCGAACTGCTGAACGCATTCGGCGGAAAGGTCATGGAGTTCTATGTGACCGGCAGCAACAACCGGATCGGTGGCCTGACGGTTACAGACCTTGGAAACGCGCCAACGGGCAAGGGCGGGCAATCATTTGTCGTCGACGGTAAGAACAATGAGATTAGGGGCGTTACGCTGAATATGAGCGGCTCTTCTCCCTATGGCTACGGTGATCTGATCGGGAAGGGGGGCGGCAGTCTGGTTCGCCTGCAGAAACACAGCGGCATGCTGGTTACCGGTCTGAACATTAAGATTCTGGATTGCTCCATTTATTCCAGATCTTTCGGCCATCTGTTTTTTGTTCAGGGCGGCCGCAATGTATATTTCGAAAACTGCTATGCCGAGGCGGTGACCCGCACAACCGATGAAATGCTGGCGGAAACCGAAGGCCCGGCCTTTGATGTGGGCTTTGAAGCGGTATATAAAAACTATAACGGCGAAAAGGTCATCACCCCGGGCTACACCAAATCGCTCAGCGAATGCGGGTTCCGCAACTATGGAACCGGCGGGGCGGAGGGACACAAAACGGGCGCCATGCGCTTTGTGAACTGCCGGGCCAAAAACTGCCGTATCGGGTTTGCCCTGTCGAAGATCGAGGGGGATATCCTGGTTCAGGATTGCGAAGCCACGGGGTGTGAGGCCGGATATAATCTGGATGGGGTGACTGTTGAAAACAGCCGGGGCGATGCGGTCAACGGGCCGCTGCTGTATCTTAATGCAGGCGATCCCTCCATTGTGGATCTTGCGTTAATGCCGGAAGCCAACACCACAACGGTCCATGCCGTTGCAACGATTGCGGGCGAGGACCACGTGGTAACGCTGAAACCGTGGCGGAATATGGCCCGTGCGCAGGAGCTTCCGATTCTCGTCGGGGCGACCCGTCCTGCGGGATGCAATCCGTTTTCGCCGCTGGGAACGCGGCCGGCGAAGGGAATCACCCTGAATAACGAAACGGGCATGCCGGTGGAAATCGGACGGGACGTCAGTTTCTGCACGATCACCAGCATCGGTCCGGTTACCGATAACGGATCCGGTAATTCGGTTTCGAATGCCCGGGGGCTGTCCGCGGCAGCAGATCAATGATGTATATAAACGACTTAATGTTTTGGAGATTATTAATGGTTCGGTTTTCAGCAGTTTCGATTTTTATTCTTAGTGCTGTTCTGGTCAGTCATGCAGACGAGTGTTCGATCAGTTCAGTTAAAATCATTCAGCAGACGGAGGCATCGTCGAGTGACGAGTGGCCGGTGCTGACTTTCTACGATCAGGATCACATTGCCCGCATCGCCATGCCGATCGGCGGAATTGGAACCGGCACGGTTTCGCTGGGCGGGCGGGGGGATCTCCGCGACTGGGAGATCATGAACACGGCCGCGAAAGGTTTTATTCCAACCAGCGAGCGGCGGGGGTATATCGGCCCATTTTTTGCCCTGTTCACCCGGACGGCTGATGGCCGGCGCGCGACACGGGCTCTGGAAGGACCGTTGGATGTTTCGCTTTACGAAGGCCCCTTCGGCAGCACGACGCCGAATCATGGTTTTCCGCGCTTCGATTCCTGTTCCTTCAAGGCGGCGTACCCGTTCGGTCAGGTGCTGCTCTCCGATGAAGACGTCCCGCTGGATGTGCGCATTAAAGCCTTCAATCCGCTGATCCCCGGCGATGCGGATGCCAGCGGCATTCCGATTGCCGTGCTGACCTACGAACTGTCCAACCCGACGGATGAGGCGGTGTTCGCCTCGGTTGCCGGGAATATTCCGAACTTTATCGGTATGGACGGTTCGGAACAGGACCGGACCGTGCGGGATTTATGGTCTGCTTTCGGCGCAGAAAAAAACAAAAACACCTTCCGGAAAGACCAACAGGTTCAGGGTGTTTTCATGACGACTGAGGGCAAGGATCCGACGGATTCCACCTGGGGCACCATGGCGCTGACCACCTCCGCCGATGAAACGATCACGTATCGCACATCGTGGAGTGAAGACGAGTGGGGCAATGCGCGGCTGGACTATTGGGACGATTTCAGTTCCGACGGTACGCTGGACAGCCGGGATACGCCCGGCGAGGACCGGCCGATGGCCTCGCTGGCAGTCGAGGTGACTGTTCCGCCGCACAGCAGTCGGGAGGTAACGTTTTATCTGACGTGGCATTTCCCCAACCGCAAGAGCTGGTCGCCGGCACCGGACGGGACTGACCGCATGTTGACCAATTATTATGCCGTGCACTATCCGGATGCCTGGGCGGTGGCGGAAACAACAGTTCCCGAACTGCCGGAGCTTGAAGCCGAAACGAAGTTGTTTGTTACCACCTTCATTGAAAGTCCCCTGCCGGATGTCGTGAAGGAAGCGGCGTTGAATAACAGCAGCACCCTGCGTTCGCAGACCTGCTTCCGCACAGCGGACGGAAAATTCTATGGCTGGGAAGGGCTCAGTAACGTCGGCGGAGTCTGTCGCGGCTCCTGCACCCATGTGTGGAATTATGAGCAGGCCACGCCGTTCCTGTTTGGCGAGCTGGCCCGTTCGATGCGGGAAGTGGAATTCAACTATGCCACCGATACAAACGGGATGATGAGTTTCCGGGTGGAACTGCCGCTGGACCGGGCCACCGATTTCGGGCGGCCGGCAGCGGACGGACAGATGGGAAGCATCATGCGCGTATATCGCGATTGGCAGCTCAGCGGCGATGATACCCTGCTGCAGAATCTCTGGCCGAGCGTGAAAAAGGCGATGGAGTTCTGCTGGATTGAAGGCGGCTGGGATGAAGACCGGAACGGCGTCATGGACGGTTGTCAGCACAATACAATGGATGTTCAGTATTTCGGCCCCAATCCCCAGATGGGCATCTGGTATCTTGGTGCGCTTCGGGCGGCCGAAGAGATGGCCGCGTATATGGGCGATGCCGCCTTCGCTCAAACCTGCCGCGGACTGTTTGAAAACGGCAGCGCGTGGATCGATGAAAACCTGTTTAACGGCGAATATTATATTCAGATTATCCAACCTCCGGAAAACCGCGATGAGATTGCACCGGCGCTGCTGAAAGGGTTGGAATCGAAAGATCTCGGCAATCCGGCCTATCAGCTCGGTGAGGGCTGTCTGGTGGATCAGCTGGTCGGTCAGTTTCTCGCGCACCTCTGCGGACTGGGTTATCTCACCGATGAAGCCAACGTGAAAACCACGCTTCAGAGCATTATGAAATACAATTTGCGGGAAGACAGCAACTCGGATTTCAACAGCATGCGTTCCTATGTGCTGGGCGATGAAAAATCGCTGGTCATGGCGGCTTATCCGGGTGACCGTCCCCTCCACCCGTTTCCCTATTTCACCGAAGCCATGACCGGGTTCGAATACACGGCGGCAATCGGCATGCTGTACGAGGGGCAGGAAGAGGACGGCCTCGCCTGCATCGAAAATATTCGGGACCGGTATGACGGCCGGAAACGCAATCCGTTTAACGAGGCGGAGTGCGGCTACCATTACGCACGGGCCATGGCCAGCTGGGGCGCGGTGCCGGCGCTGTCCGGATTTCAATATTCAGCGGTCGACAAATCCATGACCATCGCGCCGTCTGAAGAAAGCATGTTCTGGTCGACCGGCAGTGCCTGGGGGATCTGTGAACAAACCGGTTCAACGGTGGAGCTTTCGGTTTTTCACGGGAGTCTTGAGCTGCAAACATTTTCGTTGAGCCAAACGGGCACAGCTCTGTTTGAAAAACCGATACGGATCGCCGCCGGTGAGACCGCGATTTTTGATGTAAAATTAGATGAGCCTCAGCAGGACTTGCTGTAGAGTGGAATGTTGAAAAGGAGTGAATAAAATGAAGAAAATAGCATTCAGTATATTTGGGCTTGCGGCGACGTGTTTGATCGCCAATGCAGCAGAGCAGCAACCGATGAACGTGGTTGTGATTACGACCGATCAGCAGCGCTTTGATGCGGTGGGCGCATGGGGCAATGATTATATGATTACGCCCAATATGGACCGACTGGTACACGAAGGCGTCAGCTTTAAAAATGCCTATGTCTGTGGTTCCACCTGTGTCTCTTCGCGAGCGGCTTTCTACACAGGACAGTTTGCGCATAATACCGGCTGTTATGGATTTCAGGAGTGGGCGCACAATCGCAGCTGGGTGGAGGATATCCGCGATGCGGGTTATTACACCGCGGCGATGGGCAAGGTGCATCACAATCCGCCGACGGCGATGATGGGCTACGATGAGCGCCTTTACACCGAAAATTTTCCCGACCTGCAGAAGTCGTACGACGACTATGCAAACTATCTGAAGGCGGAAGGGCAGCCGAGCCCGATGAAAATCCTGACGCAGGGTGGCGACTGGATGGATAAACATTGTTCGCAGGCGTTCCCGCTGGAGGAAAAATATCACGTCGACCAGTTTGTCGGCCGCATGGCGACGCGCTGGATTCAGGACTATAACCGCGAAGAGCCGTTTTTCCTGCACATCGGGTTCCAGGGACCGCACGATCCGTACGATCCGCCGCAGCGTTTTCTCGATATGTATGAAGACCGCGATGTGCCGTTGCCGCATTTCGATGTGAACGGGCTGGATGTTCGTCCGGGGCAGTACAAACGTTTCATGGAGGCGTGTAATAATCCAAACCGGTTTGACGCAGCGCCGCACTATGGCGTGTGGGCGGTGAATCTGGAGGGAATGGACGATGAAGCCTTCAAGCGTATGCGTCGTCACTACTATGCCAAGATTACCGGCATTGATTATCAGGTCGGCAAGATTCTCGATATGCTCGAAGAAAAGGGGCTGATGGATAACACCCTGATTATTTTCACGTCCGACCATGGCGACAATCTGGGCGACCATGAGCTGATGTATAAATGGTTGATGACGGAACAGACTGTTCACGTACCCTTGATGATTCGCCTGCCGGGCGGGGCACGTGCCGGCGAAGTGGACGAGGGGCTGTTTACACAGATGGATGTCGGACCCACGATTCTGACGGCGCTCGGGCTGGAAGTGCCGCAGCGGCTCGACGGTTCCAGTAATTGGAACCGCGTCACCACCGGCGATCAAAGCGAGACGCCGGAGATTGTATTCTGTGAAGACAACTATCTCACGATGGCCCGCACCAAGGACCGCAAGCTGATTTACTACGCGGGACAGGAGGAAGAGGAATATTTCAATATGAAGCGGGATCCCTGGGAGGAATATAACCTTGTCAAGAATCCGGAATATGAGAAGGAGATCCTGCAGCTTAAGGCGCAGATGCTCGAATGGGTGACGGTCTCGCGCTACCTCGGTTCCCTATCACACGTAAATCAGGCCGATGGTAAACGGAGCATGTGGCCGGCCAACCATCCGCACGATCCGTATATCCTTAGCACATCGCCGAAGCCTTTGCCGGTGTCCGCTGAGTCGGAAGCAGAATAGTATAAACGTACTCCCAATCGGGACGCAGTAAAGTAATTTACAAACATTAAACAGGAGCAGGAAATGAAAAATAGATCAGGTATGATGGGGGTTGCCATGGCAACGTTCATTTTGGCAGGCGTTTCGACGCAGGCACAGAATGAATGGACGGGCGATGGAAATGATCAATACAACAATGCGGCTAACTGGAGTATGGACTCAATTCCGACGGATAACGCAACGACAAATCCTTATGTTGTAATCGCTAATGCGAGCGTAAACGGTACCATTAACTATGCTGATGGTGATACCAACATCGTACGGAGTACAGAGTGGTATGGCGGAATGACCCTGAACCAGACCGGCGGGTTTTATAACAGCAGCAGAGCTGGGAATACCGTGCGCGACTGGGTCGGAAAAAACAGTACGCCTCTTACTACTCTGAATTTGTGGGGCGGCACGTATCAATCAAGCCATCAGCTGAATATTGGTATTGGCGGCGACGCTCTGGTAAATCTTGATGGGGGGAAGCTTTTCGTTTCCCGTGGCGGCAACGGTTATTTTGAAAACGGGAATGGAATGTCCATCTCGATGGGTTCTTCTAACGCAACCCTGGTCGTTGCCAATGCCTCCTCTCTGACTACCCGTGGTCCGATTGAGCTGGGGGATTATGGTACGTTCAGTGTTCAGGGGGCGGGCAGTACGATCAGTATCGGCGCTAATGGCGGAACCGGTACCGGCAGTTGGTATCAGAATTCCAATTCTGTCCTGCGTGTAGGTATCGGAGCCTCGGGGGTTTCACCGATACATATTGATAACAGCAATACGAATAATACGCCTGCAGTCGTGTTCAAATTCGGTTCGCAACTGGATGTGGGCTTTATCGATGGATACAGTCCTGCTAGCGGTTCCTGGCCGGTAATGGTTGCTTCAAATGCGGTGTGGAGCAATCTGGGCATACTGCCTGCGGCCGGTGTTGATACCAACGATTGGGGGTTCAGCATTTCCGGCGACATCCTTTATGTCGGGTATAAACTCGGTTGGCCCTGGGGTTCAAATATTGTTCCGCCACCGATTTCACAGCGAACCCTCTACTGGACGGGAGCCGGCGGTGATACCGCTTCCGACAATCCGACCAACTGGGTGCTCAATCTGGCAGCAGACGATCCGGCTACATGGGGACCATATAACAACGATATTTGGCGGATCGCCGATATATCTGTGGTTGGAGTGGAGCTGGGCACGGAATATGTGGTCGACTACGATGGAACAGCCGTTTTCACCGGTCAAAGAGATTTGGAGGTGGGTATTGGAGCACAAGGCACCTACAACCATAACAGCGGTGATCTCACATTTACTTCACATACGAGTGGACGGCAGGAAGTCGGGCTGAATGCCAATGGTGATGGCACCATTAACTTGAATGGCGGTTTTCTGGAATTTAATGCAGCCCGTTTCGGTGTTAGCGGAGCAACAGGAACCCTCAATATCAATGGGGGTACCTTTAAAGTTGGACGTCTTTATGGGGATTACAGCCTATGGCTCGGCAATGGGAACGGCAGCTCTGGAACCCTTAACATTTCAGGCAGTGGTCGTTTATTAACGCGCGGTCAGGTCGGACTGGGTATTGGCGGAGCGGTCGGTACGTTCTCTGTAGAAGGTTCGGATATCGTGGATATCAAGATTGGCAGCGAAGCTGGTTCAGTTGACGGCGGCTGGTACCAAGGTAGTGGAAGCACGTTGAAGGCCCGGATCGATGCCGGCGGCATTACTCCAATTGAAGTGATCGACAAGGGGGATACCAACAGCACGTTTAACGGTGATGTTACCTTTGTCGCAGGTTCCATCTTGGACGTCGATTTCATGACCGGATATGCCGGAGGAAATGGTGAATGGGATATTATGACGTGGCAAGGAGCCCCTTTGGAAAGCGATCTGGCATTTGCAGATGAAGTAGACTCCAATACCTGGAGCTTCAGTTTCGTGGATACCAATGATGACACAACGAATGATACGTTGCGCGTCAAAGCATCGGGCTTTGGGCCGGAAATTCAACCGGACATCACGGCGTTTAGCGTTTCCGGTGCGACAGTTGACTTGTCGTGGGATTCCGAGCAGGGAATAAGCTACAATGTGCTGAGCAAGTCGGACCTGGTCAATGGGAGCTGGTCCACGAACATGGCTGCAATTCCCGGCGCCGGCAGTACGACTTCGACGAATCTGACAGCCACGGGTGCTGTGGAGTTTTACCAGATCGAAGCGTACGAGGAATAAAATACGTTTAGTGGAAGATCATCCCGCCCCGCTGCATGCGGTGGCGGCTGAACGAATGGGGGTGATGTATTTCACTCCCGTTTTTTTATGGCTGTACCTTTTTTGTGTCGAATAACGACAACGCCTTGCTGCATGATGCAACGGACCAGTCGTGGAAAATCTGGTCGAGCTCGGGGGCATCCAACACGGCGGGTTCAGTTGCTGTTGAGGATGCAAAATTTATTTCCAACCATTGGAACCGTTTTTTGCAGTTACGTATCCGTTATTGATTTTTGAATAATCGCGGAAAGTTAACTTGGAAACTCATAAAAATGGATGAATGGGTATAATTCCGGCAATCCCATCGACTATGTTTTTAACGTGAAATGAGGGGTATTGATTGAAGTGGATACCCGATTGCGGCACGAAGATTTTAAGTTTAGAAATGAATCCTTTTAACAGGAGTAGAGATGATGAATAGCAAAACGATGAAACAAGCCTATGTACTGGTCACAGCCGCACTCTTCAGCGTGCTCGCGCACGCAGATCACCCGCAGCTGCTGGTGACCGCCGCTCAACAGGAGGTGATTGCTGAGAAAGTCGCCACGGTACCGTGGGCCAATGCCGCTTTCGTTCAGTTGACGGAAAAAATTGATACGTATGTGGCAAAAACGACCCTTGAACCCGACTGGGCGGTATCGCGCCTGGCGATGAATTGGGATACCCATTACGAGCAGGCGATCACCAAGGGTTCCCGTACGATCGACGGCAAGGGAAAAGCCCCCGTTCCGACGCCGCGCTTTGCCGGTGCGCGCGATTGGAAAACCGACTACGTTCGCCAGACCCCGATTGATGAGCTCATTCCTTATAATGATAAAGATGGGAAAATCATGCTCATCAACACAAAGACGGAATCGGAGGAGTGGGTCGACCCGTCCATCACCGGTCACGCGATTGAGCGGATTAATAACGAAATGCTCGCTCTCGCGGCAGATGCTTCCTTTCTCTATTGGGTTACCGGCGATAAAAAATATGCCGAGTTTGCCGCGCCGATTCTCTGGACGTTTATGAACGGCCTGGCCCACACCAAAGCGCCGGCCATTCTGGATGAAGATGGCGGACCTTCAAAAATAATCGGAACCACCTCTTATGAAGTTATTCACGACGGCATCCTGCACAGTATCGCAATCGCGTATGATTTTCTGTACGACTATATTCAGGAAAATGCCGAGATGGATGGCGCCGTTATCGAGCAGGGCATCAAACGTTTTGTCGATCGAATTATTGAAGGCGGAGGGCGCTCCGGAAACTGGAACCTGCATCAGGCCATGAAGATTACCTACGGTGGCATGGTGCTCGACAGCAATGCCGCCTATGAAGACGGAAAAGGCCGCGAATATTATGTTGATATCGCGCTCAATGCCGATCTGCCCAATCAGTCGGGGGTGATCCATGTTATTGAAGAGGGCTACGATCCGGAATACGCCGTCTGGGCCGAGGCGCCCGGATACGCGTTCGATACCACTGCAAACATCGTGACCATCGCATCGCTGCTCTCGAACGATCCGAACGGTCGGAAAGCCCTTGCGAATCCCGTCGTAACGAAGGCGGTTCTCGGCCAGCTGAAACAAATGTATCCCAACGGCCACTCGCACGCCATGGGCGACACGAGCTATGCACGGGTGGATACCCGCGCTTTGGAAATGATGCTCAGTTGGGCGGTCAGTGAAGGCGATGCTGAAAACGCCAGCGCCTTTGCCGCTGCGCTGCAGGCGGAAATTGCCGCCGGCAAATACGATCGCAACAACGCCACCAGCCTGCTGGCATTGACCCGCTACGTGTCTGAGCTCCCGGAAGGCGATCCGGCTGCGCTGAAGATTACGCCTACCTATTTTGCAGAACCGATCAATCTGGCGATGCTGCAGAATATGCCGTCGAACGGCGATGTGCGTTACGCGCTCGGCGCGGCGGTTTTCGGCACGAAGGGCGGCCACATGCACGCCAATGGATTGGCTGTTGAACTCTATGGTGCGGGCTATGTGCTGGGATTTGATTCAGGTCGCGGCAGCAGCTACTGGCAGGCCGATCATGGTGAATATTACCGGCAGCCGCCATCGCACAACACCGTCATTGTGAATGGCGATTCCAAATATGCCTCACATGGCAGGGGTATGATTCAGATGCAGGTCAAAAAGGTCGAGCCGGCGTTTGATCAACCCGCGACGGACAATGCATTGACCTATCTCACCGCGAGCTTTAACCACAAAAGTCCTGCGGCCACGCAGCAGCGTACGCTGGCGCTTGTTCGGATCGACGACACGACCGCATTCTATTTCGACGTCTTCCGCTCGAAAACCGATGAAAACGATTCGGATCAGTATCACGACTGGTTCTACCACGCGATGGCCGACTCGATGGAACTGCCGAAGCCCACGCTGAAGAGCAGTTCACTGCTGACCTCGAAACGCGGCAATCAGAAGGGCTATGACTACTTCACAGAAGAAGAGTCCGCAGAGATCGAATCCACCATCGAGGCGCGCTTCCCGCTCGAAATCGAAGGGAACGAAGTTGCGATGGACGTGTGGGTTTTGGGCGAAGACGATCGCCGCGTCTTTTCGGTGATGGCACCGGCGAACCGCGGTGCCCGCCATTATGTTGACGAAAAATATTGGGACCGGCTCCAGCCAACCATGGTGGTGCGGCAGTCGGGCGAGGCATGGAATCGCCCGTTCGTGGCGGTTTATGAACCTTCGTTCCAGAGCGATGGGGTAAAAATCCAATCCGTTAAAAGGGTTGCCGAAAATACCTGGCTCGTCAGCGGTGCTGACTGGAAAGCCACCTTAAAGCTGGATGGTGTTGAATTGTCGCTGGAAATTGAAAAGTAGGAATCGGAATATCATGAAATATGCACACCTCATAAAAACAACCGTATTCGTGGGCGTCCTTGCTGCGGGCTCCTGTTTTGCGAAAGAGGCGGTAAAGCCTAACGTCGTGATTGTGATGACCGATGATCAGGGTTATGGCGATTTCGGTTTTACCGGGAATGAGTTCGTGAAAACCCCGACGATTGACAAGCTGCGGGAGCAGGGCACGCTGCTGGATAATTTTCATGTGGACCCAACCTGTGCGCCGACGCGGGCGGCGTTGATGACCGGCCGTTATTCGGATCGGGTGGGGGTGTGGCACACCGTGCAGGGGCGCAGTATGCTGCGCCGGCGCGAAGTGACCATGGCGGATGTATTCGGTGAAAACGGATATGCGACCGGTATTTTCGGCAAATGGCATCTGGGCGACTGCTATCCCTATCGGCCGGAAGACCGCGGTTTTCAGCAATCGGTCTATCATGCCGCCGGGGGCGTCGGGCAGGCCCCGGATTATTGGGGCAATGACTATTTCGACGACACCTATATTGTGAACGGCAAACAACAGCGTTTCGAAGGGTTCTGCACGGATATCTGGTTTGCCGAAGGCCTCAAGTTTATTGAGGCGAATAAAGACCGGCCGTTCTTTGCCTACATTGTTCCCAATGCACCGCACGGACCTTTTTACTGCCCGGAGGAATATTCAGCGAAGTATGAAGGGATTCCGCGTGTAACCTATCCCGAAGTCTACGGGATGATCGAAAATATCGACGACAATATGGCATTGCTCGTGAAGGAGCTCGATAATCTGGATCTTGCGGATAATACGATTCTTGTTTTCATGACCGATAACGGAACGGGTGGGGGATTGAAGCGGGACCGCGATGCCTGGGAAGATAACGGCAAGGGCTTCGATGGAAATATGCGGGGCAAGAAGGGATCTATTTATGAAGGCGGGCACCGCGTCCCGTTCATCATTCGTTGGCCGGATGGTAAAATTGAAGCCGGAAAATCGGTGGAAGAGCTGACGGCCCATATTGATATTCTTCCCACGCTGATTGATTTGTGCGGGCTGAAAACGCCGGCGGTTGAATACGACGGTATGAGTCTGCGCGATCTGCTCTATCCCGGTTCCAATCCCTGGAAAGAACGCACCCTGATTGTTGAAAACCAGCGCGTGGTTGATCCAATCAAATGGCGTTACTGTTCGGTGATGACGGATCAGTGGCGGTTGGTGGATGGCAAAGAGCTGTATGACCTCCGGCAGGATCATAAACAGACCACGGATCTTGCCGCCGAGTATCCGGAAGTGGTGGAACGCCTGAGCGGGAACTACGAAAACTTCTGGAGCGATGTGTCGCAGGAGCACGATCTCACCAGTTATATGGTGATCGGTTCCGATCACGCACCGATTGTCGGACTCTCTTCACACGACTGGCTGCTGGATATTTATCCGGCCTGGGATCAGAAGCATATTGTGAACGGCGACGTGGCCGTTGAGGCGAAGTGGGCCATTGAAGTGGAGCAGGATGGCGACTATGAAATTTCCCTGCGCCGCTGGCCGGTGGAAGTGGATAAAGCCATCAATGATGGAACGTATGGAAAAGCCTTTAACTATAAAACGGCACGGCTTCGCATTGGGGACGTGGACGAAACCATGCCTATTCCGGAAGGGGCGAAAGAAGTGACCTTTAAGGTTTCATTGAAAAAGGGCATTACTGAGCTGTCACCGCTTTTCATCAGTCCAGACCTTTCGGCCACACCGTACTATGCTTACATAACGCACCAGCCCAAACCTGATTGGCAGACCCCGGCTGGCATGGGGGTTCCGGTTTACGATCCGGCCTTCGGGCGCGTTCCGCCGCAACTGAAAAAATGAACGCGGAAATGCGGTTTTAATTTTGATCCGGGAGGCCGTACATCGCCGGATTTCCAAGCCTTGGAAATCCGGCTTGGGGTGCTAAACCTTCGATGGGAGCATCGAGCCGTCGAACCATTGGCCTTCAACGAGAATCTCTTTTTGGGCCGGAGCAATTCCGAATCTGTTTTCATTCAGTTGTGCAACAAGAGCACGAACCGCAATGCGGCCGATCTCTTCGGGGTTTTGGTCGACGCCGGCATTGATCGGGCTGTCGTGTTTGGTCAGGCCGGCCAGGCCGACATCTTCCGGGATGCGATACTTCAGCTTTTTCAACAGAGGGAAGAGTTGAGCATCGCCGGAAATGATGGCATCCGGTGTTTGCTGGTTCATCCACTGTTTCAGCATCGGAAGCTTGTCTGCTGAACCGTCTTTCCGCCAGAAAAGCGGCGTTAAGTGCTGCGAGGGGGGCAGGGCCTGTTGAGCCCATAGATAGCCCGCGCTGAAAAGATGCCGACGGTCGTATTCTCCGACGTAACCAATGCGCTCATATCCTTTTCCAAGTATTTGATCGAAGGTCATGATGACATTGAAAATCTGTGCGCTGGAAACGGAATCCACCCGCAGGAAGGATAGACTGTCACCGAAACGAACCGTGCTGTAATCGTTCCAGGGAAATTCATTCAGCTCAGCGGGAGATACCGCATTATGAAGCACAGGCGCCAGAAGAATACCGCGAATGCCACGTGCTTTAAAGATATGGTTCATTCGCTCCAGTGGTATTGCACTCGTTTTGAATTCTTCGAGTTTAAATCCGAACTGCCGGGCAGTCGCGGTGGCTCCATTCCAATATCGCTTAAAAACTTCATGTCGTTTCAGTTCATCTGGATCAGCGTTAAAATTTATCCACGCTAATTCAGCGGTCAAGGGCTTCTCTTTTGTCATCGATCGATAACTGGAGAGGGCGGTCAGCATGGGGTCTGACTGATAATTCATTTCAGACGCTTTTTTCTGAACGCGAATCCGAGTGCTTTCGGAAATGCGCGGATGATTTCGCATCGCAAGCGAAACGGTCATTTTCGAAACGCCGAGCTCTTTTGCAATATCGCTGTAGGTGATGGGGCGGACGTACTCTTTTCCGGAGGCCTTTAGGGAATTGTCATCTTTATCCATGCACCTTCTCTTTGTACTGATTCGCAAATAACCACATGTTTACTGGTAAACTTAAATATGTCTAGCGGAAAAACTCCATAAGTGTACTTTGTTAACAAATAGAAGAAGCGGTCAGCTTTCATAGATTGAAGTTGCCGCGGAGTATTTAACCATTACCAAAGGAGAGTAGTGATGAGGAAAATGAGAGATCAAAAAATGACCGGCACGTTAGCGCTGGGAATGATGCTGTTTGGCGGGCTGTCCGCTCAGGCGGTTACGTACGATTGGACGAATGCGGAAGGTGATAACAACTATCTGACTACAAACAACTGGGCCTATCCCGGTGGCGAGGTCTCCACCAATTTACCGTCAACCAACGGTGATGTCGTAAATATTAACCTGAGTGGTGATGACAGGGTCATCATTAACAGCGGCACTCCGGGCAATATAAACACGTTTGCTGTCGGTTCTGTTGCCGGTGCCAGTGGAGAATTGGAAATAAACGGCGGCTCGGCAAAGGCCACGGCCAATGCCAGTCGGTATTCCACAGTCGGTAATGGTGCGGGAGTTACGGGACTCGTGACCATTAATGGCGGTACGTGGGAAGTTAACCGGTCCCGCATCGGCCAGAACGGCGGCGTGGGAACGGTTGTGCTCAATGACGGGGTTTTCAAAGTTGCGCGTGGAGCGAATGGCTACAGCATATGGCTGGATATCAGCACCGGTCTCACGGAAGGTAACCTGGAAATTAACGGTGGATTGCTGTCAACACGTGTCGGTATGCAGATTAATGACATGGGGACCATGACGGTAAGAGGCGGTGCATCATCCATTCAAATCGGTGGAGCGGGCGGTGCCGACCAATGTCTATTTGATGTGAATCCCGGAGCTACACTGGCTGTGCAGGTCGCCACTAACGGTCTTTCTCCAATCGAGATTGACAATGAACACCTCACTCTTCCTTCATCTGCCACGTTTGATGCCGGTTCATTTCTGGAGCCCTCATTCTTCGGGGGTCACGTTGAAACGAATGCGTGGATCGTTATGGCACTGGAAACAAGCGGTGTTGATGGTGCTGCCATTAACGCTGACGAGCTCGCGCTTGCGCCCGGCGTTGATCCTCTCTGGTCCTTTGGAGTAACCAATAATCCAGTGGATGAAGTGGATGTGTTGTGGGTCGGTTATGCGGGCGCAGTGTATGAGCCGCCTGTTGTTCCGGTTTATACCACGAATCTGTATGTGGAAGCCATTCAGCTTATGGCGGCGGAAACCTGGAATCTATATGCCCCCCTGCCTGGAAACTCCATTACGAATCAGAGTGGTTCAGGCTTCTCCACAACCTTCGCAGCGAACACATACACAAATGACCGGTCGGGTTTTATTCCCGTTGTGGCGCAGGAATTTTTCTCTACTGTGGATCTTTCCGAAGTGGGCCAATCGGTAACTGTCTCGTTTGATATCGAAATGTTGACTCAACCCCAGAACGCGGATAAGGATTTCCATTTTGGATTCTACGATACCGATCTCAATGCTCAGATATGGACCGGCTTTGATTTGGGAACGGCGAGTGGTTCGACATGGGTTATGCGCATGTGGCCCTGGATCAGTGCTACGGATACAAATAATTTTGTCCCGGGAGATTATGGCTGGTTAGGCACATCGGGCGGTTCGTTTGGGTCAGGTGTCCAATATTCGGGGGCTGGGCTCAGTGTAAATAATGTGATGCATTACGAATCCTCCTTAGTCCGAATCGCAACAGATGAGGTCGAATATACCACTCTAGGGTGGGATTACACCGGTAACGTTGGTTCCACAGGAAGCTACTCTCATGTAATCAACGAGAGTACACCGCAGTATCCGGAAAACATGCCTGCCAGTGGTAAGTGGGATAAGGTTAACGGATTTGGTTTCACGCTGTTTGAAAATGTGCCCTTCACTTCAGACTCGGGTACTTTCGTGGTCAGCAACTTGACGGTTACAGCGGAGAGTAAGCTGCCGCAAGGATGGAGCTACAGTATTTCCGGAATTGCATTTGATTCCGCTGGCGATCTTACGCTGTTCCTGTCGGATCCGATTGTCGGGGCTACATATGATGTCACCGGCACATCGGACCTGATACATGTTGCTCCGAGTGCGGTCGGCACCTACGTTGCGGAAGAGCCTGGAGTGATCAAGGTGCCGGCGGCTGATGCTGGCGTGAACCGTTTCTTTGATGTTGCATTGCCTGTAAAGGAGGTCATTGAATAGCAGGAGGTTGTCCGGTTGATGCCGGAATAAACCGTAACCACAAAACCAGGGCCGTCGCCGGCCTTGGTTTTTTGCTTGTTTCGGGTAACTTAAACGAATGAATTCTATGAAGCTGAATCTGTTAAACGCATGTTCCCTTGTTTTTCTAATTTTCGTATCGGGTTTTGAACGCCGCACCAATGCGGAGCAACCCGTTGATCTGGTCTATCCGCAACTGGACTCCGCAAACAGCCGCTGGTTTTTCTTTGATTCCGCATCGCGTCCATTCGGGATGGTTAATCTGAGTCCCGATACGGAGCTGGGCGGCGCATGGGGAAGCGGCTATCGATATCATAGTAAAGAAATCAAGGGATTCAGTCATGTGCACGCATGGCAGTTGTCCGCCTTATCCGTCATGCCGATTGCTTCGGCTGAGTCGGTGGAAAAGATAAAAGGTGATTTCTATTCGGGCTTCAGTCATGAAACCGAGGAGATCGCTCCCGGATATCACAAACTCACACTGGACCGCTACGGGATTGAGGTTGAACTGACGGCTACCGACCGGGTCGGCTTTCATCGCTACACCTATTCCAAGAGCGCACAACAACAGGTCCTTTTTCAATTAAGCGGTAATATGGGACCGGTTGAATTGGGCTATGCCGAAGCATGGCGGAAGGGAACGAATGCACTGGCGGGCTTTGTGACCAACGAAGCGACCCGCCGCCGTTTTCGTCCGACCAAGGTGTTTTTCTATGCGGAGCTCAATCGGCCCATTGCAACCTTCGAAGCATGGAATGAATTTAAGACCATTTCCGGCGGCTCCAGCATTGCCGGCCGGGAAGCGGGGCTGTTGCTGGGCCTCGAAGGCGACGAGCAGGAAGTGCTGATGAAGGTCGGCATTTCCTATGTCTCGGCCGAAAATGCGCAGGCCAACATGGACGCCGAGCTGCCGGGCTGGGATTTCGATGCGGCAGTGTCTGACGCCAGAATGCAGTGGAACGAGTGGCTTTCGGTAATCAAGGTTGAGGGCGGAACCCGCCAACAACAACGCCGCTTTTACACCGATCTCTGGCATGCCCTGCAGGGCCGCCGAATTATTTCCGATGCGAGTGGTGAATATACCGATCAGACCGGGCCGATTGCCCGGACGCGGCAGATACCAATCGATGAAGACGGCCGACCGCTCTTCAATCACCACAATTCCGATTCCTTCTGGGGCGCGCAATGGACCATCGCAACCCTGTGGCCGCTGGCGTACCCCGAGGTGGCTTCCAATGTTGGGAACAGTTTGTTGCAATATTATCGAGATGGCGGACAAATCCCGCGCGGCCCCAGTGGCGGAAACTATACCTATGTTATGACGGGGGCTTCGGCCACGCCGTTTCTCGTGTCGAATTATATGAAGGGTCTCCGCGATACAGACATCGATCTGCTCTATCAGGCGTTGAAAGAGAGCCATTCCGAATCGGGTATTATGTCGCGCGCCGGATATGAACATTTCACGCAGACCGGCGGGGGCATGAAATACTATCTGGAAAAAGGCTACATTCCTTTTCCACTTCCTGCGGTGGAGAAAGAGGATGGTTTCCATCTGCGCGGTACCGGGCAAACACTGGAATATGCCTTTCAGGATCATACGCTGGCTCAGCTGGCTGAGGCCCTCGGCCATCCGCAGGATGCCGAAACGTATGCCAACCGAGCGCAAAACTATCGCAACGCATTCGATGCCGAGTCCGGTTTTATGCGCCCCCGGAACCCTGATGGAAGTTGGCAGACGCCCTACGATCCCTATGAATATGAAAATGGATTTGTGGAATCGAATCCGGCGCAGGGCACCTGGTTCGTGCCGCACGATGTTCTCGGGCTGGCAGATCTGATGGGCGGTCGGGACGTTGCCATCCAACGTTTGGAAACCGCATTTCAGGAATCGGGAAAGCAGGATTTTACCGCCGGGAAAGCGCATTCGCAGGAAGCAAAAAAACATAACCGGCGTATCCCCATTAACTACGGAAACCAACCCAGCATGCAGGCCGCGTTCCTGTTCAGTCCGTTGGGGGCACCCTGGAAGACGCAGTATTGGTCCAGACAGGTGGTGGATGCGGTATACTCCGACCTCGATCCGGAGCATGGCTACAGCGGTGATGAAGATCAGGGATTGATGGGCAGTCTGGCGGTGCTGATGAAGATCGGCCTGTTCCAGCTCACCGCCGGCACCGAGCCGGATCCGATCTATTGGATCGGAAGCCCTATCTTTGACCGGATCGAAATCTCGCTGGACCGTCGGTACTATCCGGGCGCAACGTTTATCATCAAAGCCCTCAATAATTCTCCGGAAAACGTCTATATCCAATCCATCAAGCTCAATGGAAATCCGCTCAAACGAACCTACCTGCGTCACAGCGAAATTGTGCAAGGCGGCGAGCTGGAACTCACCATGAGCCCTCAGCCGAACAAAGCTTTGGGAAGCGAAATGTAGGACCGTGCTTCCCGCCGGTCTGCAGTCGCTCGGCTATGCCGGGGCAGATAGGCTGGAAGCGCTACGTTTACCAATATCAGTGGCGGTAACCGTTTCGTGTCTGAAAAGTGATGGGTGATAAAACAGTCTTGTGTACGCTTGTACTTCTATCTATTTATAGGTCTTCTGTATAACCCCATTTTCGGATACGGCATAGACATGCCGTACATTCGGGAAGAAAAAACCTATGATAGATCAGGGAAGAGCTGAGCTAGTATGATCACGATTGAAGACAGCCGATTTCGTGTCGGAATCAATAAACACGGCGCGGAGCTATGCTCTTTTTATGATAAATTGGAAGAGCGGGAAATCATATGGCAGGCCGATCCGAGCGTTTGGGGAGGCAGCGCGCCGATCCTTTTTCCAATCGTTGGAAAGTTGTGCGGTGGGCAAACGAGGATTAACGATCGTGTTTATAAAATTCCGGAGCATGGATTAGTGCGCCGGAAAACTGCGATGCTGGTTCATCACGGTACGGATCAGGTTACTTTTGCGTTCGAGTCCGATACGAAGACATTAACCCAATACCCATTTCCCTTTGTTCTTGAAGTGAAGTTCCGGTTGCGCGGCGAGGAGCTGGAAGTGCTTTACTGTGTCAAAAACCTCGGAAAGGAGGAGATGCTTTTCATGATCGGATCGCATCCCGCTTTCGCGCTGGACCTGGAGTGCGCCCGGCTTGAAGATTATTCCGTCGAGTTTGAAGATGCTGCCGGGGTTAAACAGGTTCAGCTTTCAGAATCACTCTTCTCGGGAGGCGCTGTTATTTTTTCAGATATTCGGCCTGGTATCGTATGTTTGAAATCCAGCCTGAAGGCGCGCGATCTGAAGATCGAGATTCGTGATGCTCAGTATCTGACATTATGGTCCAGGCCGGGAGCCGCTTTCGTATGTGTTGAGCCTTGGTCATCGTATGATGATCCTTCCTGCAGCGATGGCCGGCTGGAAAATAATCCCGACATCTTGCGCCTTTCGGGCGGCAGTGTATTAAATACCGGTTACACCATTCGTGTCATGGGCTGAGCCGCTGTACCCCGCCATTGGAAGGGGAGATGCTAAAACAGTCTTGTCTACGTTCATACTTCGCTCTACCTTCAGTGTTTCTGAGCGAGTGTGAATTAGGACAAAACATGGCAACCATATATGATGTCGCCAAAAAGGCGAAGGTATCCCCATCAACCGTATCACGGATCATTAACGGCGAGCGAAACGTGGCCCCCGCCACGGCGGCAGCGGTTGACAAAGCGATTGCGGAAGTGGGCTATGTGAAACGGGCCGTACGCCCCGGTCCTAAACCAACCACTCGTGCCGGCGTGAAAACAGGCATCATTGATTTCCTTTCGCTGGGCGCGTATTCCCCGGCCCAAATGTTGAGTCTTCCCTATTTCTCAAAGCTGCTGGATGGCATCATGCGCGGGGTGGAAGAGCAGGGTATGGATCTGGTTCTTTCGCATTGTCCGCATGGCGAGGTCATTCCGCCTGTATTGGCGCGCCGACAGGCGGACGGCGTGATTTTGTTCGGAAATCCGGAACTGTTTCCTAAGATCGCAAAGACGCTCGAACGCATTCCGGTTGTGTGGTGTTTCCTGATGGAAAGTATGAAGCAGCCTGCTGCAAATTATGTCTTATACGACAACCGGCCGGTTGGGGCGATGGCTGCTGAATATCTCGTTGAAAAAGGGCATCAGCAAATGGCCATTCTCAATGCATCGCCTCTGCACTCTTCTTTTATCGGGCGACGTGACGAATTTCTGCGGGTGCTGAAGCTTTATGGAAAATCTGCTGAGGTAATTGAGGGCGAATTTCAGGATCCCCCAACGGGTGTTGCAGTTCGAGCCCAGCCGTTGATTGAGCGGTTGGCTGCGCTGAACCCGCGGCCCACCGGCGTGTTTTGCGTCAGCGATGATCTGATGCTGGCCGTTTTTAATGGACTGCGCCAGCGGGGGATTGAACCGGGGCGGGACATCGAGCTGATTGGCTGCAATAATGATCAATTCCTGATGGAACAGATGCATCCCCGGCCGGCAACGATTGATCTGAAACTCAATCGGGTGGGTAAACAGGCCTTGGAGCTTTTACTGATGAAAATGTCAGACTCCTCCGATTCCAAGTCAACCGGAACATGGGTCGCGCCATCCTTTGTTCCGCCTGAACAGGGTGCCCGTTTATAGCATTTTTGGGTAATTCTTACGTAGGACAGAGTCGTCAAGATGGCGGCGATACGTACCGAAGGCATCCTTCCTGGCCGGATCAAAAGCGATGAATCAAGGTGAAGTTGTCTAATAGACCTATGCTTAATTGACATTGCTGTATAGAACGGTGCGTTTTAGAGGAAAACATCTTCGTATCCCCTTTGTACAATGACTTTAATCTGCCGGAATGAAATATAAGTGAAAAATAACTTGAACCATTGCCGGGTGGCTATTGCACATATTAATGCAATATATCTGAAATATAAATCCATGGCAGGCCTGTGGGAATGCCTTTGCAATAAAAGGAGCAAAAAAATGAAAAAGACCCAATCAATGCTGTGCCTCGCCTTAGTCGGAGGAATGCTTGGTTCCATCAATGCTGCGGTGATCACCAGCGTGACGGCTTTGGATGGCGAGGGGAGCGCATTTACCACAACGACCACTGCCAACCTTAATAACCTTACCAATTCGGTGATGCAGTCTTTTGTGGCGGACGGTACAACCTATACGACTGTGCCCGCAGCAGTTTCGGGAGCGTCGTATGTCGGAGCTGCAGAGGGTATTATGTATCACCCGGGTGCTACGGTACCCGCGTTGTCTACGGCTTTAACGGATCTGGATCTGGGAACCGCGTGTCTTGATCTCCGCGGGGATAACTATACTCCCGGCGATCACTTCAGGTTTGACGCTGCCGCGTTTACTACGGCGACTACATTCTTCCTGTTTAATAACGGCACCCCCGCGAGCGGGGTCTATCTGGTGGATACCGACGGAAATGCAATTACGGATACGGTTGGCACCGATGCTGAGGTGCAAATCGGTGGCTGGGATTATGAGCGGACCAACGGTGGTAATCTCAGTAACCGGGATGTCGCAGGCGTTACGTTCGCGGTTGGGGATTTTACGTTTACCGGCGGTAATACCATTGCTGACATGGTCGGATTTCAGATATCGGGTGGCAACACGGCTGACATTAATGACGCCGGCATTGCTGTGGCCATCCCGGAGCCTGCCACACTGGGTCTGCTTGTTGGTTCGGCGGGTGGTTTAGTTCTGATTCGCCGTAGATTTCTTATTTAACCCGATATGTATTCAGGAACGGGCACGGCCTGCCGTATTCGTTCTGACTAAATCAGGAGCAATATTATGAAAAAAAAGAAAATGCAAAGAGGGGCTGGACTGGCTCTCACACTTGCGCTCTTCGGTGCAACAGCTGCGCAGGCCGCACCTTATTTTTATTGGAACGGGTCGGTCAGTACGAACTGGCACGATGCGGGCAACTGGACGATCGACCGCAGAGGGGATACAACAACTAATTTGGTTCCATGGGTTACTGATGTGGCATACATCAACGCCGCTCCGGGAAACCTTCCGACGCTAAGCACCACTGAAACTGCATTGGTTTTCCGTGTGGCGTATGACACCTCCACCGTTGGCGAGCTAAATGTAGTAGATGGAGCGAACCTGTCGGTTGATTACGATAGGAATCTTAATGACCGGATTGGTAATTCCGGCGGGGTAGGAACCGTCAATCAAAGCGGTGGTCTGCTTGGATTGAACTATTTGACGCTCGGAAACGGTGCGGGGTCCGAAGGGACCTACAATCTGAGCGGCGGTACGCTGAGGATGGTCAATTCCGGAGGTGGATCTAGTCTGTTTTTGGCAAACGCGGGAACGGGAACATTCAATCTAACCGGCGGTACTCTGGAAACATTGCGTGGTGTGACGATCAGCGGATCTACAGAAGGCGCGGGTACATTTAACGTATTTGGCGATGGAGTGGGCCATGTCGGCGGCGTGGATGATGCGGCCGGAGGTTTCTGGGATCAGGGTGAATTCGGCACACTTTCGGCCACGGTCGATAGTGACAATGGGTTTTCTCTGGGGCAGATCAATATTCTGGGGGGCTCTAACGAGACGCCTTATGTCACGTTCCAGTATGGTGCCACGCTTCAGCTTGGATTCAGTGGGGACGACATGGGGGATGTAACCAATTCATGGGACTTGATCACCTTCCCGACGAATACGGTTGTCACCGATAACGGCCTTGCGCTGATCAATACGGACACGAATAACTGGAGCTTTGCATTTACCAACAACGCATTGCGAGTGACCTATGGCATTGGTGATACGAGCATTGCTCCGACCAATCCTCCGCCATCCGGTCCGCGAACCCTGTATTGGACAGGAAACGGGAGCGATATGAATGCTACCAACGCGGCAAACTGGAACCAGGATTTGGCAGGAACGGCCGCAACCTGGGGGGTCTATGAAGACGACTCCATCTATGTTGGTCACGCTACGGTAAATGATTCCGGTTTTGTTTCCGAATGTACGTTCGATGGTCTTCCTAATGCGGGTCAGATGAGGCTGTATATCGGTCAAGGGCGCACGGGTATCGTAAACTTTAATTCAGGTGACCTGATCCTTCCAAAACCTAGCGGCTCGGCACGGTCCTCCTATGTTGGCTGGAACTCCCCCGATGGAGATGGGACCCTGAATGTGAATGGCGGAAATATTGATCTCTATGCCACCGAGCTGGGGGAGAGCGGCGCAAGCGGTAGCATTAACCTGAACGGCGGCTCTTTGTTGCTGTCCGGTCGTATTGCCAGTGCGGGATTGGGAACCGATGGGCGTGCGAGCCTGTGGATTGGCGGTGTGAATGGCGGAAGCGGTACAGTGCATGTGTCGGGAGGAGAGTTGAAAACTCTCATTGGGGCGGCTCTTGGCAATGCCAGCGGTGTTGGAACCTTCCATGTGAATGGAAGTGGAGCTTCCCTGATTGACCTGGGATCTACCCGTTCTGATTTTGACGGATTCTGGCATCAGAATGAAGGCAGCACACTTAAGATTACCGTCGATGAGGGCGGCGTCACCCCGATCAATATCAGCGAGGGTGGGAATGATAACGGGGCAGAGCGAGTTGGCCTTGCCGATGTAGTTTTTGAGAGCGGAACGATTCTGGACATCGGTTGGATGACCGGTGTAACCAACTATGGCTCGTTCGATGTGATGACATTTGGCGGTACCTATGAGGATAATGGCTTGGCGTTGGCGCCGGGCGTTGATACCGACCTCTGGAGTTTTGCATTTGTCGATACCGACAGCAATGGCACCAACGATACCCTTCGTGTTACGGCCAATGCCGGAACAACATCGAATGGAACACCGATCAACTGGCTGCTGGATTATGGGCTGACTGAAGCAGACGATGACGTGGATAACGATGGGGACGGCCTGTTGAGCTGGGAAGAATATGTGGCGGGAACCGTTCCAACCAATGGGAGTTCGGTGTTGGAAATCAATGCGTATGCTGTGGATGGCGGCTCCTATACACTCGATTGGAAATCCGTGGAGGGTAAGAGCTATAGCATTATGACCTCAAGCGATCTGGTGAATGGAACGCCGACCGTTGAGGCGTCGGGTATTACAGGACTTCCAACTGAAACCTCATACACGGGAACGGTCAGTGGTGCTGGAGCGGTTTTCTATTCGATCGGTGTTGAATAAAATAAGTAATAGGGTGCTGTAAGCGGGGTGACCTGCGCAGCACGAAAAAAGACGGGGGCGAAGGGGCATCGCCTCCGTTCCTTTTATGCAGAAAAAGTTCCAAAGGTTGGAAAGCTATGGCGAGGTTAGATTCATCCCAAGGGTTGGAAAATTTTATGAAGCAGTGTTTAGGATTCATTTTGATGGGGTGCACGGCTGCGTTCGGTTTGTCGTTCGATTCCGATCCTAGCTTGAAAGGAGATTCAAGGGGGATGACGAAACCGTTTTCCAGTGAAGTTGATCAGATGATGGGTTCGAAGAAAGAGCGGAAAAAAAGTCAACTGGTGCGTAATTTGGACGCTGGGCGTGCGCAAACGGTGGTGGCGTTGGGCACCAGCCTGACGGACAACGGGGCCTGGGTGGACATGCTGGCCGAGGTGTTGACGACTAATTATCCAGGATTGGCGACAGTGTTGAATAGCGGGGCATCCGGTAAAAACTCCGACTATGGCGTGGCCCATTTTAATCGCCTCGTAATCGATAAAAAACCGGACACGCTATTTATCGAATATGGAATCAACGATTGTGTGGAGCGCTTTGATCTTTCCGTGGCCGATGCTCAATCCAACCTGACGACTATTGTAGAGCAGACCCTCGCGGCGTATCCGGAGTGTGAAATCATTTTGATGACGATGACGCCCGGCGATAAATATGAACCGGGGCACCGATCCTATCGAAAAAATATCCAAGATTATTACGCGATGTATCGCACCTTCGCCCGTGAGCACGGGTTTTTGCTGATCGATCATTATGCCAGTTGGATCGCACTGCAGACGAATGATGCGGATCAGTTTAAGCGCTATGTGCCGGATTCGATTCATCCCGGGGCGGAAGGCAATGCGGCGGTGGTGATGCCGGCTCTATTGGATGGGTTGGGGATTGCAGAAAATATTTTAGATGCAAACGAATGAACAAAGGGATTTTGAATGAGTAGTGAAAACAGAACGTATGATGTCATTGTCGTGGGCGGCGGAATTTCCGGCGCGATGGCGGCGATTGGTGCGGCCCGTACGGGCGCAAAAACGCTGGTGGTGGAACAGTATGGCTTTCTGGGCGGCATGCTGACCGCAGCTGGCGTGGGTCCGATGATGACCTTTCATGCGGGTGATCAACAGGTCATCCAGGGAACGACGGGTGAGCTGATTGATCGGCTTGAAGGGAAGGGTCAGTCGCCGGGGCATATTTTTGATACGACCGGTTTCACCTATACCGTAACGCCATTTGATGTGGAGGGCATGAAGCGGGAACTGGAATTGATGCTGACCGAAGCCGGTGGCGAACCGCTCTATCATGCGATGCTGGCCTCGGTGGAATCAGATGCAGGGAAAATCAAGTCCATCACGGTCTGCACCAAAGCGGGGTTGATGAAACTGACTGCGAACGTATTTGTTGATGCAACCGGCGATGCGGATCTGGCTTTCCATGCCGGTGTGGCGTGTACGAAGGGGCGTGAGTCTGATGGGGCCTGTCAGCCCATGACGATGAAGATGCGCATGATGAACGTGGATATACAGAAGGTGCGTGCGTACATTAAGGATAATCCAGACGAATTTCCGCATTTGGAAGGGGAGGTCAGTCAGATTGATAGAGCCCCGCGTCTTTCAATTGGTGGATTTGTTAAAAAGCTGGCCAAAGGAAAAGAGGCCGGAGACTTCACCTTGCCGCGCGACGGAATTTTGTTTTTTGAAGCAAATACCGAAGGAGAAGTGATTGTTAATACGACGCGCATCCTCGGCTATGACGCCAACGATCCGTGGAGCTTCAGTCTGGCGGAAATGGAAGGGCGTCGACAGGCGTTAGAGGTGGACCGTTTCCTGAAGAAATATATTCCCGGTTTTGAAAAGTCGGTGCTGGTTTACACCGGTCCGCAGATCGGGGTGCGGAGTTCCCGCCAGATCAAGGGAATCTACACCCTGACGGCAGAAGATGTTTATGCCCGTAAGAAGTTCCCGGACACCATTGCCCATACCGGCTATCCGGTAGATATCCACGATCCGAAAGGGACCTCCTTTGTTGAGTATGTTCGGCCGGAATGGGGCAGCTTCTGTAATATTCCATACGGTTGCCTGATCAACGGTCAGATCACCAATATGGTAACGGTCGGCCGCTGCATCTCGGTCGACTTCGAGGCGCAGGGGGCGATCCGTACCACGCCGACGATGGGCGCGGTCGGACAGGCCGGAGGCATTGCTGCAGCAATGGCCGCTCTGAAAAATAGGGCCGTCGGTTCTGTGGATACGGAGCAGCTTCGGGCAGAGTTATTGAAGCAGGGCAGCTTTCTGGCATAGGAGTGCATCAGATGAAAATTAAATGGGTTGGAATGTGGGTGGCTGAGTGTATTTGGGCCCTGAGTGCGCTGGTCTTCGTGGCCGAGGGAGCGGTTTCCGAGAATGCGACTTTTGTTCATCCGGGCTTGTCGCACAAGCGTTCTGATTTGGATCGGATGAAAGCGATGGTCGAAGCGCAGATTGACCCCTGGTACACGTCGTACCAAACGATGGCTGCGGAATCAAAGGCGAGTTATAATTACACGGTACAGGGCAATACCAATATGACGGTGTTGCTCCGGGATGCCCCGAAAACCAATCTGAGTGCATTTGAAAGCGACAGTCGGGCCGCCTACTACAACACCTTGCGCTGGTACATCGAAGGCGACAGCCGGTATGCGGATAAGGCCGTAGAAATTTTCAATGCATGGACTGGCTTAACGTATATGGGGCATACGGGAACGCGGGCGCTGACGAGTAGTATCGGCTATCAGATCATTGAAGCGGCCGAAATTATTAAAAGCACCTATTCAGGATGGTCGACAGAAGATATCGATCGGTTTAAGGCGATGCTCGTCTATCCCGGGTATTCGAATACCGAGGTTCCTGCGACCTATGATACCGAGGGGACCTTTTATTGGCGGGCGTACTTGTTCGACTACGTACGAGCCGGTAACCAGGAAATCAGCGCAATGCGCGTCTGTATGGCGTTAGGAATTTTCCTCGATAATGAAATCATCTACGACCGTGCTCTGCGCTATGCCAAAGGCCTGCCGCACCGTTCGGACGATCTGCCGTATTCTTCCGGACCGCACACCACGGGCAGCGAAATTAGCAACGACGGATATCGCATCTCCTATAACTACACCATCGGTTACGACATTGAGGATTATGGCTTCAATGGGGTGCTGACCAACTATATCTGGGAGACCGGCCAGGCACAGGAAAGCTCTCGCGATCTGTGGCATACGTGGTGGGGCATGCACATGCTCGGTGGCATGAGCGAAATGGCCTGGAGTCAGGGGGAGAATCTCTGGGGCGAAGCCGACTCGCGCATTTTATTAGGCTCGGAATATCACAACCGCTATTGCGTGTCCTATGTTCATTCCTATCCCGATCAACCGACGGAATGGACGCCCACGGCAGCATCCGGCGAATTTCTGCAGCAGTTCGACCGGACGGGAAGAACCTATTCGTTGGCAATCACGCCGCTGTACAATGCGGACCCGACCCGAATCTATCGGGATCGCTATGATGAAGTGGCTTGCTGGGAGCTGAACGTCGGACATTATGTGGGGCGCGGATTGAAAACCGAAGAAGAAGCAAAATGGACGCTTCGAGCTCGCGATACGGCCATCCAGATGAGCGGTAACTATGAAACCAAACCGGCCAGTGGAAACGGCTCCTATCTCGGTTACGGGGGCCTGACCTATCGGCGCCCGGATTTTTGTTATGGTGATCCGATCCGGGGTTTTGATGCGAATGGACTACCGATGTATTCCATGAATGATTTGCCGGGAACCATCCAAGCAGAGAATTTTGACTATTCACCGGTGGATCAAAACGGACGAACCTACAACGATACGACCGCTGGAAATTACGGCGGTGAATACCGTCCCGATGAAGACGTTGATATTGCCGTCTGTTCGGAGGGCGGATATGCCCTGACCGATCTGCAGAATGGCGAATGGGTGAGCTATACGGTACATGTTCCAACCACTGGAAAATATAAACTGGCAGTGCGCTATGCCGGAGATTCTGAGGGCACGGTTCGCTTTTCGTTTGGCGGATCGGATGTGACCGGCGATGTCATTCTTCCAACCACTGGAAACAATTGGACAACCTATACCGTGGCGCAGAACATTACCCTGAATCAGGGCGTGCAGAGCATGCGTATTCATATTTCGGGTGGAGCCTATGAGCTGGACAGTATAACGATCAGCGAAGATGCAACAGGGACGGTTCCGGTTGTCGCACCCCATGGATTATCCGCAGCTCCTGAATCCGCTTCACAACTTAATTTAATGTGGGCAGCAACCGTGGGAGCTTCAGTATATGTTTTAAAACGTTCCACGAACAGCGGTGGTCCATACGATACGATGGTGTTCAGTCCTTCTACGACCGTTCACAGCGATACCGGCCTGTTGGCGGGAACGAACTATTATTATGTAGTGAGTGCTCTTTATGACGGGGTCGAAAGTACGAACTCGCTGGAAGTGATGGCCGTGCCATCGGCACCGATGAATCCCGGTGATGTGGTTATGGGAGAAGTAGTGTTCGGCAGCGACGGAGAAGGCGGGCAACAACTTTCCGTGTCGGTTGAAAACTCCGGACTCGGGCATAACTATCAATTGTTATCATCAGGGAGTCTAACGGAACCGGCATGGAAAAATGCATCCGATGTTCTTGCCGGAAATGGCGGGGAATTGCTGATCGCCATTCCTGTCAACGGGACAGATACTAACCTGTTTTATAAGCTGGAAGCCTGGCGACAATAGAAGCAAAGGGTTTAGGAGTAGGGATGGGTATTTTTGATTATATAGTGATTGGGGTTTATCTGGTTTTCATGCTTTCGCTGGGGCCGATCTATAAGAGCTTCAGTAAGACGGCCAGCGATTTTTTCCGGGGCGGCGGCGGCATGCTCTGGTGGGTGGTTGGAAGCAGTGCGTTTATGACGACCTTTTCGGCGTGGTCGTTCACCGGCGGCGCAGCGAAGGCCTATGAAACCGGCACCTTTTTTCTGATTCTGTTTGCCTGTAATATTATTGCGCTGATCGTCTGTTTTCTTTTTGCGGCCGCTAGGTTCCGGCAAATGCGCGTGGTGACGGCGGTGGAAGGAATTCGGAAACGCTACGGTGCATCGAGTGAACAGATCTACACGTGGCTGCCCCTGTTTTTCCAAACCTTTATGGGCGGGATCATGCTCTATACCATCTCAGTATTCATGTCGGGCGTATTCGGCCTGCCCATGGGACCGATCATTATCGTGCTGGGTGTTGTGATGATCTGCATGACCTTGCTCGGAGGTTCCTGGGCCGCAACGGCGGGGGACTTTGTTCAAATGCTCGTGGTGCTTACGATTACCATCATCATGGCCGTGCTGACGCTGGGTCATAAAGAGGTGGGCGGATTTTCCGGGCTGCTCGAACGTGTGCCGGAATATCATTTCCGCTGGACCGATTTTGCACGCCCCTGGGTGATTATTGTTTTTGCGGTCACGTTGTTGGTCAACCAAATCACCATGCTCAACAGCATGCTGACCGGCGCGGCGCGGTATTTATTTGTGAAGGACGGTAAAGATGCCCAAAAAGCGGTGTTGGTTTCGATTGCCGGTTTTGTGCTGCTGGCACCGATATGGATGATTCCGGCCATGGGCTCGGCGATTATTTTTCCAGAGCTTGGAAGTTTATATCCTCAGCTGAACAACCCGAGCGAAGCCGCTTATGTGGCGATTGCCATGGAGCTGCTGCCGGAGGGGCTTTTGGGCCTGTTGGTTTGCGGAATTTTTGCGGCCAGCCTCACTTCGATGAACAGCCTGCTGAATGTCTATTCCGGTACGTTTGTGCGCAACTTTTATATTCGGGTGGTGAATAAAGAGGCGTCCGAAACTAAACAGATCCTCGTGGGCCGGGTGTTTATTTTTGTCTACGGCGCCATCTGGGTTTTGGTTGCGCTGATGTTTAAGGACATTAAGTCGTTACAATTGTTCGACCTGATTCTGCTGGCCACCGCTTCGATCGGTCTGCCGACGGCGCTTCCACTGACCTATGGCATGTTCGTCAAAAAGACGCCGGAATGGACCGGGTGGAGTACCATGGTGGTTGGTTTCATCATGGCGGTCTGCGCAAAACTCTATATTACGGAAGCCTTTCTTCAGAATCTGTGGGGACAGGAAGTTGCACTCTCGGCGCGTGAAATCGGCGACCTGAGAATTGCCCTCACCACCGGATCAATCTTCCTCGTTTGCAATATCTGGTTCTTTTTCTCGATGCTGTTTTATAAAAACTCAAAGCAGGACTATCGGGACCGGGTGGATACTTTCTTTGAAGAAATCAATACGCCGATCGATCGGGCCGATGAGCACGAGCCGGACTATGAAGGCGACAAACGGCAGTACAGCGTGCTCAGTAACCTTTGTCTAGCGTACGGCGGATTAACCCTCCTGTTGCTGGCCATTCCCAATGAAATGAAGGAACGGCTCCTGATCCTGTGTTGCGGCGGCTTTGTGGTGGTGGTTGGTCTGATTCTGCGTGCGGTCGCAAAAAAGAAAAAACCGAGATTTGAAGGGTAATGGATATGAAGAAACTCTGCATGGGTGTTGCAGTTATCTGCACGCTGTTGGTTTCCGCATGTGTGAACAACGAGGTCTCTCGGAATGGAAGTAGTGATGATCTGTCTTTTGATGGAGAGCTGACTTCGTTTCGAGTGCCCGGTATTGCGAAATATACGTATCCGGATGGAGAGCGCGGCGGTTACCGCGCGGGGCTTTCTTTTGTGCACGATGGCTCCGCCAACTGGCGGGAACTATATGGCGTTCGATTTGATGTTTATTTGCCGACCGATACAACTCTGAAGGCAACGGCCTCGATGGAAAATGCACCGTATAAACTGAACAAGGGTAGTACGGATGTAACCGATGTTTTTACGCTGGATTTCGGCCTGAAGGGCGAGGGCTGGCACACGGTAACCCTGCCGCTCACTTCATTCAATGTGCAGCAGGCTCGTCCATTCGCACTGGAAAGCATTAAAACCTTTTCCATTGAAGCGGCATTTGCGGATGGCAGCCAGGGCGAGGTTCAGCTTCGTAATCTCAAGCTGGTGAAGGCGGAACGTATTCATCTGGAAAGCCCCATTCGTTCGGTCTCTGCGAAAGGCGGCGAAACCGTGGTGTATGACCTGCTGGTTGAAAACTGCACGGATGATCCGCAGGTCGTAACGCTGTCGCAATCCGTGCGCGGTCGTGAAGTGATGGAGACCACTATCCACCCCTCGGAATTTATTTTGCAACCGGGCGAGGTTCAGGACTGTAGCGTCACGGTAAACGTTTCCGAACGCGTGGCGCCGGGCGGGCGTGAAACGCAAACCATTCAGGCGATGGCCAATGGCAATGCGGTTGGGGAGATTGAATTCATTACCGCGGCGGTTCTGCCGCACCCGTACCTCATTCATTCGCAGGCAGGCTGGGACGCCGTGCGTGAAAAGGCGGCAACCGTCGAATGGGCAAAGAAGGAAGCCGCGAAAATAATCCAGACTTCCAATGATTGGAAGGTGCCGGAGATTAATCAAACCAAAATTTCGCGGACGAGTAACAGTGTCTACCTGATTCCGCAGGGCGGTGTGAAAAGAGCGTATGAAACGGCGTTGGCCTGGCAATTGACCGGCGAGGAACAATACGCGGAAAAGGTCGCGCTGTTTTTGCGGCGACTCGCCGATCCGGAAACGGGCTATCCGAAAACACTGCAGGCGAGCAGTGGCAGTCTGGTTCAGGAAGGCGTGTTCTTTCAGAATGCGGCCTGGGCGTATGACACGATTTATAACTCCGGTGTGTTGACCGAACAGGATCATAAAAACATCGCAGCCACCTTCCGGCTGTATTTCAAGGTAATCAATCAGAGCATCAGTCAGGGCATCACCGGCAACTGGGAAGTGGCGCAGTTGTGCGGCGCGGTCTATTGCGCGCTGGCGATCCAGGACCTCGCGGCGGCCGAGCGTTTTATCGAAGGGCCGGGCGGATTTCTGGATCAGGTCAGCAATGGCATTATGGCCGATGGTTGGTGGTACGAATGTGCCATCGGATACAACGGTTGGGTATCGAGCGAATTCACTCAGCTCGCCTTGGCGCTGCAACCGTGGGGCGTTGACTATCTACACGCCGCATTCCCGGCCAGCTATTCCAAGGAGTACAGCATCTTTCCGGTCGATGCCGAAAAGCGGAAACAATATATCTACGGAAAACCGTTCCAGAAATGGGGCCCCGTTTATAAGCCGTATGTGAAGATTCAGGATATGTGGAATGCGATGCTCCCGTACATTGATTATGCGGGAGTTATGTTTGCCAACAATGACGCGGTGGAAAATCGCTTTACACATAACTATTATGAGATCGCCTACTTTGCGTATGGTGATCCGAAATACGGGTCCATCATCAAAAGCTCCGGAACGCGTGATCTGATCTATGGTGTGCCAGAGCTGCCGGAAGATACGCCAACCCTGGGTGAAGGCTCAGCCTTTTCGGATAATGTCGGCGCAGCGATGCTGCGTTCGAATGCCGCCGAGCCGCGCGAAAAAATACAGGCGGTGCTGAAATATGGGACGCACGGCGGTTATCACGGTCACTTCGACCGTACAGCGCTCAATTCGCTGATGCGGTACGGTCGGAGTTTTTACAACCCGGAACACGTTTGGCAGGGCTATCCCGCTTTCATGTATGCCTTCTTTGTGCAGAGCTCGCTACCGCATAATATGGTCGTGGTCGATATGAAGCAGCAGGAAGCTGTGGAGAGCACGAAGCTTTTTTTCAGCACCAATGAAATCATGCAGGTGACAGCGGTGGAAACCAAAGCCCGCTGGTCGGCTCCGCCTTACGGGGGTATCAACTATCCGTGGTTTACCGGCGATACCTGCCAGGAAAAGTGTTGGGAGGAAGGGCGCTATATGCCGGTGCCGGAAAACGAGCCGAAGTGGGGCGTGCCGGGGCCATACTCAGAGCGCGTTACGCAACGTCGACTGCTGGCGGTGACGGATGACTACATCGTGCTAGCTGACTATCTGGACTCGCCCGAACAGCATACGTTCGACTGCCTCTTTAATATTAAAGGGTTCCAATCATTGGAAGCCGAGGAGGGCCGTGAACCGGTGCGTCACACGGAGCAGATGAATCCCGATCCGGTGTTGTCGGCCCAGGTGATTACGGATTGCAATTGGTACGAGCCGAAGGGTACCGCGAAGGTCAGCTTTGAAACGCAGTTCGGGAAAGACGCCGATAATGCCGGAACGCGTATTTATGGCAAAGATGGTGTGCTGAAAATGGATGTCTATTCCGCTTGGCCGAAAGACCGGGAAGTGATGATCGGAACCCTGCCGGAGCAGCATAACGAAAGCCGCAAGTTCTGGTATTCGGTGACGGGCGACGATCAGCTTTTGGCCGAAGGAAAATTCGGCGCATGGGTGCTGGGTCGCGATGAAATCGATGTAAATATCCAGGGATTGGAAACGCTGACGCTAACCACGAAAGCCGAATTTAAATCCAACGCGCCGAAAACGCTCTTCTGGGGTAACCCAGTCATCGTGACCGCCGACGGAGCTGAGGTGAAACTGAGCGACCTTGAATTGAACTACGACCAGATCGCCGAAGTTCCAACCATTGGAAAAGATTATTACGGTGGCCCGGTGAAGATTGCTGGAAAACTGTTTGATCAGTCGGTTCCTGCAAATCCGATGAAGTCGGAGCAGGATGGAAGGATCACGCTTGATCTGTCCGGCCTGAACGCGGTGCGCTTTAAGGCCAGCGTCGGTGGCGACTATCCGTTTGGCGACGAAACCTGGCGTAGAAAATCGCTCAGCTTCCGAACCACCGGAAACGGAGCGCGGTTTCTGACGGTGATTGAGCCGTTTGAAAAAGAAAGCGTGGTTGAATCCGTCACGGCTCAGTCGGCCAACGAAGTGACGGTGGAATTGAAAGACGGCCGAACGGATAAAATCAGTTTCCAAGGTTTGGAAAAAGGCCGAGGGTTCAACGCGGTCATACAGAAATATGAACATGGGCAGTTGGTTCAAGAAGAGGTTCATCAGGATTAAACGAGCACCGTTCATGTGGCACAGTCCTCCGGGGCGTGCGTTGATAAGTTGGAGTGTGAGTAAAATGAAAAACAGGTTTAGTTTGTTTTTGACCGCACTGGTTGTTTCAACCAGTCAGGCGTCGACGGTGGGGACGATCACCGTTCAGAGTGAAAAGATGGGGCGGGACATTCCTGTGAGTGTCATTCTTCCGGATGATTATCAGGACGGGTCAGCGAGGTATCCGGTTTTATATCTGTTGCACGGAGCGGGGGACACGCACCGTAAATGGATCGATAAAACCGTCGTTGAACAGCTGGCCGACACCTATGGCATGATCATGGTCTGCCCGGATGGCGGCCGAACCAGCTGGTATTTCGACAGTCCCATCGATCCGTCGTATCAATATGAAACCTTTGTGGCGAAAGAGTGTGTTGCACACATGGATCAGAACTATCGCACTAAAGCGCAGCGAACCTATCGCGCGCTGTGCGGGAACAGTATGGGTGGGCATGGATCCCTCTTTCTGGCCATTCGCCACCCCGATGTGTTCAGCGTTGCGGTACCGCTCAGCGGCGGTGTGGATATTCGACCGTTTCCCGGGAAGTGGGATATAAAAAAGCGGATCGGCGAGTTAGAGACCCATCCGGAAAACTGGGAGCACTATACGGTTATCAATCAGGCCAAGGTGTTGAAGGATGGTGATCTGGCCATTTCGATCGACTGCGGCTCTGAGGACTTTTTTGTCGGTGTGAACCGGGCACTGCATCAACAACTGTTGGAGGCCGGGATTAAGCATGGTTATACCGAGATGCCGGGCGGTCATACCTGGGCCTATTGGAATGATGCGGTTCAGCGGCAGATCCATTTTATAGACCAGCGATTTCAGAAATAGGGTGGCAATATGAAATTTTGGATGATTTGATATCGCATTCTTATATGTAGGACAGTGCTTCCAGCCTGTCTGCTTCTGCATGGCCGCACTGTCGTAGACAGGCTGGAAGCACTGTCCCACTTTGTCGAACCACAGTTTGAAGTCCCTTAAATAAGTGCTATATGCCCGACACGATTCACTCCAAAGAGTAGGGTAAAGCGGCTGTGGTAAGCCCGGTTATCATTAAAGCGCTGGGGCTTTAGATTCTGGAAGTAATTAGAGGAGTACCGATGAGTGAACCACATAAAATGTACGATGTGATTGTGGTGGGCGGCGGAATTTCCGGTGCCATGGCGGCGATTGGAGCGGCGCGGGCCGGTGCCAAAACGCTGGTGGTGGAGCAATATGGTTTTCTAGGCGGTATGCTGACGGCGGCGGGCGTTGGGCCGATGATGACGTTCCATGCCGGCGATGAGCAGGTGATCCAGGGTACGACCGGCGAACTGATTGATCGGCTGGAAAAGAAGGGTCGGTCGCCGGGGCATATTTATGATACGACCGGCTTCACTTACACCGTCACTCCGTTCGATGTGGAAGGCATGAAGATGGAGTTGGAGCTGATGCTTACGGAAGCGGGCGGCGAACTGCTCTATCACGCGATGCTGGCTTCCGTGCAAACGGATGGAAATAAAATCTCGGCCATCACCATTTGCACAAAGGCCGGTTTGAGCCAGCTACGGGCGAAGGTTTTTATTGATGCGACGGGTGATGCCGATTTGGCCATGCATGCCGGCGTTAAATGCACCAAGGGCCGCGAGTCGGATGGGGCGTGTCAGCCGATGACCATGAAAATGCGCATGATGAATGTCGATATTCAGGAGGTGCGCGACTACATCAAAAACAATCCGGACGAGTTCCCAAGGTTGGAAGGGGATGTGAATAAAATCGATAAAGCATCGCGCATCTCGATCGGCGGCTTTGTGAAATCGCTGGCGAAGGGGCGCGAAGCGGGCGACTTTACGTTTCCGCGTGAGGATATTCTATTTTTTGAAGCGAATACGCGCGGGGAAGTGATTGTGAATACGACGCGCATTCTGGGCTATGATGCGAATGATCCGTGGAGTCTGAGTCTGGCGGAGATGGAGGGCCGGAAGCAGGCGCTGGAGGTGGACCGTTTTCTGAAAAAATATATTCCAGGGTTTGGAAATTCGGTGCTGGTTTATACGGGCCCGCAGATCGGGGTGCGCAGTTCCCGGCAGATCAAAGGGCGCTATACGTTGACCGGGCAGGATGTAGTCGAACGTAAATCTTTTCCAGACACGATTGCACACACCGGCTATCCGATTGATATTCACAGTCCGGACGGCGAGGGCACTGACCATGTGAAGCCGGAGTGGGGCACGTTCTGCAATATTCCCTACCGCTGCCTCGTGAACGACCAGATCAGCAATATGATTACAGTGGGCCGGTGCATCTCGGTTGATTTCGAGGCACAGGCGGGCATTCGCACGACTCCGACGATGGGGGCTGTGGGTCAGGCCGGCGGTATTGCGGCAGCGATCGCGGTACAAGACGGGGCTGCTGTCGGGGATGTGGATGTCGGTAAACTTCAGGAAATTTTGCTGAAACAAGGCGGTTTCTTATGCCTGAAAAATTTCCAGCCTTTGGAATAGCAATTAGGGAGAGAGGGGTTGCTTTTCTGAGGCGGACTTTTTTGCGGATCAGGGATCGGTGCCGGTTTTACGTGAGGAAGCTGTTTGCTGGAGGGTTGGTTCCGTATTCATGCCTGAATACACCGGAATTGTCATCTTTTTCCAGTGTCTCGTATTTGATGGTTTAACTTGGTTTCTTCAACTTTTTTCGGCACTATACGCAGCTTAATTCTTTTTAAGGGGAAAGACATGGCTGGGTTAAATAATTCGGGAGGGGGAATACCTTCGCTGAATATTCCATCATCTGGCGCTTCGATTGGCGGGGGAGGCGGAACGTCAAATAAAGACCTCATGGCGGAAGCCAGGGAATCGCTGTCCGGTAACTGGGGGATGGCGGTGTTGGGAAATCTTCTATATACGATGTTGCTCAACAGCATCGGATTTTTTGCAGTAGCAGCCTGTATCTTTGTGGTGTCGATCAGTGCCGCTTCAGGTGGGGAGACTGTTTCCGCTTATAATTCAGTCTATTTTTTCGCGTATTTATTCATGTTTCTCATCAGTGGAGCTGCAGTAGTTGGTTTTTATGGGTTCTATCTGGAGATTGCGCAGGAAGACGAAGTTCGCCTGGAACAGCTCTTTATCGGGTTCCGCCGCTTCTGGAAGTCATTCGGTGTCTATTTCTTCTATATGCTGTTTTATATGCTTTGGTACATGCTGCTGATCATTCCCGGAATCATTGCGCTGTTTCGCTATGCAATGGCCTTTTTCATTATTGCCGACGATGAAGACTGCGGGCCGTTGGAAGCAATCACACGCAGTAAAGAAATGATGAAAGGTAATAAATGGAAGTTTTTCTGCCTGAACTGCCGCTTTATTGGGTGGGGGCTGTTGGCATCTTTTTTTACCCTTGGTATTGGCTATCTCTGGCTGGTGCCGTATATGCAGACGTCGATGGCGAAATTCTATGAAGACGTAAAATAGGCCGAAAAGACACTGCATAATACTTCCGGATACGACCGGACTTAACCTCTTAATCACTTTAATACTTAAAACTAATGACTATTGGCACATTTGAACACCACGGCACCGATCCCTCCTGCAAAGCACGGCGGGGCACGTTTCACACCAAACACGGAAAAGTGGAAACCCCGGTCTTTATGCCGGTGGGTACGCAGGCCACGGTTAAAGGCATGTCCCCGCAGGAAATGCACGACATTGATTGCGAAATTCTGCTTGGGAATACCTATCATCTGAACGATCGGCCTGGTCCGGATCTGATTGAACGGATGGGCGGTCTGCACGAATTTATGGGCTGGGATCGCTCGATTCTGACCGACAGCGGCGGTTATCAGGTCTTCAGTCTGGGGGCGATCAATAAGATTACCGACGAAGGGGTATCCTTTCAGTCGCATTCCGATGGCCGGAAACATTTTATCGGTCCGAATGAATCGATGGAGATTCAGCGTAAGCTCGGGTCGGATATTGCGATGGTTTTCGACGAATGTCCGCCGTATCCAAGTGAGAAGGAATACGCTTGCAAAGCTGTAAGCAGAACCCTAGATTGGGCGGCTATTTGCAGGAAAGCGCCTCGGGCGGATGGCCAGCTTGTTTTCGGTATCGCCCAGGGAAGCGTGTATGCGGATTTGCGTGAAGAGTGCGCCAAAGGCCTGGTCGAGATGGATTTCGATGGCTATGCCATTGGCGGTGTGAGTGTCGGGGAGCCGGATGAGCTGATAATCCGAGGGGTGGAAGATACGGTCGACCACCTGCCGGAAAATAAGCCTCGCTATCTGATGGGCGTGGGAGAAATGGCCCAGATGGTGGAATCGGTGGCGCGCGGAGTCGATATGTTCGATTGCGTGATGCCGACCCGACAGGCGCGGAACGGAACGGTTTCGACTCGACGCGGACGCTACCCGGTGAAAGCGGCCCTCTATAAAGAGGATACCCGCCCGTTGGAGGAAGGCTGTACATGTTATGCGTGTAAACACTTTACGCGTGCTTATGTGCGCCACCTGATCAATGTTGGCGAGATTCTGGGGCTGAGACTGATAACGATGCATAATCTGCATTGCTATCTTGAATTTATGAAGGATATGAGAACGTCGATCGAAGAGAGCCGGTTTAATGAATTCCGAACGGAGTTTCATGCCGGTTATTCCGTGGTTGCGGAAGAGCATGTTTTAAACGTAAAGGAGAACAACTAGATGAATCTATTACCCTTGACTATTGCACAGGCGGAGGCCGCTCCGGCTGCTACGACAGGACAATCGTCCCCATTCGGAATGATCGGTATGATGGCGATTCTTTTCGCTATCATGTATTTCATGATGATCCGTCCGCAGAAGCGTAAAGAAAAAGAACGCAAGGAAATGATCAACGCGGTGAAGAGTGGCGAACGGGTTCTGCTCACAAGCGGAATTATCGGTGAAATTGTAAACGTCAAAGAAAGCACGCTGGTGGTTCGTATTGCTGAAAACACCAAGATTGAATGTGTACGCGCGGCCATTTCCCAGGTATTGGAAAAAGGCGAAACTCCGGACGAAATTGAACCGTCCAAGTAAGAAAGGCTTGCTCTAATGGATAAGAATAAACTTTGGAAGTGGATGTTGTTGACTCTGTTGGTCATCTGGTCCTTCGCACTTGTCACTCCGCTGAAACAGAAAGTGAAGCTGGGCCTTGATCTTAAGGGTGGATCCAGTTTTGTGGTCGAAGTGGATGCCGCTGATGTTGCCCGGAAAATGGTTGAATCCGATGAGGAAATTGACAGCGTTGATGAAATCAGCGAATCAGCCCTGAATGATGAAGTAACGCGCGTTCGCGAAATTGCGGTTGAAGTGATACGCAATCGTATTGATATGCTGGGTACGTCTGAGCCGGAAATCTATCCGGAAGGTGAGCGCCGCATTGTCGTTCGTCTTCCCGGTGCCGATACCGACACCCGTGCCGAAGCGAAAGCCCAGATGTCGAAAGATGCGGTGCTGAGTTTCAAACTGGTGCATCAGCAGAATGATGAATGGGTTTCCGAACTTCTTTCATCCGGACAGGTTCCTCTCGGGTTTAAGGTGGGCGGGCAGGACAACGGTGGACTTTTCTATGTCCGCGACCGGGCTGCAGTAGCTGACGATAAAATGACGCGAGCCTTCTACGACAGCATGAAACGTTTCGGTGCAAAGCCTGCGGATTTCATGCTGATGGCTGACAGCCATACCGACGGTTCTAAGATTTACCGCCCGCTCTATATTGAACGTCGCATTCAACTCGGTGGTGATACCGTGGAAGAAGCAACGGTACAGCAGGATCCGATGACCGGTGGATACGAAATCAGTCTGACCTTTGATAACATTGGAAAAGATGCTTTCGCTCGGGTAACAGAAAAAAATGTGGACCGTCGACTGGCTGTAATTCTCGATAATACCCTCTACTCAGCGCCGAATATAAACGAGCCGATCACAGCGGGGAAAGCCAGCATATCGGGTTCATTCACACTGCGGGACGCACGCGACCTCTCCAATGTTCTGAAAGCCGGTGCTTTGCCGGGCCGGGTGAAAATTGTTGAAGAACGCACGGTGGCTCCGACGCTCGGTCAGGATTCCATCGACAGTGGTGTGAAAGCTGTTCTGTACGGCGGGATTGCCGTGCTGCTCTTTATGGCGATTTATTACATGGTTCCTGGACTCATCGCCAACCTCTCACTGGTGTTCGTGTTGATCCTGCTTCCTGTTGGAATGGTTCTTTCCGCCGGATTCCTCGGGGTCATCTCCGGTTCGCTGGAAGGTTCGGCCGTCAGTCTTCCAACCCTCACGCTTTACGGCATTGCCGGTATTGTGTTGACGGTCGGTATGGCCGTCGATGCCAACGTACTTATTTTTGAGCGCATGCGTGAAGAATGGAAGGTCGGAAAATCTGTCAGCGGATCCATCAATGCCGGTTACAACAAAGCATTCAGCACCATTCTCGATGCCAACGTTACCACGCTGCTGACAGCGATGATCCTGTTCTGGCAGGGTTCCGGACCGATTCGCGGTTTTGCTGTTACCCTGAGTGCCGGTATTCTGGTCAGCATGTTTATCGTACTGATCATGACCCGCCTGTTCTTCAATACATTGGCAGATGCCAATATGTTGAAATCAATTAAGATGATGTCCATGTCATTCCTGCAGAACGCCAACTTTAACTTCCTGGGCGGCCGCAAGGTGGCCGCGATTATTTCGTTGGCCGTGATTGTTCTTTCCTGGGGCTACTTCCTCAAGAAGGGCGATGCCAACTTTGGCGTTGATTTCACCGGCGGAACGGTAACCACCTTCCAGTTTGAACAGGAACAGCCGATCGAAGTCGTCCGTACAACGCTGGAAGAAAACGGGTTTGATAATGCTTCGCTGACGCCCATGACGCATGACGGTCTGTTCTTCATGGATATGAAACTGAAAGCCATGGAAGGTGCAGAAGTTCAGGCTCAGGATGCCGTGCTGGCTTTGGACGGGAATCCGGAAATCGTGAAGACCGACAGTGTCGGTTCCCAGATTGGTGCCGAGCTGAAAAAGAAGGGGATCAACGCGATCATCTTCGCGCTGATCGGCATCATTATCTATATTTCGATCCGCTTCGAGTTCGCCTTCGCGATGGGGGCCATTACAGCCCTTGCGCACGACGTTCTGATTACCGTGGGTATCTATTGCGCGCTCGGCTATGAACTCAGTATGCCGATCATTGCGGCGTTGTTGACCATCGTCGGTTACTCCGTAAATGACACGATCGTGGTGTTCGACCGCATTCGCGAGGATCTCAAGCTGGAGCACGGAAAGTCCTATAAGGACATCGCCAACCTCTCCATCAACCAGACTCTCAGTCGTACCGTACTGACCTCGCTCACCACCTTGCTGACCGTGGTAATGCTGCTTGTCTTCGGTGGCGGTGCTGTGAAGGACTTCGCGTTGGCGCTGTTCATCGGTATCCTGGTTGGTACCTACTCCTCCATCTTTGTGGCCACCCCGGTTGTTCTGCTGTGGCATAAAGAAGAAAAGGTAAAGTAGACCGATAAAAAAGGTGTACTGCAAAAAGGCATCCCGCAAGGGATGCCTTTTTTACGTTCGGAACATACTCTCGGAATTTTCCCCAAATACAAGTGGAGTGAGTATCTCGCTTTCCCCGCTACCGAAAACAAGCGAAACGCTTATTCAACTCTACCAAGTAAAACAACAGCGTGTGCAATACGTCCCGCGTTTCATAAAGGGTTTCCTCTTGCCATATAAACCCCCTGTAACTCACTGTGTATTTAAGGGAAAGGGGTTGTGGATGTTGAAAACAGGGCATCATGCACAAAACCCTCAGTAATATTCAGCTATCAGTAGAATGGCCTGATAATCGTTGGGACTGGAAATAAGTGCTGTTTGTCGGCTGGCTCATACACGTATCACAGGATGTTAAAGGGGTGTCTCTTTCTATCGAATCTCCGTTGGATGTTAAGGTTGGGGAAGAATTCGAGCTGAAGCTGAACGTCACGAATGAACGTGAGACAAAGAGACTGAATATCTCGGACATTGATATCAGTGGCGACTATATCGAAGGCTTCATTTTAATCTCTACAGATCCCGCACCTCGGTCGAGCATGATTATTCCATTTTTCGAGGATATAAGTTATACGTTTGGTACACCGGTCCAGGCTGGAGAGACAAAAACCTTCACCTTCGTCTTTCGGGCGGAACAGGAAGGTGTTTTCAGAGGAGATATTGATGTTTGTGAAGGACAAAGGTTTATCACAACAACGGTCCAGACTGTTGTGAGAGAGTAATGTATGCGAGCCAGCGGTTGAAGCCGCGAAACCGCCTGATAATTAGGTCAAAGTCTGATTCACTTGCCAGGCGCATCCGTAGTGTTTGCTTCGCAATAGGAAATATATGATGAAAATACTGATCATCCTTTCGTTGGTTCTGACATCAGCGGTCTGTTGCGCTGAGTGGGAAATTATTTCAATTCAAACCAACCCATTTTCTCGGGAGTCATATAACGGTCCTCCGGAAGTTGAAATGAATATTGAAATACGAAACACATCTGAAAAACCAATCTATATTTACGGACAGGATTTCGGAAACGACAACAGGTACTATCAGGTTGAATCCTTCATCAAGGAGGCGAACAGCTCAGTATGGGAAAGACAGAATTCAGTGATGTGCGGATCAGTCGGAAAAATCGGTTGGTTAAAAATCGAAGCAGGAGAGACGATTCATACGACAAGAACTCTTTATCAGGAATATATTGGACGAGAGATGATTTTAGCATTTCGAAGATCCTATTCGACGGGAGATTCCAAGGGGAGCGAAGTGCTGCTTGGACCATTTAAAATTCCCGAAATGAATAAAACGAGCCAACGGGTCGATCCCGCTGTGAAAGATCAACCATCGAAACAGGATGATGAGGAGATGCAGGCATATTCCAAGTCTCTCATGGAGCTGACACCAGGGGAATTGTTAAAGGAAGCGATGGTGCAGTTACAGGCGGAGCACAATGAAATTGCTATTGATTTGATGTATTGTTATTTGAGTGAATTGACACTCCGCAGCCCTCGCGAATTTGGTGTTTATCAGGGTGTGCGTTTTAAATTGGCTTCACTTTTAATGACTGAAAACCGAATGGAAGAAGCGGCTCAACTCTTAGAGGATTACATCGATTCTCCTTTGGCGGAACGTGAAAGCGAAGCGCGTGAAATGCTGAAGGCATGTACCTTGGAGATTGGCGGAAAAGGTTAAGTAGACTTCTAATACTTATTTAGTTTACCTTCAGGAGCGTTCCAATGATTGGAACGCCCTTTTTTACGTATGATTGAAAATAAAAAACAGAAAATGCCGTGCCCGATGATGGGGTTTTTAGTGCGGAAGGTAATGAATCCGGATCAGGCGCCGGACAGTCATGATAACCGCACGCGTCTGGGTATGCTGGCCGGCTGGACCAGCACCGTAATGAGCGCCTTTATGGCCGCCGCCAAGTTTTGGCTGGGGCTGGTGTCGGGATCGGTCTCGATGATTGCTGATGCCACGAACAACCTGACGGATATGGGAAGCTCATTGGTGATTGCGCTCGGGTTCCAATGGTCGCGCAAACCGCGCGATGAAGACCATCCGTTCGGTCATGGCCGAATCGAAGCTGTAGCGACCCTTGTGTTGGCGATTGCGCTGATTCTGGTTGGGGCTGAAGTGGCGAAGTCGGGGGTGATGCGTCTGATTAATCCGCAACCGATTGTGGCACCTCCGTGGTTGTTGGTTGCGGTGGGCATCACCGTGGCGGTGAAAACCTGGATGGCGGTCTTTGCGCGGCAGCTGGCAAAACTTACAAAATCGCAGGTGTTGGAAGCCGATGCCTGGAACCATACGTTTGATATCATCTGCACATTGATGGTGGTGGTGGCATTGGTGAGTGCCCGGTTCGGCTGGGGAGCGGTTGACGGGTGGACGGCCATTGGCGTTGCACTCTTTATTCTCTACACGGGAATTTCCTATGCCCGCGAGGCCATCGATATTCTGCTGGGTCAGAAACCGGATCCTTCCGAGGTTCGGAAAATTTATGAAACGGCGGTTTCGGTGGATGAAGTGATGGGGGCCCATGAAATTATGGTGCATCAATATGGCGATGTGAAAATGGTTTCGTTCCATATTGAAGTGGATGCCAAACTGAGTCTGGTGGAGGCTCACGAAATTTCGGAAATCGCGGAACGTGCTGTGGAGAAACGGCTGAAGTGGCGTGCGTTGGCGCATGTCGATCCGGTTGATCGGTCGCACACCATCTTTGAAGAGCTGAATCGCGTGATTCATGAGCACATCAAAAATGAGTCCTGTCTGGTAGATGTGCACGATCTGCGTGCTGAAGGGGATGCGGCACCTTATAAGGTTTCATTTGATCTCGTGACCGATATGGAAACCGCCTGCAGTGAATACAACCACATCTATGATAGCTGCGTGAACTGGATTGAAAAAAAGTTTGGTGAACGGGTGAACCATGCCGAAATCGGAATTGAGGCGGCGGTGGAAAGCGCCCCGATGGCACGCCGGAAATTCGATTTTCCAATCCCTGGAAAATGATCCACTGGGGATTTGCCTCCATGCACAATGCTGTTATGATTTAACGGCTTTTAAACAACCTTTTATGTAGGAGGAATGTATAGTGAATATTCTGGGTAATACGGAATGGGTGGATGAACTGATTCCTGGTCTCGATGCCAGAAAACCCCAGTTTGTGGTCGATACGGACGAAGTTGACGAGGAACTGATTGAAATTTTTATTGAAGAACTGCGGCGGTTAAGCGACGAGCTGGAACAGGGCCTGGAAAACGGGGATCCTGAAATGATGCGGATGGCCGCTCATTCCATCAAAGGGATGGGGGGAACGATTGGTCTGCCGGAAATTTCAGTGCTCGGGCTCGAAGTGGAAAATACGGCAAAAGAAGATCGTCTGGCCGATGCGGAACCACTGGTGCAGGGGTTGTCAGCCTGGATTAAAACGCTGGGGTAGAACCTGATGCCCTCTTCCGAACAACTCATCGAAAAAGAACTCCCGACCTCGCGTCTGATGCAACCGCTTTCCGGCCGCGTTTTGGTGGTGGATGATGAGTTGCCGAATCGCTTATATCTTCGAAAACTGCTCGAAGCGCGCGGATGCGAGGTTCTGGATGCAGATGACGGCCCTTCGGCATTTTCCATTGCGGTCCGCAAAGCACCAGACCTGATTCTGGTTGATGTCATGATGCCGGAGATGGATGGCTTTGAGCTGTGCGATAAGCTGCGCTCGGATATCCGGACAGAACGGGTTCCGGTGATCATGGTTACGGCCAAGTCGAAAATTGAAGACATTGAAACCGGCTTTGAACTCGGAGCGATGGATTACATCCGGAAGCCCTTTAATCCGCGTGAACTGGTACTGCGTGTGGGCAATGCGCTGGCCTTGAAAAAAAGCAATGACGAGCTGATCGTCTGGAATAACCGGGTGTCGCGGGATCTGGAGCTGGCCGGTTCCATTCAGAGTTCCCTTTTTTCCGATGTTCCGCACTTTTCCCGCCGCTTTGATGTCCGCATTGCCTACCGGCCCTGTATGGATGTGGGCGGCGATGCATTTGATATCATTGTTCTGCCCGACGGAAAGTATGTCATGTATGTGGCGGATGTTTCGGGGCACGGTGTGGCACCGGCCATGATCTCCTCATTGCTGAAGGCCACGGCCAGCGAAATGATCCATCGCTATGTGGAAAAAGGGCCCGCCGAAATCTGCAATGCACTCAATATGGTGATTCGCCGCAGGATTGATAATCCGTCCTACTATGCGACCATGTTCATGGCGGTGCATGATCCGGAGACGTTGGAATGGCGGTGCATGAACTGCGGGCATCCAAACCCGTTGCTCGTACGGAACGGTACGCTGGTTGACTTCAGTACGTTCGGCAATAAGGGCGGGGCGCCCATCGGTTTCCCGTTCGGTCCTGAAAAACCCTATTCGGAAAAGGATGAAACCGTTTTTAACGATGAGGGTAATTCCTATCTGCTGCTTTTTACGGATGGTCTGACAGAAGCCCGACACCGCCAAAGCGGCGAAGAGTGCGGAGACTATTTATCGGAAGTTTACAGTGAAGTGGTTCAACAGCCGCAGTTTTCCAATAAGTCTGTGGAACTGCTCGATGAACTGGATATGCGCGGATACGACATTGCTGCAGACGATTGCACGGCCATTTCGATTCAAATGCTTGATCCGGCGAAGATTGTGCTGGAGCAGACCGTTCCGCGAAATATTTATCTGGTGTCGGATATTGCCCGGCAGGCCGAAGATGCAGTTCATTCACAGGGTATCTCTTCAGATACCGCCGCCATGCTCCGCCTATTGGTCATGGAGCTGGGGGCCAATCTGGTTGATCACAGCGGATTGGGGGAGGATGAAACATTCTGGCTGCAAATCCGGGTGGATGGCCGGGTATGTCAGATTGTGCTGCGCGATGAAGGAACCGAATGGGATCTCGAAGAAGCGCTGCATCGGGAATTGGATGAAGCACACATGGGGGACCGCGGTCGTGGTTTAGCCATCACAAACACCATTACCGACCGGATTGAACGCTATCGTGTTCAGTCGCAGAATCTGACCTATTGCACGATTGTTGACGAGGGCGGGGAATAATGGAACGGCCGGTCTACAAAGCGCGGCGCGAGCTGTTTAACCGGATGGAAATTCCCATCACAAAAGCCGATGTGCAAATTCTTAAATTAAAACAACGCTCACGGCTGGTTCTTTGGGAAGGCATGCTGCGCAGCTTGCTGGTAATAAAACGCTTCGTCGACATTCTTGTATCGTTGGTGGCCATCGTGCTGCTGTTTCCCCTGTTTCTGATAGTTGCTCTATGTATTCTGATCGAAGACGGATTTCCGGTGATCTACACACAAAAACGAGTGGGGTTGAACGGATGTGAATTCCAGTTTTATAAATTCCGTTCCATGGTTCGCAATGCCGACCAACTGCGCGAAGGTCTGGAGGCACAAAATGAATCCAATGGTGGCGTCACGTTTAAGATGAAGGAAGATCCGCGGGTACTCCGGTGCGGGCGGTTCCTGCGTCGTTTCAGCATCGATGAGATTCCGCAGTTCTTTAATGTGCTGCTCGGCGACCTTTCAATTGTGGGGCCGCGTCCGCCGCTTTCAGATGAAGTAAAGGCCTACACGCTGAACGAACGCAAACGGCTTCATGTGAAACCCGGCTTAACCTGCCTGTGGCAGATTGGCGGACGGGCGGATATTCCATTCAACGAGCAGGTCGGACTGGATATGCAGTACATTCAGAGTCAGAGTATCTGGAAAGACATTATAATTATGTTGAAAACAATCCCGGCAGTGCTGTTCGGCCGCGGGGCTTATTAGGGAGAAGATCATGTTGGTAAACTGTTCTAAGATAGACGGGGTCGGAGTGGTTGTGGTGAGTGCAGCACTCACCGCAGCAACGGTGGATGTTTTTCGCGAGGAACTCTCGAGTTGGCAGGCCGCCGAGCCCGACGTTAAGAATTATGTCATCAATCTCGAAAGCGTCGACTTTATGGACTCCGCTGGGCTCGGAACGTTAATTGCCGTGCTCAAAAGAATCAGCGAACGCGGGGGGGATATGAAGATTGCCAACCTGCAGAAAAAGCCGCGGATGGTTTTTGAAATCACACGGGCCTACAAGGTGTTCGAGATTTACGAATCGGTAGAGGATGCCATCAGGGGGTTTGATTAGAGCCGGAACCCGATGATTGCCGTACTCAACACATCCCTGACCTGTAAATGGGCCAAGCAGATAGGCGACACATCCTGGGCTTTGCTTCCCGTGGCAAACCGGCCGCTGATCGACTATTGGCTGGAGACCTGCACCGGAATGGGAATACGTTCCGTGCATATTCTTCTGGGGGAAGGTGCAAAGGAAGTGGAGGACTATGTCCGCTCCGGCGACCGCTGGAATGTGGTGGTCGAATATGTTTTCTCCCGCAGCAACGAAACTGCAGTGGACTATCTGAAATCAATTTCCAACTATTGGAAAAACGGACTCCTGTATTTCGGAGGGCCTTTCTTTATGCGCCGCCGTCAGGGCTTCCGGCCCGATGGGTTTAAAAAGCTGCAGACCTGCTGCCATAAGTTTGGTGATGTGCCTTATTTTATCTACGGAAAAAACGGGGAGGAGCTGAGCGTGCTGATCGGCGATTGCATCGAACGGAACCGGGGGCTGGAGGAAATTCATATCAATCCCTATGTGATGGGTAGCATAGGCGATTATTTCGAACTGAACATGAAGATGGTTCGCGCCGAATTCTCGCGGTATGTCACCGCCGGTTTTTCGGGGGGCGACGGCAGCTCTCTCGGCTACAATGTCCGCACGCCGCCTTCGAGCCATCTGCAGGCGCCGATCCTCGTGGGCGACGACTGCCGTTTCGGGGCCATGACTACCATTGGACCCAATGCAGTGGTGGCCAACCACGTCATTATAGATGCCTTCAGCGAGTTGACTGATTGTCTGATTCTCGACGATACGTATATCGGCCGGAATCTGGAGATCCGGAATAAAATTGTGGCAGGCAACCGGGTTATTGATCCGTCAGACGGAACCACGATCGAAATTACCGATTCCTGGCTGATTGCTCATAACCGGCAGGATATGCGTACGGGAGATGTTGTGCGCTATCTGATTCTGTGGTGTGTGGCGCTGGCGATAGCGCTGGTTCAGGTCATTCCATTCTGCCTTCTCCTCCCGCTGATTCGGATTTCCGGAACTGCCCGTTTCCGGAAAAAACAATATCACGATCCGAATACCGGAAATATTTCTCTGCCGGTGTTTATAAAACAGACCGACCGGAAGTCGGTTGTATATCGAGTGTTCCGTGCTCTTTCGCTGGATCGTTTCCCCCGCATTCTGCTGGTATTGAGAGGCCGCATGTTTCTCTGCGGACAACCGCCGATGCGCCATCCTGAGGACGATGAAATCATTAAACAACTCTCACACTACTATCCCGGTGTTTTCTGCTATCAGGATTATAACAGCGACTCAGACCGGTTAGTCGATTCCCTTTGGTATGCCCATATTCGGTCGCTGTATGAAGATTTAAAAATACTCGTTAAAGCGCTGGTGAGCCGCTTCCTGAGCGCGGGTCGGAAAACGACAATGGACGAAAAATAGCATGGCTTCCAAACGTTGGAACATCCGGTCCGCCGATGAAGAGCGGGTCAAAACACTGAGTGCAGCAAGCGGATTCCCGGTTCCCATTGCCCGCTTGCTGGTACTGCGCGGTTTCCAGACATTGGAAGAAGCGAAAGCGTTTTTTGCGCCACGCTTGACCAACCTGTCCGATCCCTTTCTGCTGCCCGACATGGAAAAGGCGGTTTCCAGACTTTGGAAAGCGATCGATGCCGGCGAGAGCATTACGGTATTTGGCGACTACGATGTGGACGGAGTAACTTCTGCCGCATTGCTTACGAAAATTTTTACGGCACTGGGGGGCGATGTTAATCCGTTCATTCCTGATCGGCTGGACGAAGGCTACGGTCTGTCGGCCGACGCCCTGGAACGCTGTCTGGAAGAGCACGGTTCAACGGTGGTGGTATCGGTCGATTGCGGCGTGAATTCGGTGGAGAGTGTGCAGGCGGTGCAGGCACGCGGCATTGATGTCATTGTGACCGACCACCACGAGCCCGAAGAGCAGACGGCACCGGCCTTCGCGCTGATTAATCCAAAGCTTGGAAATTGCCCGAAGCTGGAAATCCTTTCGGGGGTCGGGGTTGCTTTTAAACTCGCCCATGCATTGGTGAAACGCGGCCGAAAATTGAAGAAGCCGTCGGCCCTTGGCGTTGAACTCAGGCACTATCTCGATATTGTGGCCCTCGGAACGGTGGCCGATATTGTGCCGCTGCTGGATGAAAACCGAATTCTGGTGCGGCATGGCCTCGAACAGCTTGGCAGCACAAAATGGGTCGGTTTGCAGGCGCTTAAAACCGTGGCCGGTGTTAAGGGCGAACTGGAAACGTTTCATCTGGGATTTCAGCTTGGGCCGCGCATTAATGCGGCCGGCCGTATCGGCCAGCCGATGCAGGCGCTACAGTTGCTCACCACCGCAAGTGCACCCGAAGCGCAGCGGATTGCAAAGCTTTTGAATGAAACCAACACCGAGCGCCGCCGTATTGAACGCGAAATGGCCGATGAAGCGTTTGAAGAAATCGATGCCTATTTCGACCCGGAAAAACACTTCGGGCTGGTTGTGGCAAAAGAGGGGTGGCATCCCGGCGTGGTGGGCATCGTGGCTTCGCGTGTTTCGCGGCACTACAATCGTCCGGCCATTATTATGGGAATCGAAGCCGACGGCAGCGCGCGGGGATCCTGCCGCAGTATTGAAGAATATAATCTGCTCGATGGCCTGCAGCGCTGCGAGGAGTATCTGAATAAATTCGGCGGGCACAAAATGGCCGCCGGGCTTGAAGTAAAGCCGGGCACACTCGAAAATTTTAAAGTGGACTTCAATGCGGCCGTCACCCAGGTGCTGGGGGAGCAGGATCTCTCCCCCGTGCAGCAGATCGATGCGATTCTGACGGCAGACGAAATAAGCAGGGATTTTTTTGACGAACTCAAGCAACTCCGTCCGTTTGGGCAGGATAACCCCGAACCGGTCTGGGGCCTGTTGCAGGTTGATCTGGCCGAAGCACCGCGCGTGGTGGGGGAAAAACATCTTAAGCTGACCCTGGCTTCCAAGGGTTGGAAGTTTCAGGCCATTGCTTTTAACTATCCCCTCAGTAAACTTCCAAACGGTAAACTGGATGTTGCATTTTCGCTGAAGGAAAATACGTGGAGGGGGAATACCACGCTGCAGTTGCAGATTCAGGATATCCGCTCCGCAGAATAATCGGGACTATTTAGATTCCGTCCTGATTTCTTGCCATTGCTATGATGCTTTGACAGAATCCTTCCAACCGTACGGCGTATATTTTCGAGGGAACAAAAAGTGGAAGCTCTGAAACAGATTTTTGATTCGATTATTCATGCAGGAAACCTGAGTCCTTTTCTGGTGGTGGGCATTCTTATTCTGGCCGGTTTTGCCGGAGGTTGGGTGGCCAAATTTCTGAAGCTGCCGCATGTGACCGGGAATATTCTCGGCGGCGTTCTCATCGGCCCTGCCTGTCTGGGGTTGATCGGCACGCACGAACAGATGCATGCATTGCAGCCGCTCTCCACGTTTGCCATGAGCCTGGTGGCGGTCAGTATCGGCGGGCACCTTTCCTATCGCCGGATTCATAACTCCATTCGCCGTATCATCACCATCTCGCTTTTTGAAGTCAGTCTGTCGGTCATCACGGTTATAATTGCATCGCGTCTTTTCGGAATGGATTGGCCAACCACGCTGCTGCTGGGCGGTATTGCGGCCTCCACCGCTCCGGCCACCACGATTGCCCTCATTCGTGAAATGCGGGCCAAAGGCCCGTTTGTTAAAACGCTGATTTCCGCCGTCGCCCTGAATAACATTCTGGCCATCCTGCTGTTTGTGATGATGCGCACGTTTGTGGCCGCCTATTTTGAAAGCGGCGAAACCACCGGTAAGATTGACGATGCCCTGATTCTTTCCGCCTACCACCTGCTCGGAGCGCTGTCGCTGGGGCTGGCGGCCGGATGGATCACGAAGGTGCTGGTCAGCAAACCGAAGTTTCACGACTTCACAACTATTCTTCTGGCGATCATGCTGCTCGATGGACTGGCGGCCTATCTGCAGCTCAGCCCGCTGCTGGTGAACCTGTTTTTCGGCGTCTATCTGGGCAACAGTTCGGAGGTCGCGGAACGGCAGCTCACCACGCTGGTTCCATTGGAACCGGTTCTTTATGTCATCTTCTTCACTTTGGCCGGCGTGTCGCTGCACCTCGATGCCATGCTCGCGGTCGGTCTGGTGGCCATGGTTTATTTCGGGGCCCGTGTGCTGGGAAAAACCATTGGGGCGGCCCTCGGAGGAATCGTTGGAAAAACCTCAAAGCGCATCTGGCAGAATATGGCCTTTGCGCTCTATCCCCAATCCGGGATTGCCATCGGTCTGGTGATCCTGCTCAGCAACGATGCCTTTATTCCGGAAGAGATCAAGCAGGCCGTCAGTGCCATCATCCTGGCCGGAGTCACGATTGCCGAGATCATTGGCCCGTTCGCCACCAAAGCCGCACTTGTCCGGTCCGGCGAAGCCAATCGCGATCGCCAGCGACTGGTGGAGTTCCTGGCGGAAGAGTTTATTGTGGTCAATCTCAAGGCGATGGATAAATGGGATGCCATTCGCCAGCTCGTGGCTTTTATGATGAAAACGCACCGGGTGGAGCACATCAGCCAGGAAGAACTCTATCAATCCGTCGTGGCGCGCGAGCAGGATATGTCCACTGCCATGGGTCGCAATATCGCCATTCCGCACGGGCACATTGAAAAGGGGCCTTCCATTCAGGGCGTCATGGCCATTTGCCGCGAAGGCATCGAATTCGATGCCCCCGACAATGAGCCGGTCAAAGTCATCATGCTGATCATCACGCCGAAAGATAAAAAAGATCTGCACCTCAAGGTGCTTTCCAGTCTTTCATCGATGGTTTCCGACCAGGCCATCCGCGAGCGCCTCATCGCCGCTATCAGCCCCGAAGATGCCATGGAAGTCATCGAGTCGAAAGAAGCCCGCGACTACAACTATTTTCTGGAGTAGCAGTCGCTTTTTCCAAGGATTGAAAGTCGCTGTTCTTCAGTCCTCCGTAACCAGTCGGCAGGTGAAATGTAGATCCGGCAAATTGATCTGGTTGAGTTGCACGGCGACTTGTTGGTCGAGAGAGGCGTCCGCGAGCTTCCGTATTTTTACGTCAATACCTAACTCCGGAATGAGTACGGTTCCCCGGTCGTCTTGTTTATCAACGACGACACCGCGATAAACCTTTTCGGAATGCTGTTTCATATACAGCAAGGTCCAATGACGATTGCTGTTGCGCTCGGCCATCGCGGTCTGGCCGCTGGCGACGTCGGCCTCGGATACCCGCGCCAATATATCGGACTCGCTGAGAATTTCGTCTCCGCGCAGGAAGGCGCGCAATTGCTGGTGCACAAGCAGATCCGAGTAGCGGCGCAATGGACTGGTTGCGCGGGTGTAGCGCGGCAGCCCCAATCCGGCGTGGAGCTCCGGCTCTAAATGTACGCGCGATCGCTTAAACTTTTTGCGATAGGCAAACATGTCGGACATTGTTTCCGGAACCGTTGCCTCGTCCGGCGCCGGCTGCGAAACGAAGGGGGCCGGGATTTCGTGTTCGATTAAAAAGTCTGCGATGGCCTCGCCTGCCATGAGCATCGCATCGGTGACCATTTGCCGACTCTGCAACGAGGGAAGCGGTTTGATTTCTACCGTATAAGCGGCGGGCTCCGGCAGGGGTAAATCGTGGGGAAGAGCGAGGTCGACCGGTTCCTGACCGAGCTTCACGTTCAGTTTCACTTCCGGCAGGTCAATTTGCGCCGCTCCTATTTCCATCCTGCGCTTTCGGAAGGGGGCTGTGATGGCCTGCAGTTCCTGAAAGGGCGATTGATCCATCAGTTGATCAGCTTCCGCATAGCTCATTCCTTTTACACGCACCCAGCTCGGTGTAATTTTCTGGCAGACCGGCGCGCCCGCATCGGACAACGTCAGCTGGATCGATAGTGCAGGTGAGGGGTCGGACAACCCGAGTCCCAGCACATGGGTAACCGCTTCGGGCAGCATGGTGCTGATGTATTCCGGCACATAGAGGTTGGCCCCCCGGGCGCGGGCCTCGTGGTCGAGCGGCGAATCCGGCGCAATCAAAGCCGCCGCGTCGGCAACGTGTACCCATATCGAAGCACCATCCAGCGAAATGGCATCGTCGGGGTCCGTGCAGTTTTCATCATCAATCGCATAGGTGTCGAGCGCGGTTAAATCTTCGCGCTGTTCGTCGATCAGTTCCGGAACGGGCCCATTGGCCGATGTGGCCGAGCAGTCGAAGCGGGCGGGATAGGGGTTCGTCGCTTCATGCCACAGGTTCAGGTCGAGCAGCAACCGATGCGCCTTTTCGGGGGTGATCTCGATGCCGAGCGCTTTCAGGGTTCGGTTCGTTGAGGCCTTCCGGATGGCGAGCCGTTCGATATCGCGCAGCGCATCGATATCCTGCGGCTCCACCGCGCGTTGCCTGACCCGTTGCAGATAGTCGTCCCAAAGCGCGGCCTCCTGTTCTTTTTCGCGCTGTTTCTCAAGAAGCGATTCCACCTCCTCTTCACTGCGAGCCACCACTTCGTCGATCGATCCCGTGAAATAGAGCTGCGCATCCAGCGCCAGCCAGGCATGCCAAACGGAGGCGGGGGAGGCATCGCCATAAATCAGTTCGGCCAGATCTGCCAGGGGTACGGACTCGCCCTGCAGCAGCTCCCACGCTTCCGACAGATTTCCTGCAGGTTCCTGCTCCAGTGCCCCCAGATTCTGCACAGGGCCTTTGTTTAGAAACTGGATATCCTTCTCCCTCACCTTGATCTGCTTACCGGAAGCAAGTTGGATGGAAATTTTATCAGCGACCTGCTCAACGAGGGCCGGTTGTTTTTTATACAAAACGAGATTCTGTTTACTGAAAGATTGCGACATAGCGGTTCCATTTAAATGGTTCGTTAAAAAAATCGGGTGGGTACTCGTTGTTATTCTTTTTCGTAGATGGCTTCCATGTCTTCGATCTGGGTGAACATGAACTGCTTAAAGTCCTGCAGGGCGACATTATAGATGGCCGGCGCAAGCTTTTCGAGAAAGGCGTCGAGCAGCTGATCGGCTTTGAAGTCACTGATCTCTTCATCGAACTCATCGAAGTGAATGGCAACGAGCTTCTTTCGAAGCTCGTCTTTCCGGGCGTTGGAAAGCTTCAGTTCCATTATTCAAACTCGAAGGTGTAGTCGAGCCCGAGTTCATTGCGCATGGTGATCATATCTTTCTGTAGCGCATCATTGACGGGAACGCCGGTGTCGGCGCGTTCGATGCCTGCGAGATATTCTTTTTCGCCGCAGGTGAATATGCGTTCGGCACCCGGGGCTTTTTCGGATTCGCGCAGGGCTCGCATAATGTCGCCGGCCGTTTTACGGAAGTCGGCCGGCTCGCAGAAGCAGTTGATGTCGATCGCCATAAAGTAGTGGCCCAGCTCGTAGGGCTTCAGGTTGCCGTCGGTATCTTTGTTCACGAGCTGCTGCAGAAAGGCACCCTGCTGCAGGGCGGCGGACAGCACTTCGGTCACGGTGGCAAAACCATAGCCTTTATACCCGCCGGTCTCTTCTCCGATGCCGCCGAGGGGCGCGAGCGCCGCTTCGCCTTTAACGAGATCTTCAAGAATCTGTTTGGAGTCGGTCATTGATTTTCCGTCGCGACCGACGATGAGGCCGTCCGGGCAGTCTTTGCCTTCGCGGGCATATTGTTCAATTTTACCGCGCTGAATGATGGAGGTGGCATAGTCGTTCACAAAGTCGAACGGCTCATCGGTCGGGAAGCCGAAGACCAGCGGATTGGTGCCGAGCATGTTTTCCACGCCGAAGGTCGGTGCAATGGAGGGGCGGGCATTGGTGCCGGACAGCCCGATCATATTTTCGGCGCAGGCCATCAGGGGATAGTAGCCGGCAATGCCGTAGTGCGTGGAGTTTCGTGCCACCACCATACCAAGCCCGTGTTCCTTGGCCTTGTCGATGGCCATCTGCATACAGCGTTTGGCCACCACCATGCCCATGCCGTGATGCCCGTCGACGACGGCGGTGGCTTTGTGGTCGCGCACGACTTCAAATTCGGTGACCGCTTCCTGAATTTTCTGATGCACAATCCGGTCGTAGTAAATCGGCTTCAGCCGACCGATGCCGTGCGAATCGATGCCGCGTTTGTCGGATGCAATGAGCACATCGGCGCATATTTCTGCATCGTCTGGCGGCACTCCGATGCCCGTAAAGACATCCAGCATGAAGGAATACATACAGTCGAAAGGAATATGGTGTGTCATAGCGGTTCTCCCCGTAGTTTTAAAATCAGCCTATATGGATACCACTTCCGACAGAACCCGTTCAAGCTCGCTGATTGTTGAGTGGATATTATACTGCTCTTTGACCATCTCGCGGGCGCGTTGGCCCATTTTTTGGGCGAGCCGTTGGTCGGTCATGAGCCAGTCGATGGATTGAACAAACAGTTCGGGGGTGTCGGCCACAAAACAGTTTACACCGTTCTGTGCCGGAATACCGGCCGCACCGAGGGCGGTTGTTATCACCGGTAGTCCGGTGGCCATGGCTTCAAGCATTTTAATCCGCAGTCCCGAACCGAGCCGCATGGGGTTCACAAAGATCGACGCCTGCTCTCGATAGGGCCGCAAATCATCCACGTTGCTGATCACCATCATGGATCGATTGTATTTTGCGGCGGCGCGTCTCATTTCCGGACTGGCACCCAGTCCAACAAAAGAGCAGTTGAGCTCCGGATGTCTGATCAATATCTTCGGCCAGACCTCCTCGATAAACCACAGGGCTGCATCGTGGTTGGATTTATCGGCAAAATAGCCGCACATCATAATCAGCGGTTTTTCAGGTTTCTTCAAGCGGCCCCGGTCCAGATAGTTGAAATCGATCCCCGGTGGGATGACGGAGACAGGCAACTGCGGGGCATGGTTCAGCAGGGTGAAGCGATCCTCCTGCGTGAGGGTCAGGATATGATCCATGGCGCTGTACATTTCAAACTCATACTTTTGCAGCACCCGCATCTGCGAACTGCTTTTCAGGCGTACAGACAGGGGGACTCCAGGCGTCTCGGCATATTTGGCAAAGGCCGAGGAGAGGCAGCGGTGGCAGGAAACAATCTTGTGAACAGCCGACAGATAGGGATTGCGATAAAGGTACATGCCCATTTCGCCAAACTCGGCGATAACCACATCGTATTGCGTTTTTTCCACCATATCGCCCACGAGGCGCATCATTTTCTGGGAATAATTTTTCCAGAAAATAGCCGGAAGGGAACCGCTGATGTAGTCGCGCAGCATGCGTACAATCAGGCGTCGCTTTTTCTCCGGTACAGTCTGAACATCATGCAGCTCCCTTCGTAAAGCCGGGATATGTTCGACGCAGTCTTCCGAAACAAACGAAGCCAAACCAACGCAATGGCCCTGCTCTGCCAGCTTTCGCATACGCTGGTAGATAAGCCGATGTCCACCCGCAACATCCGCATGCGGGAGGCGATTTGCTAGAAAAAGAATTTTCATGAGCCGGGAGGGTAGACGATCGTGTGCGTCAGTTACACTCAAAAAACAGTTGCGGAGCTATTCGAATACAAGGATAGTCTTGCATGTCTTGAGAAAGCGTGTGGAACGGCTCGTTCCAATCAATGGAAATCAGAACAGGAGACAGAGAAATGAAGCAAATTGCCTTTGGCTTGTTGGCCCTAACCGTATGCATCGGATTCACCGGATGTAAATCCGCACCGAAAGCGGACTCGGATAAAACCATGTTTGACTACATGCAGGAAGAAGTCGGAAAAATCACTGAAAAAGGCGGTATGGCCTCCGTTGGACTCGGCGAATCCCGCAATACACAGCTGGCCATCACGAAAGCCAAAGTGGAAGCCCGCAAGAATCTGGCGCAGTTGGTGACCGTGAAAATCGAAAACCTCGAAAAAGCATTTGTTGAAGAAGTTGGCGAAGCGAACGGTTCGGAAATGAACGAGCTCTTCAGCTCTGCCACCAAGCAGATCACCGCGCAGGAACTGCAGGGAACGGTGCCGAAAATGCAGAAATATGAAACCAACGATGGCGTCACAACCGCTTACGTCCTGATGGTGCTCAATCCAGACATTATTGCTGCATCGCTGAAAAAGAACGATAAAAACAAACTCTACGAACGCTTCCGCGCTTCGCAGGCCTTCGACGAACTCGATAAAGAGATCAAGGAATACGAAGAAGCTGAGCGTCAAGGTATGCTCGGAATGTAAGTTCCAAACCTTGGAAAATTTGAAGCGGGGCCTGAATGATTCATTCAGGCCCTGTTTTTATATACAGCCACGAAAGCCCTTAAAGAAAACAGAGATCTAGACAGAAAAAGTAGGGACAGAAAAAATACCGTTTTCAGTTCGAATCTGACCTAAACCAGTTCCTCCAAATAATTCCTCGCAGAGATGAGGAGGCCGCAGAGCAGTTTTTTTTATTCTCTGCGTGCTCAGCGCCTCTGCGAGGAATCTACCGACAGCTATGTGAAATTGTTATAAACCCTCACCCTTCGCAAGTTTTGAACTATTTCTGTCAGTAGATTTTTCGTCTGAATTCTCTTATCCACAGTCAAAATCATTCCCAGTGAAAGTGATGCTGAAAAAGGTGGATGAAAGATTCATTTCACACGCCGTACCGCCTGCTTCCAGCCTGCTGCCGTAGAGAGGGAGGGGCTTTGTTTCCAATGCCTGGAAAAAACATCTGAATCATGTTATTATTTTATATTGATAAGCATGAAGAATGCCTTCGCAATACTTCCCATGTTTCAGTAAGGATTCCACTTGCCATAAAAACCACTGCAACTCACTATGCATTTCAGGGAAAAGGTTATGAATATTGAATATTGCAAACAGGTAATAATGCACGAAACCCCCTGTAATATTCAGATATCAGGTAGAATTGCCTGAAAATAAACTGTTGGGGAAAAAATATGAAGCAGATATGCTCTTTGTTGATAGCCGTAATATTCAGCGGTCTTATCGGCGGGTGTAGTTCTCTATATACTGAAGTACATGGTACAGATAGTTTTGAAGAATTATTAGAGTTCGCAAAACAGGCATTCACTGGGGATGGAATGCCTATGCTTCAACATATGGATTATTCAGATCTGACACAACAAGAGATTGAACAATATAAAAAAACTCGATTAACTACATTTTTTAACGGAGCTGTTGGTAAAGTTTTTGTTTGGAATCAAACCGAATATGAGACTCTTTTATCTAAAGGTCGAGTAGGTCGCGTGGACTGGAATACTCCTCCAGAAAAAGTGATTCTTATTAAGCAGAAGGGTGATACTCCTGATGCTTTTCTTGCGGGTAATATATACGGTGTTTTTGAAAGAAACGGAAAGTGGTACTTCTGTAGAGACTAGCAAGAGCCCCCCTAACGGGTAAAAAAGGAGAAGAAAGATGAAAAGTCTAATTGCTAAGTTTTCAATTGTAGTCTTAATGCTCTGTGCCATTCCCTGCATGGCAGAACAATCTAATAGCGACAAAGCTTTAACCGCCGCAGAAAAATGGATCTATACCGATGACTTCATATATAAAAAGAATGATTTTTTCGTAACTATTATTCAGTACAACCAGAGGGCAAAGGGCTCTGTGTCTATTCCTTCTGTTTTTGAAGGACTACCTGTTACTGTTATCAATAGTTTCGAATGCTGTGAAGACCTGACGAGCATTACTCTCCCGGATAGCATTATCCACATCGGAAAAATGGCCTTTTCGGGTTGCGACAACCTGACGAATATTACAATTCCGGATAGTGTCGTCTCTATCGGACCGGCAGCATTTCATGGTTGTCAGAGCCTGACCAGTGTTACAATCCCTAGAGGAGTCTCCTCAATGTTGCCAGAGACATTTTCCCAGGTGCCTAATCTCACAGATATATACTTCTTAGGGAACGCCCCTGAATTTAATGCTGAAGGCATTTTTTACGGGAGTACTAATGTAGTGATCCATTACAGGCCTGGCACAACGGGATGGAAAGACACATTTGAAGGTCGTCCAACTGTCCTTTGGAACCCACAATTTAAGTAAAATACACCAACCAAGACGTGGACCTTACGCGGTGCTTGAGCCTGCAGTGAAAACGTCCGCAGATGAAGTTGAAGCGAAATCCTCTCAGGCTCACCGCGACATTAGAAAACTAAATTGCCCAACAAACCCTCTGAGGTAATTCATCAAGTAAGATAATGTTTCCGATAGGCTTTGGATAAGAAAATGGAAGAAAGCACGCTCATAAAGAGGCGTAACAGCCTGACGATTCTGCTGTTGATCCTCTGCTTTTGTGCAGGATGGCTGAGTGTGTATTCGGTCCCGCAGTTTACGTTGGTGTTTTTCTTCGCTCCGGCCATCGTGGTGACCTTGTTAATCATTACCATTTCCCAGATCAAAAACCGCCCCATCATTCAATCGTATCAGTGGTTGATATTACTCTGCTGGCCCATTGCATTTCCCGTTTACATGATTCGATTTTATAAATGGAAAGGGCTGGGGATCGTACTTATATCTTTCTTTGCCTACTTGTTCTGTCTGAACGCAGGCTATTATTCAGCTTTATTTTTATCCCGTTGAAACGGACTCTTTGATGAGGATGGAGCTTTCGTTGCAAGCGTTGGAAAAGGCATGAAACAGATGCGCATGAAAATATATACAATGGTGTTGCTGGGGCTTCTTGGCTCTATGGCATCGGCTCAAACAAGCGGGCCGGAAAACGGGGCCTTATATATTCACGGCGGCGGGATGCTCAATGTGAAAGAATATCTGAACTTGATACAGGAAGTAACGGGTAAGTCTCAGCCCTCGATTGTTGTCATCACAACGCCTCAAGGTGCCAAACGCGAAAAAGATTTCAACGAAGGAAAACCATTTCGACTGATAAGCGGCCTAGAGAAGAAGTACCAAATGCAGAATGTGCACGAACTGTTCATTTTGAAAAAAGAGGATGCCAATCAGCCGGCGGCGTACGGGCTTATAGATTCCGCTGATGCCGTTTTTATGACAGGTGGGAATCAGTGCTATTTAACCGATGCCTTTTTAGATACAGAAGTATATGCCGCACTGAAACGCTTATTGGAACGAGGAGGAGTTATCGGCGGTTCATCAGCAGGAGCACAGGTGCAAAGCTCCTTTATGACCCGTGGTGATTTTACGAAGCGCCTCATTCTGGGAGATACGAAGCATCAAACCGGTTTTGCGTTTGTAAACAATGCCGCCTTTGATGTGCATGTGGAGGAAAGAAAAAGGGAGCAGGATTTATTTCAGCTGCTAACCTTAAAAAAGGGAGAACTAGCGGATAAACAGCTCGATCCCTCATCGCTGTTAGGCATAGGCATCGATCAAAGCACGGCTGTGATTATTCGAAAAAACAATATGCAGGTTAGAGGGAGCGGCCACGTCTACATATTCAATCCCCAGTTATGGACGAACAACATTGAGCCGTTTTTTGACACACTCGAAAGCGGGGCATCTTTTGATCTCCAAAAACGAAAACGTTTATAGATTTATAACCCGAGCGGGAAGCCATCTGTAACGTAGACGCGAAGCCCTCGTCGCGTTTCCAGCGGACCCGGTGCTTTTTTAACTATGACAAGCCGGGTTTGAACGGGTTGTTCGAGTTTCAGCTTGCTTCCATGTAGACGTCCCCGTTTTATATGCGCCATGAAAATTTTAGGTCTTGAAAGCTCGTGCGATGAAACCGCTGCCGCCGTTGTGGAAGACGGTCGGGTGGTTCTGTCGAATGCCATTTATTCGCAAATTGCCAAACATCGCCCCTACGGCGGGGTGGTTCCGGAAATTGCTTCGCGCAACCATGTGGCAAAACTACCGGGCATTATTGATGAAGCGCTGGAGGCCGCCGGCGAGACGTATGATTCGATCGATGCGATTGCCGTGACCTATGGCCCCGGGCTGGCCAGCTCGCTGCTGATTGGTTTTTCTGCGGCCAAGACGCTGGCACAGCGGCTGAATAAGCCGCTGATCGGCGTGAATCATCATGAAGGCCACTTGCATTCTGTTTTCATGAAAGAGGATGCGCCGACGGAAGATGAAGTATTTCCCATGCTTGGACTGATGGTCTCCGGCGGTGACAGCAGTCTGATTATGATGAGAGGGGTCGGGCAGTATGAAATCCTTGGCAGTACGATTGACGATGCCGCCGGAGAAGCGCTGGATAAAGGAGCTTCCGTTTTGAAACTGGGTTATCCCGGCGGACCGATCATTCAGAAAACCGCCGAGGGCGGTGATCCGCAGGCCGTTCGTTTTCCGCGCGGGCTCGAAAGTGTGGATCGAGGGAAATGGATTTATAAATACGACCGCAACCTCTGTTTCAGTTTCAGCGGCTTGAAAACATCACTGCTGACCCACGTGAAGAATTTGGACCACGAGCCGGAAGGGCAGGAGTTGTCGGACATCGCCGCGTCCTATCAGGAAGCGGTGGCCGATGCGCTTACGATGCGGGTGGAACGAGCGCTTGATCAGTTTGATATCAAAAGTTTCTCCTGCGCTGGCGGGGTATCGCTCAACAAGGTGTTGCGCGAAAAACTGACGGCCCTTTCTGAAAAGACCGGGGTGCCACTGCTACTGTGTCCGCCGTCGCTCTGCACGGATAATGCCGCAATGATTGCTGGAGCGGCCTATGAAAAGGTTCGGCTCAACAAAGCGACAGAAGAGCCGAACGATGTAAACCCAAACCTCCGGCTCGAAAACTGGCAGTAAGAATTGTTCCAGAGTCTGGAACTTTTTATTCGACGGTCAGGTCGTTGATGATGCGGGCGGCCATGGCGAAGCCGAAGCTGCCGGTCAGGAAGGTGGCCGAACCAAACCCGAATTGGCAATCGAGCTGTTTAGGGCCATCGCCGGCGGATGGCTTTTCCATGCAGATGCCGCCGTCGGGGTGCGGATAGCGAATCGGTTCGGCGGAAAAAACGCACGGAATATCAAATTTCTTTTTATGCTGCAGATGCATGCCCGGAATGTTTTTACGGAGCTGTTTCCGGCACGCGGCCAGCAGAGGATCGTGGCGCGAATCCCGCAGATCGGTCGTTTCGATTTGGGAGGGATCCACCCGTCCGCCGGCGCCGCCGCTGACAATCACCGGTACGCCCATGAGCTTGCACTGGGTGATCAGATGAATCTTGGCGTTTTTCTTATCGATGGCATCCACCACATACGACAGGCCGGATGTAATCAGCTCGTCGGCATTTTTGTCGGAATAGAATTCGCGGATCGGGGTGACGTTGCACTCGGGATTAATTAGCTGAATGCGATCGGCCAGAATATCGACTTTCGCACGACCGGCGGTACCGGTCATCGCGTGGATCTGACGGTTGGTGTTGGAAAAGCAGATGTCGTCCCAGTCGACGAGCGTCAGGTTGCCAATGCCTGAACGTGCCAGCGCTTCGGCCACCCACGAACCAACGCCGCCGACGCCGACGATCAGCACGTGCGCGGACTGTAGCTTTTGCATCGCCGTTTTTCCGTAGAGCCGGAAAAGCCCGCCGAAGCGATGTTTATATCCACCAGTTTCAATAGAACTCATTTTTGTGCCCACAGATTACGCAGATTAAATTAATCGTCACGGCCGCCGAGCAGGCCGAGGCGCATCATGTAGTAGAGCAGGGTGAGCAGGGCGGTGATAGCAGAGGCGACATAGGTCAGGAAGGCGGCGTCGAGTACTTTCCCGGCATCCTGTGCTTCCGAAGGTTGGACAATGCCGTCGGTGACCATCTGCCGTTTGGCGCGGGCGGAGGCATCCCATTCGACGGGCAGGGTGACGATGGAAAAGATGAAACCGATGGCAAAGAGGATGACGCCCAGCTTCATCATACCGGTGCTTTGCATGAACACGCCGAGCAGAATAAAGATATACGAACCCCAGGAGCTGAACTGGGTGACCGGTACCATAGCGCTGCGGATCTGGAGAGGAACATAGCCTTCGGCATGCTGCAGCGCATGCCCGGCTTCGTGGCAGGCCACGCCAATGGCGGAGAGCGATTGGGAATCGTGCACATCCGGCGAAAGGTTCAGCGTGCGGTTCATCGGGTTGTAGTGGTCGGACAGGAACCCGCGAACGCGGTTGATGGAGACGTCCTGCAGGTCGTTGCGGTCGAGCATGCGCCGCGCGGCCTGCGCGCCGGTCATGTGCGAGCTGGCGGCGACTTTGCTGAATCTATTAAAGGTGCCTTTGGTCTTTGCCGAGGCAATGCCGGCCAGAATCAGACCGGGAATCATAAACAGCCAATAGATGGGATCAAGCGATAGTAACATAACTTTTTCTTCCTTAATAAGGTTTGGTCTTCAGACGTTTCGTTTGGAGAAACGTTCAAAAAATCGTGTAAAATATGGCGATTGGAAAGGTTACGGGCAATGCAAAATTTCCAATGACTGGAAATCCATCAGAGGAGCTTGACCGCCTCGGAGTTCTAAGGCAATTTGCCTCCTTTCTTCATCAAACCCGAACATAACCAGAGGACGGTATGTTATGAGCGATTGGATCGGCCATGAGTGCGGTATTGCCGCTGTACGATTGTTGAAACCCCTCGATTTTTACATCGAGAAATACGGCACGGCGATGTATGCCGTGAATAAACTCACCCTGCTGATGGAAAAGCAGCATAACCGCGGCCAGGATGGCGCCGGAGCCTGCGCCATCAAACTCGATATGCCGGCGGGTGAACCCTATATTTTCCGCACCCGTTCGGCTGATAAAAATCCGATTATGTCGGTGCGCAACCGTATGGTGAAAGCGTTCGCCGATGCCCGGGAAGCGCATCCGGAAATGATGAACGATGGCGACTGGGTTAAAAAGAATGTCCTTTTTGCCGGGGAGCTGCTGCTCGGTCACCTGCGCTATGGTACCCACGGTGCGCAGGGCGAAACCTTCTGCCATCCGTTTCTGCGCCAGAGCAACTGGATGACCCGCAACCTGGCGGTGGCCGGGAACTTTAACCTGACGAATAATAACGAGCTGTTCGATATGCTCGTCGAGCTCGGCCAGCATCCGCGCAATAAGGCCGACACGGTGATGGTGCTCGAAAAAATTGGACACTTTCTCGATGAAGCCAACGATTTCCTGTTCCGCAAGTATCGTAAGGAAGGGCTGAGCCGGATTGAGATTACGGAAAAAATTGTGAAGGAGCTCGATATTACGCGGGTTCTTAAAAAAGCAACTCGCTCGTTTGATGGCGGCTATGTGATGTGCGGAATGATCGGGCACGGCGACCTGTTTGCCCTGCGCGATCCGAGCGGGATCCGACCGGGCTTTTATTATCAGGACGATGAAATCGTCGTCATTGCCTCGGAGCGTCCGCAGATTCAGACAGCGCTGAATATTCCGATCGGGGAAGTGAAAGAGATTGAACCGGGGCATGCGCTCATCGTTAAACGCTCTGGTAAAGTGACGATGGAGCAGGTGAATGAACCGCTGGAAAAAACGCCCTGTTCTTTCGAACGCATCTATTTTTCGCGGGGTACCGATAAAGACATTTATCAGGAGCGCAAAAATCTCGGGCGTTCGCTGGTTCGGCGCGTATTGGATGCCGTTGATTATGATCTGGAAAATACCGTTTTTTCCTATATTCCGAACACGGCCGAAACCGCCTTCTATGGGTTGGTGGAAGGGGTGAAGGATATGGTCGGCGAGCGGATGAAGTTTCATTTGCTCAAGGAAAAGCACCTGACAGCGGAGCGCATTGATGAATTGCTGGCTTTTCAGCCGCGGGTTGAAAAACTGATGACCAAGGATGCCAAGCTCCGCACGTTTATTACGGCCGATGCCGACCGAAACGATTTGGTTGCCCAGGTGTATGACACAACCTACGGGATTGTGAAATCGCAGGATACACTCGTGGTGCTGGACGATTCCATTGTGCGCGGAACCACGCTGCGCACCAGTATTCTCCGGATTCTGGACCGACTGGGTATGAAAAAAGTGGTGATTGTTTCTTCCGCTCCGCAGATTCGTTTCCCGGATTGTTACGGCATTGATATGTCGAAGATGAAAGATTTTATTGCGTTCGAAGCTGCGGTTGCACTGCTGCGCGAAACCGGCCGTGAACAGGTGCTGAACGATATTTATGAAGCCTGTAAAGAAGATGAGCAAAAACCGATTGCACAGGCGCAGAATCAGGTGATCCATCTGTTCGACCCCTTCACGCCGCAGGAGGTTTCCGACAAGATTGCTGAAATTCTGACACCGGAAGGAATGAAGGCGAAAGTGCAGATTATCTACCAGAGTATTGGCGGACTGCACGAAGCCTGCCCGAACCATAAAGGCGATTGGTACTTCACCGGAAACTATCCGACTCCCGGCGGTCATCGTGTGGCCAACCGTTCGTTTATCAACTTTATGGAAAAGAGCGACGCCCGGGCGTATTAGACGTGATGCGTGACGATTGAGGTGTGAAGGTTTTTCCAATCTTTGGAACCCTGCACTTTAAGTCACGAATCAATTGTCACTCTTCAAATATTTTTCCAAAGGTTTTCCGGACCGCATTCGTATCAATCCTGGAAAGGGATTGATTATGAAACTAAAAAAGCGGTTCTTCGCAAAACACACAAAATCAAGTGCAGCGTTGGTTACACTGGCGTTGCACGCACTCTTCATTGTTCTCGGACTTTCCTTCGTGGTGATGAGCACCATTAATGAAGCGGAACCGAGATTTATTAACCCTCCGGTTAAGGCGCGGGAAAATGTTCCGCTGCGGAAACTGCGTCCGCCTTCCAATGCCCGGAAACCTAAATCCGCCCAAAAGAATTTTGCGCGGGTTCCGGTGAAGGTGACGCTTGAGCAGAAGGTGCCGGAAATTCAATTGCCGGACCTGCAGACGGCGAAGGGCGAGATAGGCGGAAGTGCCGGAACGGCGGGGGATGCATTGAGCACAATCGCATTTGCAATACCGGAGCTGACCATCTTCGATGTGCGCGGAAAGGGCGAAAAAATCTTTCTGATTCTCGATGCCGACGAACCGATGTTGGAAGATAAAATGGGTGGGATTCCGGCCTACACAATCATTAAGCAGGAGATGATTCGCATCATCAATGAGCTGCCTTCAACTGCCGTGTTTAATGTCTGCGTGTACGGTCGGGGCAAAGCGGTTACCCTGTTTCCAAACCTCGTTTCGGCCAGCGATTCCAATGCCCGGAAAGCGGAAGAGTGGTTGCGTCCGTTGAATGGAGCGGAGGAGAGTGTTCGATCCGGTCGATATGGAATCCAAACGCTGGGCAAGGGCGGAATTGAGCAAAAGCAGGATCTTCGGGTGGGCCGTTTTAAAACGATGGATGGTACTGGGGATCATGAGTATCGGCAGGACCGTTGGTTTGTGCCGGCCATGGTGGCCATGCAGCAACACGCCGATACGGTTTTTCTGCTGACGAACAGCTGGGGCCGTCAACAGGTGGCTCGTGAAAAGAGTCGAAACATGAGCGCGGCCGACTGGTTCCAGAGTTCGGAAGGAAAGCGCTGGCTTGAGCGTGTTGAAAAAGCGAATAGATTGTTCGCCGAGGAAAATGCGCGGCGTAAACAAGCGGGGGAGCCCCCGAGGGTGATTGCAAATGGACGCCGGGGACTGATGGCCGCGTATTTCCCGGGAACGCCGGGGCCGCCTTCGCTCGATTATTATCGCTTTACCCCGGAGGATTTTCAGGAAGCCTTCGCGGCCACGCGGGCTGCGGTGTCGGATCGCTTGTCTCTCCGGAAACGAAAAAATGAGTTCACCTTCAATGTGATCCAGTTTGTGCCGGCCGATGCCGATTCGGGCACCGATGCCCGCTTCAAAAAACTGACCCGGTTAACCCGCGGGGGTTATCAGACGGTTGCCGGGTTGGAAGCCATTCGCAGTTATGTCGAATCAGAATAGGAGAACGCCATGAAACAGATAATTGAAACCTATCGCGGCGTGGTTAAAGGAACTTCCAGTGGTTGGATGATCAGCCTGCTCTTTCATCTCGGAATTGGTGTGGTTGCAACTTCGATATTTTTTGTTGTTCAGAAAAAGCCGGATCCCATCATTTTCAGACCGGCGGTGGTGCGCCCCCCGATTGAGCTGGAGCTGATGAAGCCGCAGGTGAAAATCAGGGATGCCTCCACGCCGGAGCGGTCGATCAGCCGCATTACGGTTCCGCGTAATTCGCTGGATCGTCCGGAGGTTGTGGTGTCTTCGCTGGGGGGAGGGGAAGGTCTGTCGTTGGGGGACTTCTCGGTCGATTTTGAGCTGCCCAAAACGGAGCAGTCTCTCGTGGGCGATGACTTCGGAACCGGCTTCGGTTTTGTGGGGACCTTCTATGATTTTAAGCGGGATCGTGAAGGCGGCACGATGATTATGGACCCGCATCAGTTTGTGGCGGAGGTGGCCCGTTTTGTCCGATACGACTGGAAGACATCGAAACTGTCTCGGTTTTACCGATCTAAAAAACAGCTTCATGCGGAATGCTTTATGGTGCCGCCGGTTAAATCGTCGGTGGCGCCGGCCGCATTTGATGAGGCCGATACGCTGGGCTATTGCTGGCTGGCGCATTACAAGGGGCAGCTCGTCTATCACGAAGATATCACCTTCCGTTTCTGGGGGCACGGGGACGATGTTATGGCGGTGCGGGTCGATGGAAAAGAAGTGCTGGTGGCCTGCTGGCCGGGTAGTACGTGGTCGCCGCAGGATATCATTTGCTCCGCCGCGGGCGGATGGCAGAGCTCTTCCTCTAAGTCGCGAATCTACACGCTCGGGAATAATACGGCTGTGGTGGGCGACTGGATTACGCTGAAGAAAGGGGAGCCGCTGGATATGGAAGTGATCATCGGGGAAGTTCCGGGCGGTACGTTCTGCTCGATGCTGACCGTTGAGGTGCAGGGAGCGGACTATGAGCTGAACCGGGAGCAGGCTCCGATTCTTCCCATGTTTAAAACCTCCGAACCCAGCCATGATTTGAAAGACCGTATCTATGAATGGTTGACCTATGATCAGGTGTCATTGACCGGCGGCCCGGTCTTCCGGGATATTCCGCCTGCCGAGCGATCCGATGCCGCGTTCCAATCTCTGGAAAAAGCACCTGATCCGGTGCAATTGGTGGAACCGCATCTCTGGAGTGGATTGGACGGCGAACTGTTTGAAGCGGAATTTGTGAGCGTGCTCGGAAATGCGGTTGTGCTGAAGTCGGCCGATGGAGAGCTGGTTCGGCTGCCGCTTGCAGAACTGACTTCCAATGATCGGAACTTTGTGGGGCTGGCGGAGCTGCCGGAGTTTATTTGCTCGGTGACAAAACAGAGTGATCAACGGATTATTAAAACGACGCCTTATCTGGATGAGATTCCGCCCAGGCTGCTGGACTATACGTTTGGTGCAAAAATCAGGCAGACCTCGGCTCGGGCCTATGAACATGCCGTTTATGCGGAGCTCTTTATATTCGGTCAGCAGCGTATTGATGACCGGAAATATATTCTGCTGGATCATCAGACCAGCTCTTTTGTTCCCGGCAAAGAAAACCGCCGCTCCCATGTGTTTAAAGGAAGCCCGGTGGAGCTGATGAGCTATGATACCGACCAACCGCTCGGTCGGAAATATTCCGATTATCTGCTGATCCTTACTGACGAACGAGGTGAGGTGATTCAGCAGCAGGCATCTGCCGCCTGGATTTTTCCAAACCTTGGAAACCTGCGGAAACTGCAGGTCGGAAACTTTCTGGATGATACCTGCACACGGGTCTATCCAACCGGACCGGGACCGAAAAGCCTCTATAATTGAGTGGATCAAAGCACTGCGGTTGAAATGGCACCCTAAGTTACAGGGGTGCCTTTTGATTTTTAAGTTTCAAGTATTATAAAAACTTTCACTCAGCACCAATAAAGATAAGAAAAATGGCATGGGTGGTGCTAATACATAAATTGACTGATTTAGATATTTTGAAATAGAGGAAATGAGAGCACTAAAATGAAAAATAGAGAGAGTATGCCGGAGTCGTTGCGGTCGGCCCTGATGAAAGCGGTGTTAATGATTGCTGTTCTGCCGATGTTTTCAGTTGCGGCGGAAAGCGAATATTTAACGGAAGCTGACCGGGTGTTTCTTGCTGTACGCGGCGAGCTGGTTGTTGTTTCGCAGCAGTATTACGAACCGTTTGAATTTGAGCGCGATGGAGAGTTGTGCGGGATTAATGTGGATCTGGTTCGGTGGATGGAACAGGAGCTGGGGTTAAAAATCCGATTTGAGAAGGCTTCGTTGCTTCAGGCTCAGGAAATGCTACGGAACGGCGAGGCAGATATTATCAGCAGTATGTTTGTTTCCGATATGATTGATCCCGAGGTGGATTTTTCAAGCATCATCAAGGTTGCTCTCATTAATCTGTATGTGCGCAGCGACAGTGAGGGCATTAAAACAATCGGCGACCTCGCGGGGAGGCGTATTGCGGTTCAGCAAACCGGCTTTTCCGGTTCGGTGGTGCGTAACGCTGAGATCGATTGCGACATTTTTTTTGCGTCCTCGACGAAGGAGTGTATTGAGCTGGTGTCATCGGGGGTGGTGGATGCCATGGTCGGCAATGATTTAATTACCCAATACTATCTCTACTCGAACGAGCGGAACGATATTCGGGTGAGTGGAACGCCCATTGCCGCCGGGCGCATCTGCATGGCGGTTCGCGATGGGGACACTCAGTTGCTCGACATTCTCAATAAAGGTATTCTGGCCGCGAAGCAAAGCGGCAAGCTACAGGAAATTGAAGCGGAGTGGCTGGGTTTTGGTAATGAAAAAAAGCCGTTTCCATTAAAGACCTTTCTTCTTGTTCTGGCCGCGAGCGGGGGACTCATTCTGCTGGTCCTGCTCTGGAATCTCGCTTTGCGCCATAAAGTGGCTGAAAAAACGCGGCAGTATTCGGAAAGTGAAGAGCGGTTGCGTCAGGTGTTTGAAAACTCGCCGGAAGTTATTCTGCTCGTCGAGCGTGACGGGCGGATTGCGCTGGCTAACCAGAACAGCACGACGATGTTTAAAATTACGATGGAAGAGCTGTTGGCTCAGAGCATTTCGGACCTTTTGCCAACTGCCTATCAGGATGAAATGACCGACCGGATGGACACGTGGTTTTCCGGAGAATTATGTGAGTGTAAGAGCATGCTGAACTATCCCGATCAGCAAAGCATTGCGATTGACCTGGTCGGGCAGATGCTGTCGTTGGATGGAAGAGAGGTGCTGCAACTGCATATTCGCGACATTACCCTGCGGCATGAGGCAGAGGAAAAGATGGCGGCTGCTCAGAAAATGATTGAAGAGTCCAACATTCTTGCAGAGCGGGCGCGCGAGATTGCTGAAAACTCCAGTCAGGTTAAAAGCGAGTTTCTCGTGAACCTGAGTCGGGATATTCGCACACCGCTCAACGATATTATCGGCATGGGACAGATACTGGCTGACAACCCCGGTGAAAGTGAACAGGAAAGCTGTGTTTCGATCATTCAGCAGTCTTCCGATGGTTTGCTTAAAACGATTAATAAGGTGCTGGAGATTGCGAAAATTGAATCAGGAGCGCTGAAGGTTCAGATCAATAATTTCGATGTCCGGCCCTTCCTGTCGGTAATACGCCAGCGGTTTCGTGAACCCGCTGAAAAAGCAGGCATTCAGTTCACGTGTACGTGTGCGGATGAAGTTCCACTTTATCTGGTTGGTGACTCCGGATTGTTGGATAATGTGCTTTCTGATTTGATTTCAGATGCACTGAAATACACCAGCCACGGCTCGATTGCTCTCAAGGTGGAATGTCTCGCAAAAAGTCCTGAGGGTGCTGAGCTCTCTTTCAAGGTAAGTGATACCGGTGTCGGAATCTCGCAGGAGAAGCAGGCCATGATCTTTGAAACGCCATCGTCTATTGGCGGTTCGATGGATCGGTTCCCGAGCGGAAGGGGACTGGGACTTTCCATCTGTAAACGGCAGGTTGAACTGATGGGCGGGAGCATCGGCATCGATAGTGATGAAGGCATGGGGTCAACGATCTACTTCAGCCTATGCCTTCCCTTGGCCAACTCGGCTACTGCGGTTGGCAGATCGGACGGTTCAAAAGAAAAAAATTCTTTGAAGCCGGGTGTTTCTGTGTTGCTGGTTGAAGATAATAAAGTGAATCAAAAGGTCGTTTCGACTCTGCTCACCAAGGCCGGATGTACGGTTGAGACCGCAGACAACGGACGTGATGCGGTGCTGGCTCTACACGATCAGCCGTTCGATGTTGTGCTGATGGATTGTCTGATGCCGGTTATGGATGGGTTCGAGGCCACTCGAAAAATTCGCGGCCTGTCAGGTGTAGCAGCAAAAGTTCCAATCATTGCCATCACGGCGAGCGCTATGAAGGAAGATCAGCAGGCTTGTCTTGATTGCGGAATGAACGACTATATTGCTAAACCGGTCAACCGTTCACTGTTGATTCAGACCATTCATAAATATGTCGGGCAGGATGACCTTGCCAGTCTGTGCTGATCAAGAACCCAACGGGTCTTTTTTTTTGGTCATGATGTTTACTTTAACTTCATTTGTGCAAGGCACTTTTTGAAGTCGCCGGGCAGAGGAGCGGTCACGCGAATTGCTTCTCCGGTTTTTGGATGTGGGAAAATGAGACGGTAGGCGTGCAGCATCTGGCGGGGCTGTTCGAGGGATAGCTCGTTACGGGAGCCACCATATTTTTTATCACCCATCACGGGATAGCGTTTATCAGCTAAGTGGCGGCGGATCTGGTGCGTGCGGCCGGTTTCGATGCGGAGTTCCAGATAGGAAGCCTGTTTTTTAGTGTCGAGCACTTTCACGAGGGTCGTGGACATATAGCCTTCGATATCGGTCCGGATTTCAGTCCAGTTCTTTGGAAAGCTTCCAACGCTGATGGCGCGATAGATTTTCATAATGTCGCGGCCTTTAAACAGCGGGATCATCACTTTTTTGGATTCGTTGTTTTTGGCGAAGATCACGCACCCGGACGTTTCTTTATCCAGGCGGTGGACCGCGCAGATGCTTTTGTTCTTTTCCTGCTTACGAAGCTTTTCCTCAATGCTGTTATCGTCGGCATTCGTGACGAAATAGGCCGGTTTGTTGACAATAAGGAAGTCCTTGTCCTGCCAGAGAATGGCGATGTGTTTGGCTTCGGGTTTTTTGAACTCATCGACCATAATTTCTATGATATCGTCCTCCTTCACCTCATGGCGGCGAATCCAGACGCGCCGGCCGTTCACAAATACCAGTTTAGCATCAATGGCGGCCTGGGCCTGTTTTTTGGAAATCTCGAGCTGCTCGGCAATCACTGCGAACAGTCGCTTTCCCTCATCTTTATAGTCGACGGTAAATGTTTCTTTTTTCATATCGGTTCCTGATTAAGCCGCGCATCATGTTTCCAACGGTTGGAAAATACAAGAGCGCGCTACGTTTTCTCTGCGAGCCAGATGGTATGGCGGCGGCCCTTATTTTTGCGGGCACGCACGGTGACTTCTTCAACTTTCATGCCGGCCCCGCGCAGGCGTTTGGTAAATGAGCGGTCCGGTTCGGCAGACCAGATGCCCAGAATGCCGCCGGGTTTTAGCGCTTTTTGCGCGGCTTTGATGCCGCCGGAGGTATAGAGCCGGTCGTTGCCGGTATGGGTCAGTCCATCGGGGCCGTTGTCGACATCGAGCATAATCGCGTCGTATTTTCCGGCGGCGGCTTTCATGACCAGTGCCACATCGGATTCGTGCACAAGAGTACGCGGATCTTCGAGCGGACGTTTCGCAAGGTCGGCCAGATGGGTTCGGTTCCATGCAACCACCGCAGGTACGAGCTCTGCTACTTCGACAACGGCGTCTTTATTCAGTTCATCCAGCGCCGCACGCAGGGTGAAACCCATACCCAGGCCACCGATTAAAACGCATGTATCAGCCAGGTTGGCAACACGCCCGCACGCGCGTTCGGCCAAAGCATCCTCAGAACCATGCATCCGGCTGTTCATCAGCTCTTCATTTTTTACGCTGATCGAAAATTCAAAAGCGCGCTGATAAAGTTTCATAATGGCACCGTCGCCGGGCACTTCCGTAGTATCGAGTAAAACCCAGGGGTTCATGAACTGTTCCATTCTGTTTGGATTAATGCATAGTAGGATGGGTGGAACAGGGCGGAAAAAATTATATTTGCCAATTCGATATTCCAGCAATCCAGTGGGAAAAGCGCGGGATAGTGGTTCCGATGACAGGAAAATACAAGTCGCCTTTTTCCAGAGATTGGAAAATTGCGGGTCCGCCAAGGTTGTTTTCAGAAAAAAAATAGAGTAAAAACTCAAATGTATCGGGTACGACATACGTATAAATAGAGAAGCACCCATTGGTAATATTTGTTGTAAGTCGATTATTTGGGAGGAGTTCCGTGTTGGGTAATTTATATTTGCTGTCCAAATTTAATTTTTTACTAACTTAGCTCTTTCTCACAGGGTTTTTTTTTCGTATGTTTTATCCATATTTCTGGACTCTCACCTTCTGAGATCCGGAAGAGGGGTATGACAGATTGGTTGTTGCCCGTTTTGGTGTCTGGGAACTTCTTTCGAGTGGTTACAGACGAGTAAGAACGTGGATTCAGTTTGGGATTTGTTAATGATGTTAACTAAAAAAGCCGGACGTTTTTCGAAGATTCGTCAAAGTATACTTGTTGCCGCATTTCTGTTTGGATCGGCTTCTCTGGTTGCCGCACAAGATGAGCTGACAGCCGGGGAAATGCTTAAAGCCGCCATGCAGTCGATGGAAGCCAAACGGTATGATGATGCCATCAACTGGATGTATCAATATATCGGCGAGGTTGAGGAATCGGTTGCTCCGCGCGTTATGGCTATTGCGCAGGATATTCGGTTTAAGCTGGCATCGCTGCTCCTCGAAGAGGATCGAATGGACGAAGCGGCTGCGGTGCTGCAGGATTACATTGATACCCCGTTGGCCGAAAAACCACGTCAGGCCATGAAAATGCTGGCCACCTGTTATTATGATACCGAGGCCTATGAGGAGTGTGCCAGCACGGTAACGAATGCACTCTACTATGATGAACATCCTGTGCTGATCGCGGAATCTTATGTCGCGGACGAAGACAGCGATAACTATGAAAAAGTAAAGGCCGAGCCGGAGCCGTCATTTACTCAGATTGAACTCAACACGCTCTATATGACGTTGGCTGAGTCTTACTATAATCTCAAGCAGTGGGAAGATTGTATTGCTCCCTATTCATATGTAATTGAGCACACGGATGTTGAGCAACGCAAAGGCTATGCAATTATGCAGGTCATTAACGCGCTCATAGAAATTCCTTCCTTTGATCGTATTATGGAATGGGTGCCGCAACTTTACCGCACTAGTGCCCGCTATGATATTCGGGTGAATCTGGCCCTGATGAACGCGGCGGCTGCACTCTATGATGCCGGCGAATACGACAGCGCATTGCCGCTTTACCGCATGATTCTTCCTCGAGATGTGCTTGTTGCCTATCAGGAAGAACGGGTGCGTGAAATGCGCATTGCCGCTGGGCTTCCGCCAGATGAAGGTGCAGAAATGACAGCAGACGAACTGTTGCTGTTTGGTGGAGATGAACCGGTGGAAGGCGCTGATGTGGCGGCTGATGCGGCAGTTGAAGCCGAAAAAAAACCTAAAGAACTCCGTGAACTTGAAGCTTTAATCGAGGCGTTGAAAAACCTTCCTCCGTATGAGCTGGATATTCAGTATCGCATGGCTGAACTCTATAATACGGTTGAGCGCTATTGGGAAGCGCTGAAATACTACGATTCCGTTTATACGGCTGATCCGGCTTCAGAACTCGGCGAGCGCTGTATTTATGAACTGGTTGATATGTTGCTGGAAAGTCTGGACGAAATCGGTGTGGCAGAAACCCGCTCCTATGAGCACATGGCCAAATTTAAAGAGGGCATGACGCCCCGTCAGCTCGCTTACATGCTGACCGGCTACTATCAGCAGAATGAAATAATGCCGAGAATTAAAACTCTCAAACCCTATATTGATGAGTTTGTCCGTACCAACGACAGCATTGTTGTAAGGTATGATAGCGAACTCTACTTTATGCAGGCTGTTTCCGATTTGGTACTGCAGGATTACGAAGCATCAGAACAGTCCTTTAAATATGTCCTGGATGAATTCCCGGGCTCTCACCAGGAGGCCAACAGCCTTTACTGGTATTCGATGTCGCAGCTGTTTCTTCAGAAGTACGCAGAGGCTTATCCTAACTTCCAGCGGTATGTGACTGAGTTTCCGCAGGAACAGTATGTTGATGAGTGCTACTTCCAAGGCGGAATCTGTCTGTTTGGTCAGGAATTATATGATGATGCGGAAGAGCGGTTTACATTTGTGATTGAAAACTTCCCGGATTCTTCGGTGTATCCTGAAGCTCGCAGTATGCGTGGTGATATTTACGGTTCGAAAGCCATGCTGGATGAAGCCATTATCGATTATGACGAAGCTTTTGCCGCTGCCCAAAACATTAACCAGGCCACCTATGCCACATTCCAAATGGCTGAAGTCTATGAAGCGGAACAGAAATATGATGACATTATCCGTGTCGTGGACCGCTATAAAGATACCTGGAAAGAGCAGGCCGATATCGCAAAAGCGATTTACTGGATCGGTAAATCCCAGATTCAGCAAAAACACTTCGATGAAGCGGTCACAGCCTATTTGGATGCGATTGTAGCGTATGGGGGGGATCTTCGTCAGGACGGTGTCGACCAGATGATTACCGAACTCGTAAAAATCTCAGCCGTTTATTTGAATGATTTGCAGCGTGAAACACTGGTGACAGAGCTTCAAAACGCGGAGGCAGTAGCTGACAGCGAAACACTGGAGCTTCGCCTTCGGGTTCTGCTGGCTAAATTGCAGGAAACTGAACTTGAACTGGGTAAAGAGCTGCTGGCCAGCCTGGAAACTCTCGATAACGCTTCACCGCCGGTTTTGGCAACAATCTGTGATGCCTCCTTTGAAATGGAAGATTATTCACGCTCGGAAGAACTGTTACGCATCTTCATCAATAAGTTTGAAGATTCCCATTTTATGCGTGCGGCCTATAAATTGCGCGGTTACGGGCAGTTTGAGGAAAAAGATTACGAAGGAGCGTTGGCAACTATTAACGATGCGCAGGCGCTCTATGGAACGGAGTTCGACGTGGCCTGGGCACAGTTGCTGAAAGCAGAGGTTTTACTGGCCGAAGGCCAAATCGATGAAGCCCGCGATGCGAACATGAGTGTCTTAACCGTTACTTCTTGGCGCGGCGTCCCGGTTGCGCAAGCCACCTATCAGCTGGGTGAGGTTGAAGAAGCTGCGGGAAATCTCGAAAAGGCGTTTGCCTTCTATCAGCGCACCTATTTCCAGTACAAAGGCCATGCCCGCGGCTACTGGGCTGCTGAATCCTATCTTGCCAGTGCAGAAGTCCTGAAGAAAATGGGGGGGCGTGAAAACGATGTGCGTAATACGTATCGAGCCATGCTGTTCGATCCCTATGTGAATACGCTTCCTCAGGCTGAAGTGGCCCGTGAGTATCTCGGGAAGCCCGAAGTGGCTGACATTGAGGCCTACATTGAAACTGGTGGAAAAACTAATTTTGTAATTACAGTTGAAGCTCCGTTGACGGTTGGATCGAAGGTTTCCAGCGAAGAAACCTCGGATAGCGGAATGCCCTCAGAAGAACCTGCCACCGAGGAGAGTGAATAATGAAACGGATTATTTTAGGCTTAATTGCTATGTCCGCTGCGGTGGTATTTGCACAGGACGAAGTCACCCAGTCAGGTACGCCTGCTGTGCTTGAAGCGGTAAACGGCAAAAAAATAAAAGTTTTTCTACAGAGTATGGAAGGTGAAAATCTGACTTTTCAGCCTTTTAAATCGACTAAGAACATAACGGTTCCGGCATCAAAGATTAATAGTCTGGAGTTTTTCCCGAAGTATGATGTGGAGGGAGTTAATACAGCCTTCGTTCAGGGAGATTTTCCGAATGTTATAGAGGTTTTGGAACCGGTAATGAGTGAGTTAGTTGATTATATGCCGATCGAAAACAACATGCGCGAACCATTTGTCATGCTGTACAATTGCTATCGTTTCAACGGGGATTATGAGAAAGCTGAAGATTATGCAACACGATTCCTGACATGCGGCGATGAAGAATTGGAAATGAAGGGTAAGGCGGGATTGGCACTGGTTGCTATTCAGAAAGAAGATTTTGAAACGGCTGAAAAATATCAGCAGGAATTGGCTGAACAGTCTGAAGCGGCCGGGCTCTACCTTAAAGCCGCAATTGAACGTGCTAAAGAAGAGCCGAAACAGGCGATGCAAACCGTAACGGTCATTATTAAGGATCACTCAAACGATCAGGAATGGTTACCGGCGAGCGAACTGCTTGCGGCATACTGTTATCTCGATATGACAGGCACCAATTCAGTGATCACCACAAACTCTGCAATGAATACGGCTCGGCAGGTCAAGAACATGTATGCCGGAAGCGCTGTTGCGGCAGATGCGGAAAAACTTTGGGTCAGTCTAGGCGGACCGGAAATTGAAGCTTTGGCTGAGGCTGAAAGGGCTGAACGGGCAGCGGCATTGAAGGCTGAAAAAGAGCGGATTGCTGCTGAGGAAAAAGCTGAAAAAGAAGCGGCTGCTGCTGAAAAGGCTGCTGAAAAAGCGGCTGCTGAAGCTGCTAAAGCTGCTAAAGCTGCTGCCGCATCGGGTGTTAGTACAACAGAAACAGAATCTGAATAAGGAAACGGAGGCTAGAAAATGAAAAAAGGACTCTTACTGATGGCGCTGCTGGTTGTGGCGGGCGCTGCATTTGCTCAGGGAGATATTGCAGTTGAGGTTGCAGAAACTCAAAAAACGGACTTATGGTCACTGCTGAAGCAAGGTGGCTGGGCAATGTTCCCGTTGGGTGCATTCTCGTTCTTTATGGTGGCTCTCGTCATTCAGAACTTTGTCTCACTCCGTCCCAAAACGCTGCTTCACACGGAGCAGATGCCGGAATTACTGGAACTCATGTTGCAGAAAAAGTGCAAAACAGCACTGATCTACTGCCGCAAGAATCCATCCATGTTTGCCAATACCTTTGGTGCCGGTCTCGAACGTTGCCTCGACGGAGAAGAAGAAATTGACTTTGCGAAAGTAAAAGAATCAGTGGAAGAAGCTTCTGTTGAACAGATGTCCAAGCTCATGAAGCCGATCGACTATCTTTCGATCATCGGTGCCAGTTCTCCGATGTTGGGTCTGCTCGGTACGGTATCCGGTATGATTAAGGCCTTCCACACCATGGGTTCGCAGGGGATGGGTAAGCCGGAACTGCTGGCAGCCAACATTGGTGAGGCCCTGATTACCACGGCAACCGGTCTGGTGATCGCGATTCCTTCCATGTTCTTTTTCTTCTACTTCAAAAAAGGATTCCAGAAAACGCTGGCGACTCTCGGTCGTAATATCGGTTTCCTATTTGATGCACTGCAGTCCGGTAAAGAACCGGTCAGCTTCATGGATCTCGAAACGCTGGAGAAAATGGAAGGCGAATAAGCCTTTCTTTTTTCGACGTTCTTATTTCCAACCCCTGGAAAGTAGGGAAGTGCTATGAATCTCTCACCAAAAGATCAAGAAGAGCTCGAGCTCGACATGTCACCCATGATCGACATGGTCTTCCTTCTGCTTATTTTCTTCATTGTCGCCTCGCAGGTTATCGACGAAAAGCCGCAGGTTGCCATCCCAAAGGCAGCCTACGGAAAGGTGCCGGAAGATACGACCGGCCGTCTTATGATATCGGTCAGCAAAGATGAAAAATATTTCGTCGGAGCTGATATGACCCCGCGGACCATTGAGGAAGTGCAGGATATGATCGAGATGTCGATCAATGAGGATCCAGAACTGCGTATCCTCATCCGTGCCGATGCCCAGACGAAATATAAGGTGAACGAGCAGATCACGCTTGCATGTGCCGCAGTTGGCGCTCAGGACATAATCTATTCCGTTTTTGAGGAGTAAAAATCCATGGATTTAGCTAAAAGTTTTGAAGATGCGTCGCTTAAACTGGATATGTCGTCACTTATTGATGTTGTATTCCTGTTGCTCATTTACTTCCTGGTTACGGCTTCGCTGATCCAGAAGGAAGCTGATATCGGTTTTATGCTTCCTGCCGATATCCCTGAAGTAGAAATGCGGGAAATTCCCGTAGAGGTTAACATTCAGATTAAAGAGGATGGAACCGTTGAAATTGAGGGGGTTCGCTTCGCCTTTGAGGATCATGACTTGAAAGATTTGGTAACTCAGGTGGCCGGGCTGAAGGAAATTGCGGCATCACAGAATTCTCCGTTTTATGTGAATGTGCTGCCGGCTGCGGAAGCAATACATCTACGCATTATTGATGTGATGGATGCGTGTGCCGCTGCCGGGGTCAACAGCCTGACCTTCGGTAAAACTCAGTAACGTATATTCAGGGTGCGTTGTTGGAAGTCGCTCCGTTTGCTCGGGGCGGCTTTTTTATGCTCCGGTCTGAGAAATATTCCGATGCTTGGAACTTTTCTGCAAAGGTTCCGGCTTTTGGAAACGTATCCTCTTTGTTCCTAACTTCCTGAGGAGATCGTTATGAGACTGCATCAGAAGAGTATCAGCGAAGATCTTGAACTCGATATGTCACCGATGATTGACATGGTCTTCCTGTTACTGATCTTCTTTATTGTCGCTTCGCAGGTCATTGACGAGAAACCTACTGTTGCGATCCCAACGGCGGCCTACGGAAAGGTACCGCCCGATACCACAGGGCGTCTGATGATTTCGGTCAGTAAAGATGAAAAGTTTTTCATCCAGTCTGATACGACCCCGAGGACGATTGAGGAAGTGCAGGATATGATTGAGATGGAAATCTATGCCGATCCTGATTTACGCGTCCTGATCCGTGCCGACTCCGAGACGAAGTATAAAACGAATGAACAGATCACGCTTGCATGTGCCGCAGTTGGTGCTCAGGACCTGATCTATTCCGTTTTTGAGGAGTAGAAATCCTTAATTTCGTGAATAGTTTCGAAGTCGTTCCATTCTTTTGGAGCGACTTTTTTTCTGTTCCAGTCGCTGAAATATTCCAACCTCTGGAACTATTCTGTAAAGGTTCCAATCTTGGGAAACGTATCCTCTATGTTCCAAATATCGGAAGGAGATCGTTATGAAATTGGCAGGGTTGAATGACAGGCTGGATATTAAATTGCAGGTGGCGTCATTGATTGACGTGGTTTTTCTCCTGCTGGTCTATTTCATGGTCACGGCATCGCTGATTCGTCGGGAAGGCGATTTGTCATTTGTCATTCCCATTTCGGATAAACGAATCATGAAGGAGATTCCGGTTGAGGCGCTCATTGAAATCCAATCCGATGGTTCCGTGAAGCTTGAAGGCATACAGTTTTCGGGTGAGGATCGAGAGTTACCGGAATTAATTGTTGAGATTTCAGGGCTGCGCCGGGTTGCTGCAACGCAGGGATCGGAATTCCATGTAAACCTGCTCCCCAGTCAGGATGCTTTGCATTACCGGATTATTGACGTTATGGATGCCTGTGCAAAAGCTGATGTGGACATATTGGGTTTCAGTCGAAAAGAAATGTAGTGCCGTCTTCAGGCACCAATCTGCAAAGGCACCTGAAAGCGGCGCTAAACATGAGCTCATCACATACTTTTTCCTGCGTCGGGCTTCCAATGATTGGAAAAATCCGTAGAATTACCGGCTTAGTTCTAAACAGGAAAATCCATGAAAAAAACCAGAGTTGATCGCAAATTTTTGGAATTAAGTAAGCAGGGTAAAAAGGGCTTTATCGGCTATCTTTCTGCCGGGGATCCTAACCTGGAAGATACCGTGGATCAGGTATTACGTTTGGAGGATGCCGGTGTTGATGTCATGGAACTCGCACTGCCATTTTCTGATCCGCTTGCAGATGGGCGCGTAAACCAGGAAGCCGCAACCCGGGCGCTGGAAGCCGGCGCTACGTTTGATGGCTGCATGAATTGCATCTCTAAGATCAGGGAGCGTTCGGAACTTCCCATTATTTATTATGCATATATGAATACACTGCTGGCACGGGGGTTTGACCAGTCGATCGAAGCGGCCGCGCAGGCTGGAATCGATGGATTTCTTTTGCTGGACTTGCCGTTGGAAGAGGCAAAACCCTATCGCAAGGCGCTGACTCAGAATGCACTTAATGCGATTCAATTGGTGACCCCAACCACACCGGATGAACGGATTCAGAAGATTGTCAGGCAGGCGAATGGATTCATCTACTGTGTGTCGCGCGAAGGAGTGACCGGGGTTCAGGCTGAAATTGCAACAGGAGCCGGAGCGCTCGTAGCGCGGATTAAAGAAAAGTCGAATTTGCCGGTGGCGCTTGGATTTGGTATTGGTACACCGGAGCAGGCACGCGATGCCGCGCAACTCGCCGATGCAGTCGTTGTCGGAAGTGCGATCGTAAATGCTTTTCACAATAATCCCCACACTTCAGAAGGGCGCGCCAATGCGGCCGCTTTTGTTAAGCGTATGGTGGATGCAGTTAAAGAGATTTAGGTAGAATAATTAACGTTAAGGTGAAGTTGATGGGCGGAAGATATGCTGTAATCATGGCCGGCGGTAAGGGCGAACGTTTCTGGCCGCTCAGTACCTCTAAACATCCAAAGCAATTATTGGCTTTGGTTGGCGACAAGCCGCTGATTGCACAGGCCGTTGATCGTCTGAATGGACTGGTTCCGCCGGAAAATGTATTTGTGGTCACGAATGCTGACCTGATCGAGGCTACCCGCGAAGCTGCTCCGCTACTACCGCCGGGAAACGTGATCGGCGAACCCATCGGGCGCGACACGGCCGCTGCAGTTGCCTGCGGCGGTGCCTTGGTAAAAGCCAAAGATGAAAACGGTGTTTTTGCGGTGCTGACCGCTGATCAGGTGATGGGGGATCTCGATATTTTCTCCAATACACTTAAGGGAGGCATGGACCTTGCCGCAGAAAACGATATTCTCGTGACCATTGGAATCAAACCCACCTATCCGGCCACCGGTTTCGGTTACATTGAATCCGGTGCGGATTTTCAAACGGCTGAAAAAGTCGAATTCAAAAAGGCCGTACGTTTTGTCGAGAAACCGGACGAAGCCGTTGCAACGGAATATTTGGAAACCGGACGATTTTTCTGGAACTCCGGTATGTTTATCTGGTCCGTCCAGGCATTGGAAAAAGCATTCGGGGATCACTGCCCGGAAATGCGAACGCTCATGGATACGCTGACCGGCTATGCTAAAGACGGAAATATTACCAAGGGCATGGATGCAACATATCCAGACCTTGGAAAAATATCTGTGGACTATGCGCTTATGGAAAAAGCCGATAATATTGTGATGGCCTGCGGCACATTCTACTGGGACGATGTCGGTGCCTGGCCAGCACTCGAAAGTCATTTCGAGCAGGATGAAGCCGGAAACACTCCGATTGGACAGGTGGAAACTTTGGATGCGGGAAACAATATTATTCTCTCCAAAGACCATCTAACTGCAGTAATCGGTGTAAAAGATCTCATTGTCGTTCAGGCGGATGGTGTAACGCTCGTCTGCCCCAAAGACCGCGCGCAGGATATCAAAAAAATGGTTGTGGCACTTCGTGAAAAGGGTTCCTACGAGGCCCTTCTTTAAGAAATGCAGAACGCATGGAGATTAACACTTCAAAAGCTATTGCCAAACCCCAGCATTTTGCTATCTTCCTCGTCTTTCCTACTCATGCCGGAGTGGCGAAATCGGTAGACGCACGGGATTCAAAATCCCGCGGAGAAATCTGTGTGGGTTCGAGTCCCACCTCCGGCACCACTTTTTAGACAGCATTCGAGAATATCAGGAATATGCTGCATCCGTAAATTTGCTATCTTATTTTGCACACACCGCGATTCGAAACCGTTACTTTACGATGAATTTTGTTTTCCCGTGCGAGGGTTCTGCTATGTTCCCTGCTGATTTATCACACATGATTCAGGGGATTATTTCTGGGGTGAACCGGAGAAACATAGATGAACGAACCAACAGATGCTGTACGACCTGCCCGAATTCCGAGCTGGATGCGACGTCCGATCCAGACCGATAAAGAATATTCTGAAACCCATAATGCTTTGAAGAAAAACGGTCTTAATACCGTTTGCGAAGATGCAAAATGCCCGAACCGTCATGAGTGTTGGAACCACGGTACGGCTACCGTGATGATCCTCGGTAACATCTGCACTCGTGATTGCCGTTTCTGCTCGATTGCGACCGGAAAGCCGGTCGGACTGGATCTGGAAGAGCCGCAACGGGTGGCGGATGCCGTCGAAAAAATGAATCTTAAGCATGTGGTGATTACCAGTGTGACGCGTGACGACGTGCTGGATGGTGGTGCTGAAATTTTTGCCCAGACGATTACTGCGGTGAAAGAGCGCGTACCCGGCCTCACGGTTGAGGTTCTGACTCCTGATTTCTGGGGTCGGAAAGAATCGCTTTATAAGGTGCTGGACGCTGGCCCGATTGTGTTTAATCACAATGTGGAAACTGTGAAACGATTACAGCGAGCGATTCGCTCCGGTGCCACCTATGAACGCTCTCTGAGCATACTGAAGATGGCCTCTGAATATGGTGACGGCTCTATCAAGGTGAAAACCGGTATTATGCTGGGACTTGGTGAAACCAATGAAGAAGTCATGGAATGCCTGCAGGATATCTATAATCATGGCGTTCGTTTGCTGACGATTGGGCAGTATATGGCTCCGACGCGGGACCACGCGCATACCAAACGCTTTGTAACTCCGAAAGAGTTTGTTGACTTTGAAGACGCGGCCTATGAAATTGGGTTTGATGCGGTGGCATCGGGGCCTTTGGTGCGCTCGTCCTACCGTGCCGATAAAATGATTACCCCCTGATTGGAGTTTCCAACTCATGGAAAACGGCAACAGTACGAAGACGCTTGAGACGTTCTGTGTGCTTATCTGCGCATTCAATGAGGAAGAGCAGATCGGTAATGTTGTCCGTTCTGCGTTGGATCAGCATCCTAATGAAGTGATTGTAGTTGATGACGGTTCGTCCGATGCAACTGCTCAGATTGCGGAAGAGTGCGGTGCCGTTGTTCTGAAAAACGGGACCAACCAGGGAAAGGGCGCATCGCTGAATCGCGGTTTCAAGCGGGTTCATGAAAAGCAGTTCGATGCTGTGATTGTGATTGATGGTGATGGTCAGCATGACCCGGCCGAGATTTCCCGCTTTCTGGATGCTTATCGACGTACAGGAATTCCGGTTCTCATTGGAAATCGGATGTCGGATATACAGGATATGCCGTTGGTTCGGCGCTATACAAACCGTTTCATGGCCTGGGTGTTGAACCGGTTGGTTAAAATTTATGTGGCTGATCCGCCGTGCGGATATCGTTTTTATAGATCGGATGTTCTTCCTTTCATCCTTAGTGCGGAGACTCGTTTTGCGTTTGAGTTTGATGTGCTGGTCCATGCTGCAGTGCGGCGTATTCGTATAGATTCGGTACGCATATCAACCATTTATAACCGCAAACGCCGGAGCCATGTAGCGCCTATTCAGGATGCCTGGCTTCTGTTCGGCGTGGTGAAACATCACTTTTTTGCCGCACGAAAAGAAGCAGAAGCGGCGCTGAAAGTTAGTCGATAGTCTTTTTCCCGGCCAGAGTTTCGACCAGGGCAATGATGATAATGCCGGCCAGCATGATGGCGATAGCGATACCGGTTTCGGTATTAAGCTCGGGCAGGGCATAGTCATAGCCTACCACTTTCTCTTTAAGTTCATCGCCTTTTGGGAAGGTTTGAATGATGGCATCTTTCCACGGCCAGAGAATGGCCAGTGATCCGAAGATGAAACCGGTTAGCAGGGCAATAGTCTGGTCGTGAAATTTTTTAAAGACCCAGGAAAGAAGTCGTGAAAAAACAACCAGTCCACCTGCCGCGCCAACGCCCATGGGAATGATTATTTTTAAGTTGAATGTATTCACCGCTTCAATCATCACCAGTTCGTAATTCCCCATCAGCAGTAGAACGAAGGAACCCGAAAGACCGGGCAGAATCATGCTGCACATGGCGACCGCGCCGCAGAGAATCAGATAGGGGATGGATTCGTTGCGTGCGGCCGGTTCCATGAAGGCAATTGCAACGGCGATGGCAGTGCCGACCGCAAAAAGCAGGAAAACAGGAATACTACGTTGTTTAATCTTTTTCCCGACAAAATAGACGGAAGCCAAAATCAGACCGAAGAAGAAAGCCCAGACGTAGAGCGCATGATGTTCGAAAAGGTACTCCAGGATGCGGGCTACCGTAAGAATACTGCCGATGACTCCGATGCCGATGGCGGAGAGAAATTTAAAGTCAATATGCTCAAAGAGTTCTTTAAATTTAAAGCTGCATGCTAATTTGATGGCAGTGAAGTCAAAGGATTTGATGGTATTAATCAGTTTCTCAAAGATGCCGGTTAGCAGGGCCATGGTTCCGCCGGAAACTCCGGGGATAACGTTTGCCGCCCCCATCAGTGCTCCTTTAAGAATGTTCAGGATATATCCGATCATAAATAGCCGCCCGTTTGCTTGTTAAAGTCGAAGGAAAGTAGTAGGGATTAAAGTCAGTTAAGTCAATTTCATCTAAAGAAAAGGAAACAATCATGACAGATCAGGAAATTCTTGAAGCCGTAAATGTGGTTATGCAGGAAGAAGTTTCTCCTGCGCTGGCGTCGCATGGCGGCGGTGGAGTGGTGACCAAAGTGGAACACGGTGTCGTATTCATTGAACTCGAAGGCGGATGCAAGGGTTGCCCTGGAGCCCGAATGACCATGAAAAATGGTATTGAAACCCTTCTGAAGGAACGTATCCCTGCCGTGAAGGAAGTGGTTGACGATACGGTTCATATGTAAACCGTTTTCCAATCGTTGGAAACCAATTAGAAACGTTCTGTTCGCGCAGAGCGTTTTTTTTATACCTTCTCTTATACTTAAAAACGTTTGAACCCCTTTCGGTGATTTGCGACAATTCTTCTAAATGGAGCTAGATATAAAGAGGATAGGGCTTCCTGTCCGCTCCCTTTGGAGACCTGTATATGAAGATTCTGATAGCCGAGGACAATGCGTTCTCTCGTACCCTGTTAAAGAAAACGCTGAGCAAGGCCGGTTATGAAGTGATCGCTGTTGAAAACGGGGATGTGGCCTGGGATGTTCTACAGCAGGATGATCCGCCCAAACTGGCTCTGATCGACTGGATGATGCCTGGTATAAGCGGTATTGAGCTCTGTCGGAAGATTCGGAAAATCGACAGTCCTATTCCGGTTTATATAATCCTGCTGACGGCGAAAACGGATAAAGAAGATGTGCTGGAAGGTTTTGCTGCGGGAGCTGATGACTTCATTAAAAAACCGTTCGACAGTGGAGAGCTGCTTGCCCGTATTCAGGTGGGCCGCCGCCTGGTTGAGCAACAGGCACTGTTATATTGCCTGATCGACTCCATTCCGGATCCGATTTATATGAAAGACAGCCGCGGGATGTATTTGGGATGCAACTCGGCCTATGCCCGGTTTGTCGGAACGGAACCGGACCAAATTTATGCCAGCAGCTCAACCGATGTTTTGCCGGCTGAGCAGGCGAAGAAGATGCACATGGAAGATCTTCGCGTCCTGGCGAACGGTAAAACCCTTCAAACCGAAGGCTGGGTGACTTCGTCCGGCGGCCAGCAGGTCTATCATGAGACGGTCAAGATTCCATATCTTGAATCGGCTGCCGGATCGACCGGTATGATCGGTATCAGCCGGGATCTGACCAAGCGTATTGAGATGGAACAGGAAATGAAACGCCTGGCAGTGGCTGTTGAGCAGTCGACGGAGTCCATCATGATCACAGATGTGAACGGTATTATTCAGTATGTAAACGCCGCATTTGAAGAAATATCGGGCTATTCTCCCGAGGAAGTGGTCGGGCAACGTCCGGACGTTCTGAATAGCGGGAAACACGAGTCTTCATTTTTTGAGAAACTCTGGACCACGATATCAGGAGGCCATACATGGGCCGGCGAGCTAATCAATAAGAAGAAAGACGGCAGCCTATATATTGAGGAAGCGGTAATTTATCCGATCCGGGGTGATGGGGATAAGATGATCAACTATGTTTCGATCAGCCGCGATATCACGCAGGAGCGGGAAATTGAAAAGCATCTGCGCCAGCAGCAGAAAATGAACGCCATCGGCGAATTGGCCGGCGGGGTTTCGCACGACTTTAATAATATTCTGACTGCAATCCTTGGATATGTGGCGCTGTGCATGAACTCGGTGGATGAAGAGAGCAAGGTCTATGGCTATCTCAAAGAAATTGTCAAAGCCGGAGACCGTGCCACGAAGCTTGTGCGTCAGATTCTAACCTTCAGTCGGCAGGATGAGCAGGAGTTCCAACCATTGGAACTGCAGCCGATTATCGATGATTCTTTGAGTATGGTTCAGACCACCATGAAAAAGAATATTATTGTAGATCTCGATATTGATGAATCATGCGGTCCGATTCTTGGAGATACAACACAGCTTCAGCAGGTGATGATTAATCTCTGCACCAATGCCGCCCATGCATTGGCTAAAGAACAGCAGGGGAAGCTGAGTGTTTCACTCGGGCAGGTTGAAATTCTCAACCGGAAGCCGGATGAACAAACGGTGGAACTTGAGCCCGGCTACTATGCGTGTATCACGGTTAAAGACACGGGGTGCGGGATGCCGCCGGAGGTGGTGGAACGTATTTTTGAACCTTATTTTACGACCAAGAAAAAAGGGGAGGGAACTGGGTTCGGGCTCTCAATTGTGCATGGTATTGTTCGGAAGCATCGTGGCGAAATCAGTGTAATCAGCGAGGAAGGTCTCGGCACTATATTTACCCTCTATTTTCCCTTGCTGATGGATTCGGTACAGCAGAAAGAAACGGCAGAAGAGAAATCGGTTCCGGTTGGGTGCGGCCGCCTTCTTTTTGTTGATGATGATGAAGCGATTCTTTCCATGGGACGCGAAATTCTGGAATCCTTTGGCTACTCGGTCGTCACGGCCACAAATGGGCGGCGGGCCCTGGAAATCTTCAGACAGGATCCTGCCAGCTTCGATGTGCTGATTACAGATTACAGCATGCCGGAAAGCAACGGCCATGCCCTCATTAAAGCTGCGCTGGAAATTCGCAAGGATATACCGGCTATTCTGTGCAGCGGTTTTATGGATAAAGTCGAAGGCGAGGACCTGCGCAAATTGGGACATGCTGCTTATATGTCTAAACCGATCGATTGGCGGGAACTCAGCCGCACCATCCAGAGCGAAATCAGCGCTCGAGCCTAATTTTACGAATAAATGACTAAATGGCAGTATGGCATTGATGTTGCTTAAGATATTGTGAAATTTGGGGACATTATTTATGAGACGAATCGATCAGTATCTTGAGGAAATGTTGGAAAAAGGTGCCAGCGATATCCACCTTTCCACCAATCATCAGCCGTGTTTTCGTGTAGATGGCGAAATGCAGTTTCAGCGTGGTACCGAAAAATTTTCAGAAGACGAGCTGCGTGAGTTGCTATACGAGTTTACACCGCAACGGAATATCGATGAGCTTGAAGAAAACTGGGATACAGATTTCGCGTACGAGCTTCCCGGAACAGCCCGCTTTCGTGTAAATATTTTTCTCGATCATGAAGGCATAGGTACAGTGATGCGTCAGATTCCTTCCCGCGTTCCCACTTTTGAGGAATTAAATATTCCGGAGGGTATTCGTTCTTTCTGTTTTTTAAACAAAGGTCTTGTCATCGTAACGGGCCCGACCGGTAGTGGTAAATCCACCACATTGGCGGCTATGGTCGACCTCATCAACCGGACGCGACGCCAGCACTTGATTACAGTTGAAGATCCGGTGGAATTTAAGCATCGCTCGCTCGGATGTCTGGTAAACCAGCGAGAAGTGCATGTGCACACTAAAAGTTTTGCTAATGCGCTGAGGGCCGCGCTTCGTGAAGATCCGGACATTGTACTGGTTGGCGAGCTCCGCGACCTCGAAACGATGGAAATTGCCATTGAAACTGCAGAAACCGGTCATCTGGTTTTCGGTACACTTCATACCAATACGGCTGCAACTACGGTGGATCGTATCATCGATAAGTTTCCAGCTGATCGACAGAATCAGATTCGCACCATGCTGGCCGATTCTCTCAAAGGCGTTATTGCCCAAACCTTGTGTAAACGAATCGGAGGCGGACGGATTGCCGCCTGTGAAATTTTAATGGTAACTCCCGCAGTGGCCGCCAATATCCGCGAAGGGAAAACACATCAGATTCCATCGCTCATGCAGACCGGTAAAAATGTCGGCATGTGTACCTTTGCAGATGACCTTTTGCATCTGGTTCAAAAGGGCATCATTTCTCCGGAAGAAGCCTACTCCAACGCCATCGATAAAGCGTTCCTTCAGAAAAAGTTCGAGGAAGAAAAAATAAAGCTCGATCTTTCCCTGACGGCGCTCGATGACATCGATATGCAAATGGACGAAAGTGAAAATGCGTCCAAGAGCGATAAAGCCCGGAAAAAACTTTCCATCAACCCGCGTGATGCCCAAGCACTGCGAGAGTTGATCACAATTCTGGCAACCGACGAAAATCCCGATGAACGCAGTGGGCATGACTCACTTGAATATTCTCAGAAACTGTTGGATGTCACCGGCCAAAACGATGCTGTTACGCTGATTCTTATCAGCGCCTCCTACGCTGAACTTGCGCATTTCGGCGAAGCGGCAGAATGGGGCAAAAAGGCGTATAAGGTGGCCAAGTCTAACAAACAGAAAGAACTGGCCGCCGATATTCAGCGCTATATAAATCTCTACAAACGGGGCATCCCGTTGCGTGGTGAGGAAATGTAGTTTCCAGACATTGGAAGATTCCTGTCACCCGAAATTGAATAAACGCGGTTTTCCACCCATTGGAAGCCGCGTTTTTCCAATGGGTGGAAAAACTGGTTTACTGAATAGATGATCATGATTATAATGTATATTCGTATTTTAAAACGGAGATATAGTTATGGCAGATCAATCGAACAGCTCAGGTCCTTTTCTTCCTCCCGCACGGGTCAGCGAGGGGGCCTTTTATCCAACCCTTGGAAGTTATGAAAAAATGTATGCCCAGAGTCTGGAAAACCCGGAAGCATTCTGGGGAAGTCAGGCGGAAGTTCAGATTGATTGGTTTCACAAATTCTCGCAAGTGAGCGATTGCGATTTTGAAAACGGTATGGTGGCCTGGTTTCTCGGCGGAAAATTGAATGTCTGTCATAACTGCGTCGATCGTCATCTGGCCACGCGCGGAGATAAGGTTGCCATTCTCTGGGAAGGCGATGAGCCTGGTAATGTTCGGCGTATCACCTATCGCGAGCTCCACCGCGAAGTGTGTCGGTTGGCCAACGTGCTTCGGCACAACGGTATTCGAAAAGGCGACCGCGTCGCCATTTATATGCCGATGATTCCCGAAGCCGCATTTGCCATGCTGGCCTGTGCCCGCATCGGCGCGGTGCACAATGTTGTGTTTGCCGGATTCAGTGCGGAAGCGTTGCGCGACCGTATTCAGGACGCCCGGTGCCGGGCGGTCATCACCGCCGATGAAGGGATGCGCGGCCGGAAGGTGATTCCGTTGAAGCGCCCGGTTGATGAAGCCGTCATGGCCTGCCCGACGGTTAAGCACGTTTTTATGGTGCGCCATACCGGAGCAAAAGTTCCGTTTTATGAACCGCGCGATATTGACCTCGGTGCGGCGATGGAACGCGAGAGGCCCTATTGTCCGATTGAGCATATGGGCAGCGAGGATACCCTGTTCCTGCTCTATACTTCAGGTTCGACCGGAAAACCGAAAGGGATTGCTCATACCAGCGCAGGCTATCTGCTCTATACCATGCTGACGCATCGCTATGTTTTTGATTATCGCGAGGATGATATTTTTGCCTGCGTAGCCGATATCGGATGGATCACCGGCCACAGTTATGTGGTCTACGGTCCGCTTGCCAACGGTGCCACGACGGTCATGTTTGAGTCCATTCCGACGTATCCGGATGCCGGGCGCTACTGGGATATGGTTGAGCGGCATAAGATCACTCAGTTTTATACCGCCCCGACCGCCATCCGCGCCATCGCCCGCCTTGGAGATGAGTTCGTGAAAAAATACGATCGCTCCAGCCTGCGCGTGCTCGGCAGTGTGGGCGAGCCGATCAATCCGGAAAGCTGGCACTGGTATCATGATGTGGTCGGCGAAGGTCGCTGCAATATTGTCGATACGTGGTGGCAGACCGAAACCGGCGGTATCATGATTACCCCATTGCCCGGAGCAACGCCCACCAAACCGGGCTCTGCTGCTTTTCCGTTTTTTGGAATTGAACCGGTACTGCTCGATGAGCTTGGTCATGAGATAAAAGGAAATGGAGTCTCCGGTCTGTTGGCCATCAAGAGCCCGTGGCCGGCAATGGCCCGCACCATTCAGGGCGATCATCAGCGCTTTGAACAAACCTATCTCGATCCATTCCCCGGTTATTATCTTACCGGCGACGGTTGCCGCCGTGATGAGGATGGCTACTATTGGATCACCGGCCGTGTGGATGACGTCATCAATGTTTCCGGGCATCGGATGGGAACAGCCGAGGTTGAATCGGCATTGGTCAGCCATCCGGGTTGTGCCGAGGCCGCTGTGGTTGGCTTCCCGCACGAAGTGAAAGGGCAGGGCATCTTTGCGTATGTTCTGCTGAAAGACGGTTTTGAGGATGATGCTGAGCTGATCGGCGAATTGCGGAATGAAGTCCGGACCCATATTGGCCCGATTGCGGTGCCTGATCAGATTCTGATTGCACCCGGCCTGCCGAAAACGCGCTCCGGGAAAATTATGCGCCGAATCCTTCGAAAAATTGCCAGTCTCGAAACCGATAACCTTGGGGATGTCTCAACACTGGCCGATCCATCGGTCGTGGAGCAACTGATCGAGAAGCGGCGGGAGTTATAATTCGTAAAAAGGGCTAATCCTTAGGGTTGCAAACGGATTTTAAGCGTGTAGCATTCACCGCTTGTAAATTTTAAGGAGATTATTTATGGCTAAAGAGGAATCAATCGAAGCTGAAGGCGTAGTTAAAAAAGTATTACCGGCCACCATGTATCGGGTTGAATTAGAAAACGGGCACGAGATTCTCGCGCACATTTCCGGCAAAATGCGTAAGCACTTCATCCGTATCGCAGTGGGCGACAAAGTAACGGTAGAGATTTCTCCCTACGATCTGGAAAAGGGACGCATCACCTTTCGTCATAGAAATTAAAAGTGGATTGATGAAATGATGGATGGCCGGATGATTGGAAACTTCATGCTCTTTTCATCCATCCAACAATCCGGTATTCCAGTAGTCCATTCTTCAGCCGGAGCGTAGCGATGACTGAAAAAAGAAGTCTGTGGGGCAGTAAGATCGGTTTTCTGTTGGCGGCCATTGGATCGGCGGTCGGGCTCGGAAATATTTGGCGCTTTGGCTACATGGCCTATGAAAACGGAGGCGGAGCATTTCTTGTCCCCTATGCCGTCGCGTTGGTACTTGCCGGTATTCCGTTGATGATTCTCGAGTACACACTCGGGCATCGTGAAAAAGCCGCGCCGCCGTTAGCCTTCGCCCGCATCAGCCGAAAATGGGAAACGATTGGCTGGTGGATGCCTACCATCGCCTTTTTTGGCATCAACCTTTTCTATGCCGCCGTCATCGGCTGGTGCATGAATTATTTTTGTTTCTCGTTCACCCATGCCTGGGGCGCGGACACCGGTGATTTCTTCATGAACACCTTTCTGCAGGTGTCGGATTCTCCCTTTAATCTCGGTGGAATCCGCTGGCCGATCCTCGCCGGAACTGTCCTGACCTGGCTCATCAGCTGGAGTATCTGTTTCCGGGAAGTGAACCACGGCATTGAAAAAGCCAGTATGATTTTTATGCCGCTACTGGTGGTACTGACCTTCGTGCTCATCGGTTGGTCGCTGCAACTCCCCGGAGCCTGGGATGCGATCCGGGAAAATTATCTTACGGCCCGATGGGAAAAAATTAATCCGCTCTCTGCGGCAGGCAGTAAAGTCTGGGTCGCTGCATTCGGACAGATCTTTTTCACGCTATCGCTCGGCTTTGGTATCATGATCACTTATGCCAGCTACCTCCCCAAGAAAACCGACATCGTTGGCAACGCCCTCATTACTTCTGCACTTAACTGTATCTACTCATTCCTGACCGGTTTCGCCGTTTTCGGAACCATTGGTTTCATGGCAGCCTCAAAAGGCGTTCCGTTTGCTGAAGCCATCAAGAGCGGTCCGGGACTGGCATTTGTAGTTTATCCCGAAGCCATCAATCAGCTGCCGGCCGGACAGACCATCTTCGGGCTGCTCTTTTTCCTCGTCCTGATTATGGCAGGTCTGTCCTCCGCCATTTCGCTGGTCGAAGCATTCTGCTGTTCGCTCATCGATAAGTTTAATTTTAACCGGAAGAAAACCGTCACGATCGTCTGCGCGCTGGGGTGTCTTGGCAGCGTGATTTTCACCACTCGAGCCGGACTCTGGATCCTCGACATTGTCGACCACTTCGTAAATAACTACGGTCTGGTCACCGGCGGAATCTTCGAGTGTCTGTTAGTTGGCTGGATACTGAAGGCTTCCATTGCCCGAAGACACGTTGACCAAGTGGGTGGTGTGAAGCTGCACAAAGGCTGGGAAGTACTGATCAAGTTTATCACGCCAGCCATCCTTATCGTCGTAATCGGCTTTGCGCTCTACAGCGAATTTTCAGGAAACTACGGCGACTACTCAACCAAAGCACTTTTATGTTTCGGTGTCGGTTGGTTGTTGATAGCCATCATTATTTCCGTGGTGCTCATGTGCTACCCTTGGAAGGCATCCAAACTTAAGCACGACCACGAACCCGAAGAAGATCACCTGCTGGTCTGATCGTAGACGCAGTATCGCTAAGAGCAGGAAGCTCCCGTCTACGTCAATGTAATCCGCCGTCCGTTCAGTTGGATCCTTCCTTCGGCGATCCACTGGAGAGCTTCAGGATAGGCGATGTGCTCCTGCGCGTGGAGCTTGGCCATCATAGAATCGAGCGTGTCGTCATTATCGATTGAGATAATCTTCTGGTTGATCACCGCACCGGTATCAACGCCCGCATCGACAAAGTGGACGGTGCACCCGGTAAATTTTACGCCGTAGTCAAACGCCTGCTTGCCGCCGTCCAATCCCGGGAAGCTGGGCAGCAGGGATGGGTGAATATTAATCATGCGCCCGGCATAGGCATTAAGCAAACCATCTTTCACAATCCGCATAAAACCGGCGAGGGCAATAAAATTGACGCCGTGTTCTTCCAATGTCTGGAGAACGTACTGTTCCGCTTCGCCATCCAACTTGGTTTTAAAGGGGGCGCAGTCGAAATAGATCGCCGGAATATTATGTTTACGGGCGCGCTCGAGGATATAGGCATCCTCGTTATCCGCCAGCACACACCTGATTTCGGCATCCAGCGTTCCCGCTTCAATGGCATCAATAATGGCCTGGCAATTAGTGCCCGACCCCGATCCGAAAATGGCCAACTTTAACATGTTTTCTCCTTACGTCTTTAAACGACCACAAAATACACCAAATACACGAAAAGAAGGAAAGAATGGTTTTCGTGTAGTTCGTGTTACCACCAAGCCAGAACGACAGTGTTGTAGACCATATGCAGGATTACCGCTGGCGCGAGGCGGCCGGTCTTCTTGAAGAGCCACGCGTTCAGCAACCCCATAAGGCCAACGGGCAGCCAGGCCATCGGCGGATGATAGATAGCAAAAAAGGCGGAGCTTCCGATCAGGGCTTTCCATCCGCCCCATTCGCGGTCCAGTGCCCGGAAGAGGAGGCCGCGAAACAGATATTCCTCGGCCAGCGGGGCAAATCCAACGGCAACGATAAACATGATGACGCGAGTTTCGTGATGCGCCTTCAAAAATTCTTCCAATGTTTGGATAACTTCCGAGAACGTATCGAACTGTCCCAGCACAACCATGTAGCCGTTGGCTGTCAGCCCCCAGAGCAGGCCGAGCGTGGCTCCGAGAAGGCAGGAAAGAAAGAAGGCACTTTTATGGGAATGGTTCCCGCACCAGAGCCAGCGGTTCCGCCGCTTTTCTTCGACACTGTTGTTCCACGACCACGTGTCGCGCGGTGCGAGATAGCGATCGGCCATCATGCCCATGGTAACGAACATGACCACCAGCGATATAATGGCATACGCAATCATTCGGCCGGCCATCATATTTCCGTCTTTGGCTGCCATCGTGAATATTCCGGTAAATACGGCGCCGACTTCGATCAGCACACTAATGGCGATCATGGCATGCATGACGGTCGGGGCGGGCGGAACTTTTTCCGCCCATGGATCATAGAGGTAGGGCAGGCGGGCACGGAAGTTTTGCCACATCGCGGCCGCCGTGATCCAGGAGTAAACAATTCCGATGACGGCTAAGTGCCACTGTTGCGTTAGCACGCCGATGCCGAAACTGAGCATGCCCAGCGCCGCGGCCATGCGGCGTCCGGCTGGGATCTTTTCGGTTTCGCCAGACTCTTTGGTAATGGTGACGAGCGTTACGCACTTCTCTGCCATGCTTCTGCCGAAAGCGGCCCAGCCGAGGGCGATTAATGATAGTTTCCAGATATCAGATGGGAAGCGGATGGCGGCGAACAGCAGGATCATGCTGACGACTATAGAGGAAATCAGGAACCAGAGCCGGGCTTTGGCCTTGAGCAGATCTTCCATACCGCGCGGCCAGGTTTGGGCAATCCAAAGTGCAGCGCCTTCGGAGGTGAGTGATTTAGGACCGAGTATCCAGAGAAAGTAGGTGCCGAAGAGCACGGCCGTTCCGGAAAGTGTATGCCAGGCGTTGTCGGCGTGTTCGAGCACATTCCGAAGGTTGAAAAGCTGAACGCTGGCGATGGTGATCGGGATGAGAAACACTTGAACAATCGCGCTGCGGTCGCGCATGAACCAAAGCAGTTCTTTTCGGTAGAGCGGATCCCGGCCCAGGCGGACAATCCATTTTTCTCCTTTGCTGGATGCAGCAGGCTCGTTGGAACCGGTGTTTCCAGAGAGGCCTTTTCGGGTGGCCCGCACGCTGATCAGGACGGCCAATCCGATGAGCAGCGCGGCGAGCAACCAGCAGCAGAGCATACCGAGCCAGAATGAGGATGCACCGCCCCAGTTTCCAATGATTGGAAGAATGATCGGGATGGGGAATGTTTGGGAAAGATCATAAAACAGGAAGCCCAGCACATTCGTGATTCGGGGCGCGGCGTAGGCCCCGAAAAGAAAGAGGATGAAGGCGGCATAGCCGAACCAGCTCATCAGTCCAATGGTGGCGCCGCGTTTACGCACGTTGCTCCGAAGCATGATGAATATTTCGAGTGACTTCCCGAAGCATGCGGCCGCAATCGTGAGTGGAATGCCGATGACGAAAAAGGCCAGAAATCCAAATTCCCCGCCGTACGTAATCCCGAAAAGAACGGCCGAAAACAGGGGGGCGGCCAGATAAGCCGGGTTTGCGGTAATAGGTGAGAGCATCTCGGCAAGGAAAACAGCCCCTGGGTGAACCGGGTGGCTGAGCAGCCATTCCCACATGGGATGCCGCCGTCGCTGGATGTCGAGTTCAAGGCCTTCTCCCTGAAAGATCAGCATCATTAACCACCAGATAAAGATGAGTGATCCCACCGTTAGAACAAATGGATTGGATGCTCCAATTTCTTTCAGGCCGGGACGTATTTTAGATCGCGAGGTAAAGTCTTCCAGCGGGCGTTCCTGTGCGGCTTTCTCAAGAAAGGCCCGGTGTTTCTGCTCCGTGCCGCCGTATGCTTCCTCCCGGTTTTCGGCTTCGTTTTCCAGCCAGTAATCGTTCTTTTCGAGAAACAACGGCCATTCGATGTCCTGATCTGCATTTTTAAATTCTACCAATCGCCTGTAGAAATGCTGGCTGACAACAATGGAGCCTGTTTGCTCGGCGTCATACCGTTGGGCTTCCTGCGTGTATCGCTGGATGGAATAGCCAGCCATGCAGTGCACCATGCCCATGATGAACAGCATACCGATGAATCCAAGAACGCGCAGCGAATCCGATTGAGAGCCGGTTCGCTGGTTCGTCAGTTGTCGTTGCCGCAGTGCGCGTCCGGCTGCGCGGCGGCGGGCGGTGACCAGCAATAGTTTCAGGGTTCGGAAGAATCCCTTGAAGTCATTCATGGAAAGGCGTTGGCTCATCAATCAGCGGAGTCGGAGGTGAGCTGAAGGAAAATTTCTTCAAGAGAAACGGATGGATCGAATTCAGATTTAATTGTTTCCATCGAACCGCGCGTAACGATCTGCCCTTTGTTGATGATGATACTGTGCGTACAGAGCTTGGAAACCTGGTCCATCAGGTGCGTGGAAAAGAGGACGGTTACGCCTTTAGCCGATTCCTCTTTCATCAGGTCATAAAAAAGGTGCGTGGACTCCACATCGAGGCCGTTGGTGGGTTCGTCCAGAATCAACAATTTGGGCTGATGAAGCAGGGCGAGCAGGAGTCCCAGCTTTTTCTTCATGCCGCGCGAATAGTCTTCGGCGAAGTTTTTGATGTCCGCATCAAGATTGAGCCGCTCAATCAGTGGTTTCAGGCGGAACATGGTTCTGACGGGATCGAGACCGTGCATGGATGCGCTGAGTTCGAGAATTTCATATCCGGAAAGGTAGGAATAAAATACAGGTTCATCGGGGAGGAAACCCACAAGAGATTTAACTGCAACCCGGTCCTCAAACGCATCCTGACCATCCACGGTCAGCGTGCCGTTTGTTGATTTAAGAATGCCCATCAGCAGGCGGAACAACGTGGTTTTTCCCGCGCCATTTGGGCCTAGTAGCCCGCATAACTGCCCGGCAGGAACATCGAAGCTGACTTGATCCAGCGCCTTTTTCATCCCGAAGCTTTTGGTGACGTTTCGCACAGAAACCAGACCGGTAAGGTCTTGAACATCCGGTATGAATTCCGCTGATTCCCCTGTAACCCTCTCCATAAACACATTTCCCCTGAATCGAATTTAACCCATGCTATTAAAAATGGAGGTCGTATTAAACTCTTTTTGTGGCGTTAGCTCTCTGGATGCTTTAGATTCTTTCAATCAACGGATTTAGCTGAATTGTACCGACAACTTTAAATAAGGAACCTGATGAATCTTAAGATCAAACCATTGAACGATGCCGCCCGCGAAATTTACTCTGATCATGGTCACTTCCACGAAGGCGATGCGGGGCTCGACCTCTATGTTTTGGAAGACCTCACCATTGAGCCGGGGGAAACCAAAGCCATCAAACTCGGCATCGCCTGCGAACCGGAAGACGGCCGCGCCTATTTCCTGATGCCGCGCTCCAGTATTTCCAAAACTCCGCTTCGCCTCGCCAACTCCCTCGGCCTGATCGACGGCGGCTATCGCGGTGAACTCATGGCCATGTGCGATAATATCAAAACCGAATCCTACACCGCTGAAAAGGGCCAGCGCCTTTTTCAGGTCGTTGCCTGCGACTGCTCCCCGATTTTTTATGAAATGGTTACTGAGCTCTCCGAAACCACACGAGGCGAAGGCGGTTTCGGATCAACCGGAAAATAAAGGAGTGACTGAAAGGCAATCACGCCTCACGTTTCACTCATCACGAAAGGATTCAATGTCTGGAAACCCTTCAACCTTTAATAGTGACGATCTCTTCGGTCGTGTAGTCAGCATTCTCGATCAGGCGCGAACGAATGTCGTTCGTACTGTTAATTCTGAAATGGTTGCCGCCTATTGGCTGATTGGTCGCGAAATTGTGGAGGAAATTCAGGCAGGAGAAGAACGGGCAGGATATGCAAGTGAGCTGATGAATCGGCTTTCTTTTCAATTGAACAAGCGTTTCGGAAAAGGGTTTTCAGTTGCGAATTTAAAGCTCTTTCGCCAGTTTTACCTAGTTTTCATAGAGCGTTCCGTAGAGAGAGGATCTGAATTGTCTACACAGTGTGTAGACAATCTAGAATCTGTCGGTGGCACACATCCTGCCGAATTCGCTACACACTGTGTAGCGAATTCGGCAGGATTCATGCCAGCACTGGGTTGGTCGCACTATCGGGCGCTGATGCGGGTGGAGCATCCGGCGGCGCGTGCGTATTATGAGCGCGAAGCCGCTTCCAATGGTTGGAGCGTTCGGCAGCTTGAACGTCAGATCCATTCGCTATTTTTCGAGCGCCTGCTGAAGAGCAAGGAGCAGGAAAAGATGCAGGCGCAACTGGAAGCGGAGCCGGGAGCGCTACGGCCGATAGACGTTATTAAAGACCCGTATGTACTGGAATTCCTTGATCTGCCTGAATCCCACGAACTTTCCGAGAGTGCGCTTGAAGATGCATTGATTTCAACGTTGCAACAATTCCTGTTGGAACTGGGGCAGGGGTTTGCGTTTGTTGCACGGCAAATGCGGATCACATTGGACGGGGATCATTTTTACCCGGATTTGATTTTCTATCACATCCGCTTAAAGTGCTACGTGGTTGTCGATTTGAAAACACAAAAGCTAACGCATGGCGATGTGGGGCAGATGCAACTTTACGTAAATTATTTCGACCGGGAAATAGCCGGAGAAGATGATAACCCGACCGTCGGCCTCTTGCTTTGTACGGAGAAGAACGATGCTGTGGTTCGCTACATTTTAGGCGAAGAGAACGAACAGATATTTGCCGCAAAATATCAGCTGGTTTTACCGACAAAAGAACAGCTGGAAGCTGAACTCCGCAAGGAAAGATTGCGGATTGAAGAACAGGTAACAGACTATAAAACGAGGTGATATTCCAATGTCTGGAAATGCTGACACACTGAAATATTCCACAAAAACGGAGGTGCTGCGTGTGTGCGATATGCCGGCGCAACTGCGGCCTCGGGAAGAGTTTGAGCGGGTCGGGGCGGAGAATGTTTCCGATGCGGTATTGCTGGCCCTGATTCTTCGCACCGGTACCAAAGGGATGAATGTGGTCGAGGTTTCGCAGCGATTAATGTCGTCCTTTGGTTCGCTCACGGCATTGGCAAAAGCTTCGGTTAAAGAAATACAGTCGATTAATAGCATCGGTCCGGTGAAAGCTCAGATGATCAAGGCAGCGATGGAGCTGGCGCAGAGATTGACTCGCGAGAGTGTCGGCGAGAGTCCCATGGTGGTGACGCCCGAACAGGCCGCAGCGGTTTTGCGAGAGCGCGCTCGTGTTTTACAGCATGAAGTATTTTGGGCACTCATGCTCGATTCCAAAAATCGGCTGATTGGCGAACCCCAGAAAATCAGTGAGGGCACGCTTAACAGCAGTCTGGTTCATCCGCGCGAACTTTTTAAAAAAGCACTTCAGTTTTCCTGCGCGTCTATGATTCTTGCGCACAACCATCCGTCCGGCGATCCCACCCCATCCGCCGAAGATATCAAAGTCACCAAGCAGTTGATTGCTGCGGGCGAGGTGATGGGAATCAAGGTGCTCGACCACATCGTGATCGGGCATCGCCGCACAAATTCCAACACAGATTTCCTCAGCCTGCGCGAAGCCGGCCTGGTTCGGTTCAGTTAAAAAGCAATGTAGGGAGGAGGCGGGACCCCGCCGTTCGGTGGAATGGCTTTGCATCCGCACCGAGGTCGGGGACCTCGGCTACAGGTTGGGTGTAGGGCGGGGGCCGAGACCCCGCCGCTCGGTGGAATGGCTTTGCGTCTGCACCGAGGTCGAGGACCTCGGCTACATGGGTTGTGTAGGGCGGGGGCCGTGACCCCGCCGCGTTAGGAGGGTCGCATGAAGGAACGTAAACATCTACAGCGAATCACACCCGCGATATTTTATTACGTTTTGCGTAAATAAACGCCGGGATCTTTTATTGCGCCCAGGCGTTCACGAAATGCTGCGCCGGCATTGGGCGAAATCATTCAATCTCTACGGCTGGGCGATTGGTTCGTATGTCGTTATGCCGGATCATGTCCATTTCTTCTGTGCCGATGCAGAAAGCCGGACGCCCCTTTCGAGAATGATAGGATCGTGGAAGCAATGGACGGCAAAAGAGCTGTGTCCTCTGCTCGGGTTAACGCGCCATTTTGGCAGAAGGAATTATTTGACCATCTGATTCGTTCCAACGAATCCTATTCCGAGAAATGGGAATATGTTCGGCAGAATCCGGTACGGGTAGGGTTGGCTGAAGATTCCAATGATTGGAACTATTCCGGGCATATTGATTATAGTCTAAGTGTCCGCGATCACGCATGGGCACCTGTAGGGCGGGGGCCATGACCCCGCAGCTCGGTGGAATGGCTTTGCATCCGCACCGAGGTCGACGACCTCGGCTACATGGGTTGTGTAGGGCGGGGACCGATCGGCGGAATGGCTTTGCGTCTGTACCGAGGTCGAGGACCTCGGCTACATGAATTCGGAAATTGTTGAGCGGGGGCGGGACCTCGCTTGCAGGATCCGCGCCCCTCAGTCGGTGGATTATAAATTTAACTCGGCTTCGAACAGGTAGAAGGCGTTGGTGACGCCGGATTGATCGTTCAGTTCGATGTGATCCGCTGTTTTGTTTACGAACGCGGGAATCGTGCCGGAGGAACTCGAGGTCGGTCCATCATAGCGGTAGACCTCCACAAACGGATCGGTTACGAGATTTTGCGAACGTTTAATGATCCACGCCGTATGTTCTTCCGCGTCGAGATTAATCCCGAATACCACCCCGCCATCCGGAAGGGCGACCAAATTAGCACTGTTGGTTCTATCGGCAATATTCCAATCCGTACCAAGGGCATATTCCACGCCGAAGGGGTTGCCGTCGCTGTCTGTATCCGTGGCCCATGCGCTGGAAATAATTGAGGAGGTGTCGTTGAAATCCTGAATCTCAACGGCTCCAATATCAAGGGCTCCATTCATGACCCGGTTTAAACCGCGCTGATCGTAGGTGAAGATCGTCATGCCGCCGGCATCGATGGCAGGGGAGCCGGGCAGAGGTGGCATGGTTTGCGTCGGGCCGCCATAGTCGCCGAACGGGGCGAGCCGGATGGAGGCGGCGGTATGGTTGGTGGAGTCTCCGGCGGCGCTGAAGTAGGAGACTGTCCCGTTGCCGATCAGGTTGCCACCCCCGCTCTGGAAAGCATTCGGGTTGATGGTTTCATCGAGTCCAAGGTCGTCGCCCAGGTTTCCGGCAATGATGGTGTTGTTCACTACGGTTTCAGTGGCGTTGTCGCCGTAGGTCCTGACGCCGGCCCCGGTCAGTGCTGCATTGGCCGATATTGTGCAGTTGGTCATAAAGACCCAACCGTTAAAGTTTCTCATTCCGCCTCCGGAATCAACGGCGGTGTTGCCCGTCAACGTACACTGATTCAGGGTTGTGCTGGAGGTGATGGGGGCATTAGCACTTGAGGTGGAGCTGAAGATGCCGCCGCCATCGTTGTTCGCCGTATTACCGGAGAGAGAGCTCTGCTGCAGGGTCAGGGTTCCATAGCCATTATAGATCCCGCCGCCGATGTCATTCGCCGTATTGCCGGAGAGGGTGCTCTCCAGCAGGCTCAGGGTTCCTGATTCATTATAGATCCCGCCGCCGTCGTCATTCGCCGTATTGCCGGAGAGGACGGCGTTGCTGAGGGTCAGGTCGGCCCCGCTGTGCAGATAGATTGCGCCGCCGCGATTGTCGGGATAGTTACCTGTGGCCAGGCCGTTGGTCAGGGTGAGCGTGCTGAGCGTTACGACGGTGTCAGAGCCGGAAACCTCGAATATGCGGTTTGCGGCGTTGCCGTCAATCGTGAGGCCGCCAATGGAGGAGGCATCGATGGTGAGTGTGTCTTCTACAAAGAACTGTCCGTTGGTTAAGAGGATGGTACCGTTGCTAAGCGCTGGGCTGAAAAGTATAAGGGAAGGCGGAAATTCATTATTGGAGACGATGGCATCGCGCAGAGAAATTCCGTTGAAATCAATTCCGTCGGTTTCATCGGCGAGGGTGTTGACTATGAACTGCTGAAATTCGACGGCGCCGATGTCGGAAAAGCTATCGAAGCGTGGAGCGCCGCGTTGGTCGATGGCAAATGATGTTATGCCGCCGGCATCGATGGCCGGGGAACCGAGAAGCGGCGGCATGGTGGATGTCGGGCCTCCATAATTGCCCAGTGGAGCGAGCTGGGGAATGCCGTTGGTGAGGTTGTTGTAGCCGGCCGTGATCGAGCCATTGATGTTCGGGTTTTGAGCGGCCCAATTTCCGGCGATAATCGAGTTGGTACTGTTGAACGTGTCGAAGTAGAGCACACCACCCCCATTGCCGCTTGCGGTATTTCCTGAAATGGTCGCATTTTCCAGCATCAATGTGAGGCTGCTGTAGATCCCGCCGCCGTCGCCATCGCTGCCGTAGCTTCCGCTGCCGTTGTCGCCGTCACTGGCGAGAGATCCGCCGATGCCGCGGGGACCACCGAGACCAAAGCCGCCACCGCCCGTGGAGTTCCCTGCAGTGGTCGAGTTTTTCAGTGTAAGGGAGCCGGAAGCACTGTAGAGCCCGCCGCCACTTCCACCGTTGCCGCCGAAGCCGTCACCGCCATCGCCGCCACTGTTAAAGGTGCCGCCGCCATCGCCGCCATTTCCACCATTTCCGTTGCCGCCGTCACCCGTGGAATTTCCCGAGACGGTCGAGTTTTCAAGCGTAAGGGATCCGGAAACATTGTAGATCCCGCCGCCCAAGCCGCCGTTCCCGCCATCGCCCAAGCCGCCGTTTTCGCCATTGCTGCCGTCGCCGCCGATGCCGTCGCCGCCGTTACCCGTGGAGTTCCCCGAAACGGTTGAGTCTTTCAGTTTAAGGGAACCGGAAACATTGTAGATTCCTCCACCGTTTCCGCCGTAGTGGCCGATGCCGAAGCCGCCATGGCCGTTGCCGCTGCTGCCGAAACCGTTGCCGCCGTTACCCGTGCTATTGTTGGTGACGTTGCAGTTGAGCAAGGTGAGATGGCCGGCATTCAGAATGCCGCCCCCATTTTCGGCAGAGGAGCCGTCGTTTGCATCCGCCGTTCGTCCGCCGGTAATGGTGAGGGCGTCGAGGGTATTCGTGGTTCCGGCGATAAACTCAAAAACCCTTTGGCCGGTGACAGACCCGTTGCCGTCGATGGTGATACCACCGGGCAGGGTAGAGGCATCAACGGCTAGATTCTTATCAATCAGGATCTGACCGCTCGTGAGGATGATCGTTCCACCGGAGAGCGCATTGGTGAAGATTACCGTAGTACCGCTGTCGGCAAAGTTAATGACATCGCGTAGGGAACCATATCCGGAATCGGCTAGATTTAAAACAATCGGCAATTGTCTTTCCACCGCACCGATATCCACGGTGCCGTTTACGATGCGGGTCAAACCGCGCTGATCAGTAAAAAAGTCAGCCGTTCCGCCCGCATCAATGGCTGGAGATCCTGCCATTGGAGGCATAGTCGGTGTGAATCCGCCATAATCACCGAGCGGAGCAAGCAGGGGATTGGCTATAATTGGAGCCGTGCCTGAGTTGATCGTGTATCCACTTGCGTTGCCCACGATATTCTCCCCTACGGTGTGGGTGGGGCCATTGTCGGCATTGTCGTAGATGTCCGCCCCGGCAAGTGCCGTGTTTCCTGCCACAATGGAGTTGTTCAGCGTGACCGAACTGGCGGAGCTGACGGAGTAAATCCCTCCTCCATTATTGGGTGCACTATTCCCGGCGATTGTCGAGTTGTTGAACGTGGCGTTGCCAAAGTTTTGGATACCGCCCCCTTCATTGCCAGCCACGTTGTTTGCGAGCGTGCTGTTGTTGGCGGTGATAATGCCGGAACCGTAGTTGTAAATGGCTGCCCCAAGTTGAGCCGAGTTCCCTGTAAGCGTACAATTGCTGACCGTGGTCGTTCCGTCGTTAAAGATTCCGCCGCCGTAGTTCCTTCCATCATTTCCTGTGATAATGGCATTATCCAGGGCCAAATAGGCGCCGGATCGAATATAGATTCCGCCTCCTTTATCGCCAGGAACCGAGCCGGACGCCAATCCGTTTGTGATGGTCAAACCGCTTAGGGCGCTGGTCGCTCCGGACGCAATTTCAAAAATACGTCCGTTGGCATTGCCGTCAATGCTGATGCCGCCGATGGCGGAGGCATCGATGGAGAGGCTTTTGTTGATCTGGATTTGTCCGTTGGTGAGCAGGATGGTCTGGCCGGAAAGGGCGGGATCGAATGTGATGATGGAACCTCCAGCACTGTATTTGACGGCCTCCCGCAGTGAGGTTTCAGAACCGGCACCGGGTGAGTCGTCTTCGTCGGTCAGGGTGGTAACGAGCGTTGGGCCGGTCGCGAGTTGATCTATTTCCTGCGTTGTGAGTTCGCGCTCCCAGACGGCCAGTTCGTCGATCAGGCCGGGGAACCAGCGCGCGTTTGAAATGCGGTAGGTGCCGATATGAAAATCACCAAAGACCTGAAAGTCGGAAACGTCGGCCTCAAAGGTGGCGGTTGCGTCGATGTTATTATTCACGCTGATGGTGAGGGATTCGGAACCACCGGCATCGTGCGAAAGCGTCATTAGGGCATGCACCCATTGTCCGGCAATCTCGCTATCGGGAATTTCAACCGATGTGAATGGGTCGGATCCTGTTATCAGGTCGCTGTAGGCCTGTACTTTTGTGTTGGCGGTATTGGAGCCTTCCCGGAGGCCCAGAGAAAGAGTGAAATTCGGTGCGGTTTCATAGACCATGTATCGGGCGGTGCCGGACGGGGCACTGTCGGCCTTGAACCAGACGGAAATAGTGGTGGTGGCTGGAAGGGGATCATCCTCTACAATTTCGCCGTTCGGGGCACCCGTAAGTTGCAGATAGTCGTCGATTCCATCGAAGTGGGCCGCCTGGCCGAACAGGCCGTTGAGTTCGAATCCGGTTCCGCCGCCTGCAGTCAGGTTCAGGTTAGAGGGATCGGGCGGAGACGTGTTGCCGGAAGCCAGCGTTGAATTATCCAGATTTCCGTCAAAACTCCAGTGGGCGGTGAGGCCGTTGGTGGGAATGTTCTGCGAGGAAGCGGTGAGAGACGCAATCAGGATGAGCCAGAAAACAGTGAAAAAACGGTTATAATTCTTCATGGTGTGACCCTTTTGTTTAAAAGTGACAATGATGATCAAAATGTGAATGTAAAGTATTTTTGTGTTAGGATTGCCGGTGTGGTTTTGGAAAAGCACGAGTTCCGGCGGGGGAAATGTTACCGAACGGCTTTGCGGGCGGATCGAGGTTGAGGACCTCGGCTACACATTGGGAATACAGGACCTTGCTCTGACTGTTAAACCCGTTCCTCATAATCAAAATAGTCAAAGTCGGCGCAGAGTTCCTGCGTGTGGACATCCTGCACGAAGAGGCCCGCGAAGGCGCCGGTGAATTTGATGAATCCGTATTCGTCGGAAAGCAGGCCCATATCGAGCAACGGCCCGATGGGGCTCCAGGTTGAACCGTCGAGGGAGTAGCTGAACTGGAGTTCTTTTGTATGGGTTTCCATCCGGAGGTAAACGGGCGTTGATTTCGCGATGCGTACGCGTGTTTCTTTGAGTTCTACCTGCTCGCCGCAATCGCTTTTCATGATGGCGAGGCATTTTCCGCCCAGCGATTCGCTCCGGTAGATGCGCAGATAGTAAAAGTTGTGCTGGCTGTAGAAGGCCACGAGCCCGGCTGATTGATGGTGGTTCCAGGGCTCAAATTCAACACACGTTTCCGCGCGGATGGAGAAGGCCTGTATGCGGCGCGCAACCAGGCTCATGTGCCGGGGCGAAAAGATGGAGCCCTGTCCGCGCAGGCGCAGGAAGCCCGGGCGTTCGAAAGAGACCCAGCTCCCGTCCATCGGAATACGGTAACTCTGAAAATGCATATTCAGTTCCGGTCCGTCAAATTCGTCGCGGATCGGCAACGGTTCAAAGGCGTGTTCGGGAAGATCGGCTTCGGCGGTTTCCATTTTCGCGAGGTTGGATCCGTCGGCCATACGCAGCCATCCGTCCGCGTTCCAGACACATTTCTGAATGGCGGTTTCGCGGCCGAGCGGGCAGCGCAGCTCCGGCAGCAGCGGGCGGGAGCAGAGATGCGGAACAAACCATTCGCCGTTTTGCGTTTCCACCAGCGAACCGTGACCCGATTTCTGGAGAATGGAATCCGGGTTGTAGCGGTTGGGACGCTCGCAGTCGATGATGTGCCGCGCATTGAAATTTTCGGGCTGTGAGGTAATCAACGGTCCCTGCGGATCCGGCTCATACGGCCCTTCAATATTTTCTGCGCGGGCCATGACGACGGCATGACCGTAGCCGGTTCCGCCTTCGGCCGTCATCAGATAATAAAATCCATTGTGCCTGTAGAGATGGGGTGCCTCCACGCAACCGCGGTCGGTTATGCCGTTGGTGATACGCACCGGCCTGCCGATCAGTTTCCCGGCGATGTCGTCCCACTCCTGCAGCACAATCCAGCCGGGCTGTTCGTAGCCCGGCCGCGGTTCCCAGTCGAGATTCAAAACCCACTTGCGGCCGTCGTCGTCATGGAAAAGTGAGGGGTCGAAACCACTGCTGTTGACATAGCGCGGTTCCGACCAGGGGCCCTCAATATTTTCCGCCGTGACGATGAAGTTATCCAGATCGAACTGCTGCCCCATATATCCGTACACATTGGTGTAGACGAGGTAAAATAGACCGGTTTTTTCATCACGACTCAGGCAAGGCGCCCAGACCCCTTTTGCGGTATCAACTCCGCGAAGGTCGATCTGGGAAATACGGTTCAAGGCGAAACAAAGCAGTTTCCAGTTTTTAAGATCTTTCGAGTGATAAATCGGAACACCGGGAAACCATTCAAAGGTGGAAGTGGCAATGTAATAGTCATCTCCGACGCGCAGAATGGAGGGGTCGGGATTGAAGCCTCGTAAAATGGGATTCTGGATCATTTTTATTCGGTCCGTTTAGGCGTTATTAGTTGAATTAGACATCTTGGTCTAGGGCACCAAACATGCCATGCTCCGCATATTATGAAAACATTACATTTCGAAAGTATTGGCGGGGCGAGCGGGGATATGATTCTCGGTGCGCTGGTTGGGTTGGGTGTTTCGGTCGACGAACTGAATGAGGAGCTGAAATCACTGAAGGTCGACCCATTTGAAATCGTAGTCGATGAAATAGTCGAACAGGGTATGAGCGGGGTGCGAGGAAAGGTGAAACTGCACGAGCACCACCACCATCATCATCACGACCACGGGCATGAGCACGATCATTCACATAACCATTCCGATGAACATGATCATTCACATGATCACGGTCGGCATTTGAGCACGATTAAAAAACTGATCGAAGCGAGCGAACTTCCAGACCCTGTAAAGATCCAGGCATTGGAAGTTTTTCAGCGGATCGGCGAGGCGGAAGCGGCGATTCATGGCATTAATATTGAAGAGATTCATTTTCATGAAGTCGGGGCGATGGATTCGATTGTCGATATTGTCGGGAGCTGTCTGGCACTGCATAAGCTCGGCGTGGATGAAGTATCCATCCAAAACCTGCCGCAGGGGCACGGAACGATTGAATGCGCGCATGGCACCTACCCAAATCCGGCGCCGGCCACGCTCCGTATTTTGGAGGGATTCCCCGTACAGGATGTCGATGAGCCCTTTGAGATGGTGACACCAACCGGTGCCGCGCTGGTGGCCAGTTGGCGGACTGCGGAAGTTCCAATGGTTGGAAGCCGGGCCGTTAAAACAGCCTATAGTTTCGGACATCGGAAATTAAACGGCCGGCCGAATTTACTGCGCGCCACGCTGTACGAATCGGCGGAAGATCAGACGGCAGATGAGGTGCTGGTGCTGGAGTGTAATTTGGATGACACAACGCCTGAATTGGTAGGGTGCCTTTTCGATCAACTGCTCAAAGCCGGTGCGTTGGATGTTTTTACGACTTCGGTTCAAATGAAAAAACAGCGTTCCGGAATATTGCTGACGGTTCTGTGTTTACCGGCCGACCGCGAACGCATGCTCGATCTGATCTTTGCGGAATCCACCACGTTCGGTATTCGTGAACATTTTTCTAAACGAACCGTACTCGATCGAAGTTTCCAAACCCTGGAAACCCCGTTTGGCGCGATTCGCCTGAAAGTCGGCAAGCGGAACGGGAAGGTCGTCACGGTCTCCCCGGAGATTGAAGATTGCCGGAGATTGGCTGATGAGAACGATGTCGCGGTCCGAGAGGTCTACGAGGCCGCGAAGAAGGGTTTTGAATGAGCTTGAAATTTTAATACATTCAGTTTTCCAGCATTGTTTTCGAGAGGTAGGGCGTTATTCTTCTGCTATGAGAATTCTTCCAATCATTGGAATCCTATTAATGGGGCTGACGGCCCATGCTGCTTCGCTTCGAATTGAAGGGGAGCGGGCGTGGTTGAAGGCTGATGGGGCTCCGCTTTCAAAAATACTACAGCTCTTTGAGCAACGGGGCGCAAAGGTCCTGATCGATCCCTCGCTGGAACTCGGACGCATTGATGGCGATTGGGAGAATACAAAAGTTGAACGTCTGATTAATCAGCTAGTTGCACCCAACAGTTATTCGATTCAATGGAAACAGGTGGACAGCCCGTTGGGGGCATTTTATCAGGTTTCTTCCATTCGGGTTTTTGGAGAAAATGCCTCTGAGGCTCTTCCCATCTCTGATACCACTCGCGTGCTGGATATAGTTGAGGGAACCAATGGAGTTAAATATGTGCGAGGTGAAATCATGGTGGGGTTCAAAGACGGTGCAAACATTGCTGATCTGAATGCATTGTTGAAAAAATTGAACGGCACCGTGATTGAAGTCATTGATCCGCCGGGTATTTACCGTATTAAGCTGAATGAAGGAATGACGGTGGAACAGGCGATGAAAATTGCAAATGCACATGATGGGGTGGATGGAGCAGAGCCGAATTTGGCTTTTCCAAACCTCGCAAACCCGGCGGTTCCAATCTCTGGAACCCATGCGGGCATGAATCTGGGCCTGGCGCCCGGTGAGACGGCCATTGCTGTATTTGATTCCGGTCTGGATCCGCAATATAAAGATATGGATTTTATTCGCGGTGCGTATGATGCGCTGAATCCCTCCTCCGAAATTTCTGATCCGACGGGTCACGGAACGCTGGTTGCGTTGATTGCCTCGGGAGCCATTACGCCGCTCGGAGAATCAGCCGGGGATACGGGAGCTCCCATCCTGGCCGTTAGAGTATTTGATGAAAACGGCATGACCTCGTCGGATGTTTTGATGGGAGCCGTTAACTATGCGATCAATTCCGGTATCGGTGTGATCAATTTGAGCTTCGGCACCTATGAAGAGGTCGGCTTTCTGGAAGATGCGGTGCAATACGCCGCGTCGCAAGGCGTCGCAGTATTTGTGGCCAGCGGAAACGATGGGCTCGATGTTGCGGTCAACCCGGCTGCCAGCTCGGCTACCATATCGATTGGTGCCACGGATGAATTTGGAAATATAGCAGACTATTCAAATACAGAAGCCGATGCTTTTGTCTCCGGGACGGTGGAGTATGACAGCCAGCTCCACTACGGCACCTCTTTCGCCAATCCCTACGCCGCCTACCGCTACGCCACAACCCCTGCCGAGTAATTGGTAGGGCGGTTTCGACGAAACCGCTTCGCTGGACTTGCCGCACGTGCGGACGCTTCGTCGAAGCGTCCCTACCATATGGTAGGGTTGGTTTCTACGAAACCGCCGCACGGTAGACCGGCCTCGCGTGCGTGCGGACATTTCATCGAAATGTCCCTACCAATTTTACCCGAGGCATTCGGCCGGGCGGGCGAGGACCAGGTGGAGGTTGTTGATGAAGCGGGTTTGGAATCCGGCTTCGCAGTACGATAGATAAAAGAGCCATTTTCGCTGGAAAGTTTCGTCGTAGCCAAGCTCCAGCAGTTCGTCTTTCTTTTCCTCAAAAGCATAGCGCCATCGCCGCAGGGTTTCTGCGTAATCCACCCCGATGTTGGAAAGGTGTTCAACGGTGAAGCTGGAGTGCTTGGTCATTGCTTTGGAGAGCTCGGTTAACGAGGGCAGCATACCGCCGGGAAAGATGTGCTTTTGAATCCAGTCGGGATTGGAGCGATAGGTATCGTAACGCTGATCGGGAATAGTGATGACTTGGAGCACAACGCGACCGTCCCGTTTTAACAGGTGATCGCAGGTTTCGAAGTAGGTTCCGTAATAGGCATGTCCAACGGCTTCGAGCATTTCAATGGAAACAATGCGGTCGAACTGGCCTTCCAGATCGCGGTAGTCGATGAGTTTAATATCGATGCGATCTTCCAGTCCTTCTTCGGCCACTTTGTTTTTTGCGTAGGTATACTGCTCTTCCGAGATGGTGATGCCTGTGACCCGACAACCCGTTTTTCTGACCGCCTCAATGGCGAAGCCGCCCCAACCACATCCGATTTCCAGCACGTGATGTGTTGCACGAATATCGGCCAGCTCGATCAAACGGTGAATTTTATTCCGCTGCGCATCGGCCAGTGATTCATCCAATGATTGGAAGAGTGCCGAGGAATACATCATCGTTTCCTGATCGAGAAATAAGCTGTAGAAATCGTTACCCAGATCGTAGTGCGCATGAATATTTCTACGGCTGCCTTCTTTGGTGTTTTTGTTTTTTGCGTGTCCGACCACATTCACAACGCGCTTCGCAATGGCCGCCGATAGACCGCTTTTTTTGAGCGCTTCGATGTTGTGAATAAAAAGCTCCAGCACGCCGGTCAGATTGTCGCTGTCCCAATCGTTGTCGGTCCACGTTTCACCGAGGCCGATGTTTCCGCCCAAAACAAGGCGGCTGAAAAATCGGTAGTGGTTTACGTTGATGCGGCTTTCGGGCGCATCGGATCCGTAGTGTTTTTCAGTGCCGTCCGGTAAATCAAGTACGAGCTTTCCCCAGGTAATGTTCTGCAGGTGCCGGTCCAATAGATTCAGGCACTTCTGTTCAAAAGAGGTCGGTTGTATTGCTGTGGTAACAGTCATCAATTTCTCCCATCAGGATGATATGTGTTTTGTCTTTCCAATGATGGTGTTCGCGTGAGACGGCTCCGGCTTACGAAAAACCGGCAGCTTTTTCTTATAGTAGAGCAGGGCGGCCTGCCAGATGATGCGCGGCATCGTCAGCGCGGCCGTGAAGGGATGACGCAAAACTGTTTTCCAAAGGTTGGAAGTTGTGAGTTCTCTGCCGGTGCCCCACATCGCTGCAACCATGATTTCCTCGTTTTCACGGATCAGCGTGATTTGTATTTCCAGTTCATCGCCGGGTTCGGAGAATGAGAACTCATAGTGCCCGTCCATCGTGTTGAACGGCGAAACGTGAAACTGTTTGGTGTCGCGGCATTGCACCGGAAAGCTGCCGTCTGCCTTCATCATATAAAGGTGCCGCTCTTTAAAGGTGTTATTCACTTCGGCCACCATGCAGACGGGGCGGTCAGCGGCATCCAGGCAATAGTAAAAACTGACAGGGTTAAATACCTTTGCCATGAAACGGGCGACGGTGATCAGCACAATCCGCTCAACGCCGGCGAGGTCAACGTGCTCGCTGAGTCGTTCACGAAAACTTCCCGAATTTTTGAGATAATCCGCGTCCTGCAGGCTGACCGGTTTCCAATGATTGTAACCGAAGCCTTTCACGGTTCGGTCCAACTCGGGGAGCTCATCGAGATCGATGGCGTAGAAATAGAAGGGGAACGTCCAACGGTGCTGCACCGGCGATTTCCGGGCATGCATTACTTTTCCGCTGTAGATCCGGCTTCTCATAAATCGATCCCGAATGCTTCCGCCACTTCAACACCTGATCGAACGGCATCTTCGTGAAAGCCGTTCCCGAAATAGCTGCCCGCAAACCAGGTGTGCTTTTGTCCGTTGAGTTCTTTCAGTTTGGTTCGGCTGGCCAGCGCTTTGCGGGTATACATCGGGTGTTCGTAATTAAACTCGCGAATAATGCCTTTAGGGTCTTTCGGCAGGTTGAGCGAAACAAAATACTGCCGATCCGTTTCCAAACCCTGGAGCCGATTCATGTGATAGGTCAGCGAGGTTTTAGTACCTTCCAATCGTTGGAAGTTCCAGGAGCTCCAGACTTTTCGAAGCGGCGGCATGACCGATTCGTCGGTATGCAGCAGCGTGCGGCTTTTTGTATAGCTCCAGCAACCGAGCGATTCCTGCTCTTCGGGGAAAGGGTCGTCGAGCAACATCAAGGCCTGATCGGCGTGAGTGGCAATCACCACTTCGTCGAACTGTTCGGGCGGTGAATCCGCGAAGCAGATTTGCGCTCCTGCATTTCGGTGAATGCCGGAAATGTCCACACCGGTTCGGATCTCAACGTTTTTCCATTCCGCTTTCATTTTTTTAATGTATGCGCAACTGCCGCCGATCACGGTTCGCCATTGGGGGCGATCGTTCACCGTCAGCAATCCATGGTTATGAAAGAACTGCATGAAGCTCAGCGCCGGGAATTCGAGCATCTCTTCGCAGGGGGTTGACCAGATAGCCGATCCCATGGGCAGCAGATGATGCTCAATGAACTCGGGGCCGAATTTATTTCGCTTCAGATAGTCGCCCAACGATTCGGTGGCCAGTCCCGCATTGTTTAAGTCCGCATTTGCGGTTTTAAAGAACCGCAGCGTATCGCGCACCATCCGGTGAAAGGCGGGGGAGATGATGTTTTTCCGTTGTGCAAAAAGGCCGTCCAGTCCCGAACCGCAATACTGCAGGCCGGAGGGTAGGTCGTGATAGCCGAACGACATATCGCTGTCGCGCAGTTCAACCTTCAGTTGATCCAACAGCTTGGTGAAGAGCGGATAATTCCGATGGTTCATCACAATGAACCCGGTATCGACGGGTGTGCCCGCATCGGGCCCGTCCGGAATAATGACGGTGTTGGTGTGCCCGCCAATTCGCTCGCTCTTTTCAAGGATCGTTACCTTGTGCTTCCGTTGCAGCAGATGAGCTGCGGTGAGTCCGGCAACGCCGGAGCCAATCACGGCAATATGTTTTTTTTCTCCCTGTTCCATATGCTCCCTTACCCGCCCTGAAGCATCGCTTCTTTAATGAGGGGACTGCTGGGCTCTTCGCCCAGCCAGATTTTAAAATACGCATTCGCAAATTCATCGTCGGGGATGGTGATGACGATCCGGTCATCGAAGGCATAGGTGAGCCCTTCGCCGGGTTGATAAATGAGAGAGGCCACCGAACTCTTTTGTCCGTTGAGGTAGGCGTCGTGCAGTTTTCCAATCATTGGAAGCAGCTTTTCATATTGTTCTTTGGTGAGATTTTTCTTCAGCGTTTCTTCCGCCACACGAATCATGTGCTTTTTCGGGGTGTGGTGGAAATAATGTATGTCCAACCGTTTTGGAACAGCGCCAAGCACTTCGTCGACATGCTCTTCGTTCTGTAGGTAAAGCGCACCGACATAGATTTTAAAAATGAAACCTTTTCGGAGCAGTCCGGCTCCCTGCAATTTAAAATCATCCTGTTGAGTCGGCAATCGAATGCCGCCCACTTCCAAGGTGCCGGCCCAAAGCGTTAGGCTGGAAAGTAAAATCGACAGGATGATTTTTGGTTTCATTTCACGTTCCGCGATTGGTCTACGATGATGAGTTTTTCCGTATCAAACCCAAAGTTCCGAACCTTGGAAATCAGCTCGTCCAGTTCCGCTTGCGGAATCACCGGATCGCGGGAGAGGATCCAGAGGTAGCCGTAGCTTGGGCCGGTTACGATCGCGCGGGTATAGTCGTCATCCAGATCAATGATTTTATACGATGCGTAGAACGGTTTGAAAAAACTGACCTTCAGCCAACCCTGCGTTTTGTCGCCCTTGAATTTGGCAACGCCCTCAATATCTTTCCATTCGTTTTTCTTATAGCCCCGATTGAACACCTTGATGGTGTTGTCCTCATTCATGGAGTACGTGGCGCTGACATCGGTCATATCTTTTTCGAAACGGTGGGGGAATCGGGCGACCTCATACCACGTTCCCAGATAACGCTCTGCATCGAAGTTGCCAACCACGTTGAGGTTGGACGTCGATTTGCAGCCGGTCAGACCAACAAGGAGAAGAAGGGCAAACAGGGCTCTCATTTCAACGCGCCCTCAATGGCTTCAACCAATTTAGAATCTTCCGGTTTGGTTCGGCTTCCAAAACGACCGATTATTTTCCCATCACTGGAAATCAGGAACTTATTGAAGTTCCATGAAATTTTACCGGCGAATTCCGGGTCGGTTTGTTTCGAGGTCAGGTAGGTGTAGAGCGGATGCTGATTGCTGCCCTTGACGGATATTTTTCCAAACATTGGAAACGTGACGCCGTAGTTGATCTGGCAGAAGGAAGCAATTTCCTCGTTACTGCCCGGTTCCTGTTTCAGGAAATCGTTGGAAGGAAACCCGAGCACAACGAAGCCCTGATCCTGATAGGTTTTATAGAGTTTTTCGAGGCCTTCATATTGTCCGGTGAAACCGCATTTGCTGGCGGTGTTAACAATCAGCAGCGTCTTTCCTTTATACGCCTCCAGCTTGATTGTTTCGCCGGAAATAGTTTGGGCTTCAATTTCATAAATAGAGTTCACGTTAATCTCCTTTGGTTCTGATACGCATCCTGAAACCATCCCCATAATCGCTAATGCAATGAAGGTCTTCATTCTTCGAGTCCTTTGTTGATTTTATCTTTCACGAGGCGGGTCCAGAAGCCCACCACCGGTAACCGGTCGAGCATAGCACTGGAATCCCAGTAGTCCTGCTGAAAAGTTATTTTTCCTTCCGGATTAAATCGCACGTGCGAAATGCCGATGGTTGTGATGATTTCGCCTTTGGCGGCTTTTGATTCGAGTACCATGGTCCAACGGGCGAAATAATCGTTGTCGCTGCGCTGCATGGAATCGACGGTGAAGCTGCACGCTTCCACCGGCTCGGCCATTACGAGGAAATAGTGCTCTATCTCATCGATGCCTTCCACAATGTGGAAGGGATCGCCGAACCAGGCGTCGTCAGCATAGAGTCCGCGAACTCCGTTGCTGATGGCTTCCGTGGAATACTCTTCGTAGAAATCGTTGAACCGCTGCAACGCTTCCTGCTCCGTTTTACTTCCCGGTTCCATCGTCGGTGCATCGGCCGTCTGCTCAACCATAACGGTATTTCGCGTCCAGTCGGGAGAACGGTCTTTTGATTTGGAGGTGCAGCCTGTTGTCATGATTACTCCTGTCAGCATCAGTGTGCTTACCGTTTGTGCATGAGATAGTGAGCGACGTACCATTCTTCACCTCCGTTGAATCCAAAGAGTTCTTCACAAGCCATAAAGAAAATGCGCCATCGCCCGAACTGGAGTCGGGCCTCCTCAGTCCCGTACTGCTTCTCCAGTATGGCGATGGCGGCTTTGGAATTCTGATCAATACGGTTGAGCCAGGCTCGCAGTGTTTTTGCGTAGTGCCGTCCGTTGACGCGCCAATGACGTTCCACCTGCATATGAGTGTTGGTGAGTGAAAACAGCGATTCGGAAGGCATCATGCCTTCCTTGAAAAAGTGTTCTGCCATCCAGTTTACTTCGCCGGAATCGTTGAACAGGTAGGCCAGTTCTCGATTTACAAAAATATGGGCGAACAGTTTTCCGTCGGGTTTCAGCCAAGCGTTAACCCGTCTCAACAGCTCATGCCAGTTGCGCATGTGTTCGAACATTTCAACAGAGACCACGCGGTCGAACCGATGCGTAATGGTGAAGTCGTTCATGTCGGCGGTAATGACTTCCAGATTCTGGAAGCCGCGGGCATCGATAAACTTTTTCTGAGTGCGCGAGTTGGAAACGGCGGTGATTTTTGAATTCGGGAACTGTTCCGCCATCCAGAGGGACAGCGAGCCCCAGCCGCAGCCGAGCTCCAGTATGTCCATCCCGTCGACGAGCTCGGCGCGCTTGCAGGTTAGGTCGAGCATGAAGGCTTCGGAACCATCGAGCGAGGTGTCTGCAACGGGCCAGTAGCCACAACTGTATTTCAGGTGCGGACCCATGAAGGTCTGGAACAGCTCGGAAGGGACTTCATAGTGCTGTTCGTTGGCGGTGTTGGTGGCCACCGCAATAGGCGAAGCAGCCATCATTCGGCTGAAGGCATAAAGTTCCTCCAGCTGATCTTCGTGCGAGGCTTTCGATTCCTGTTTCAATCGATCGCGCAACAATTTTCTGATTCCGGCCCGAATGGCGGTGTCCGGCATTTTTCCTTTTTCAGCAAGGTTCATAAAATCAATCATATCTAATCTCCGTTGCTGGGGTTCGGGCCGGATGGAAAAACCTTACGAGGCTTTTTTCTTTTTTGGCCAGGGGATGAGAATCGGGGTGGTTTCTTGGTAGATCCGGTAGGCTTCGCCGCGCTTTGCCAGTGACTCCCGTTCGACGTGCGGAATACCGGTGAGCTTCATCAGAAAAACGTACATGGCGATCGGTCCGATCAGCGTGAGCCAGAAGAGCGGGGAGCCGATGCCGATCAGCACATAGGCAAACCAGTGCAGCCATTCGAAGAAATAGTTCGGGTGGCGGGAATGATTCCAGAGGCCGTCACGGCAGACTTTCCCGACATTGGAAGATTGATTCCGAAAACGGGCGAGCTGCAGGTCAGCCAGCCATTCGCCGCCCATTGCCACTAACCATACCAATACGGCCAGCACATCAAAAATGCTCAACGCGGGCTCGGCCTTTGAAGCTCCGGCGAGGAAGGGAAGGGCGAATAGAACGACGAGCAGGGATTGCGAAGTGAAGAAGATAAAAAACCAGGCATGCGCTTTGGTGCCCCAATGGGCTCGCAAGCGTTGGTAGCGCGAATCCTCTTTTTCGACAATTATTCGGTCTTTCAGAATATAGAGCACCAGGCGCAACGACCAGATTCCGCCCATTGTCCCGACGAGTATTCTGCGCGGCAACCAGCCATCGCCGACGAGGGCGGCATAGATGGCCATGGCGCCAACGCCAGCGGTCCAACCAATATCCACCACGCCAGCGTCGTTGCGAATCACCTGTATGATCCAGAGTATGGAAAAGAGGATGAACGCGCCGATGAAGCCGTTCAGCAGCATCGGTCCAAACATTGGAAGCAGACCCATTACGCCCTCCGTTCTGCCAGCAGGCTCTTGGGCGGTTCGCGGATGTCCCACACAATATGGAACCATTGGAGTACGCGCAGCACCATGTAGCTCAGATCAATTTCCCACCATCGGAAACCCTGCCGGGCGCAGACGGCATAGCGGTGGTGATTGTTATGCCAGCCTTCGCCCATGGCGAGCAGTCCGAGCAGCCAGTTGTTGCGGCTGTCATCGTCCACCTCGTAGCGTTTTTTGCCGTACATGTGGGCGACGGAATTAATGCAGAAGGTTACGTGATAGACGGCGACGGTGCTCAGGAAAAATCCGTAGAATACAAACTGCCAGCCACCGACGCCGAGATTCGGGAAGAGCATGTTGAGTACGCTTCCGATAAGGAGCAGTAGAACGGCGAGGATGAATGCCGGGGCATAGGGATGGCGGTTCAGCCATAGCAGTTCGGGGTATTTTGCAAAATCCTTTACGCGCCGCAGATCGGTTGTGCTGAGTTCGCGTTTCATGACCCAGCCGATATGCGCCCACCAAAACCCGTGATGACGGGGCGAGTGGACATCGTTTTCGGAGTCGGAATGCTGGTGGTGCATACGATGGTGGCTGGCCCACCAGAGTGGATCGCGCTGAGCGGCGGTGGTTCCGAGCACGGCCAGAATAAACTGAAAGGCGCGACTGGTCTTATAGCTCTTGTGGGAAAAATAGCGATGATACCCGGCGGTGAGTGCAAATACGTGCAGGACATACATCAGCGCGAAGATGTAAAAAGCGGGCCATCCGCCTTTGACGAAAAACACACCGGCACAGCTCACATGCATAAACAGCAGGGGAAGGCTGAAAGATGAATTGAATGAGGCTGTGCTGGTGGGGGTCGGTTTCATGATTCCTTTTTCATTGCGTCCTGAATGCGCTGTTTGGCTTTTTCGGAAAGGTGGATGTGCGTTTCCACATCGCCGGCTTCTTCGTGTTCGAGATAGTCGCGCATGCCTTTCTGCATCGTGACGACCTGACTGTGATATTCCCCGCACATCACACAGAGTTTAATGTGGATAAACATCGGGATGCGTCTCCACCAGGGGAGTTCGTAGTAGCGATGATTCGCCAGTGCTTTTGCCACTTGTTTACATGCAATCATTTTGTTTCTCCATCAGGGGGTGATCCAGTTGGCTTCGAGGCAGCTCTTCAGCTGCGTTCGCGCTCGGTGGAGGACGACCCACAGATTGTTCGGCTTCAGTTTCAATTCCTTACAAATTTCTTCGGTGGACCAGCCTTCCAGCTCCCGAAGGGTGAAGGCCTGGCCCATGGAATCTTTCAGGTGCGACATGCAGCCATAGAAAACCTCCCAGAATTCCTTTTGTTTATAGGCAAATTCGGGATCGAACTTCCATTCGGGCGGATGCTGGGTCGGGATGCCGAAGGCCTTGAATTTCAGGCTGTCGAGAATCTCTTTACCCTCGGTTTCATCTACGGCGATTTCTCGCGACGCTTTGCGGATATAATCCACGACCTTATGCCGAAGAATGCCGCGCAGCCAGTAGCGCACCGGTGTTTTTCCATCGTATCGGTCCAGTGCTTTGATACCGGCCAGAAAGGTTTCCTGAACGGCATCTTCTGCGGCGGCCCGGTTGCGCAGCCGGACAAATGCAAACTGCATGAGATAGTCGCCGTGCTCGGCGATCCAGTCTTCGGGGTTTGTTAATTCTTTATTGTTCATGAATACAGTTTAATTCCAATCATTGGGAATGGCAAACGTTCGCTTTAAAAAAGGCCCTCCTTCCAAAGATTGGAAGGTGCGCCGGTTCATGCCGGAATAACCGCATGCGTGGTTGGGGCTCATTAATATCTAAACCAGGGAATCAGCACTTTATCGATCACGTGAATGGTTCCGTTTCCCGTTTTAATTTTGGCAATGATGACTTCTGAGCTGAAAGGCTTACTGTGCTTTATCGGGCGTAAACAGGGTATTGAAGCAGTGTTCACGATGTTTAAAAATTCGTTCAAGTGTCTTGCGTATGAAGAGAGCATGCGCCCATTTTCCAATGATTCCGAACGGCACTTCATAGGTCACCCGGTCGATAAAACGCACCCCTTCGGCGCATGCTTCAATTCCATGGTAGTGATACCAAAGTTTGTACGGCCCGATCTTCTGTTCATCCACAAAGGACGATTGAGGAACAATATGTTTCAGTTCACTGAGCCAGGGCTTCGTTCCAATCATTGGAATTTTTACGCGGTATTCGACCAACTGGCCTTCAAACATTTCCTCCGGCAAATCGGAGATAATTTCAAATGCCATATCCTCCGGTGTGATTTTGTTCAGATTGGCCGGATTGCGAATGAAATCCCAGGCCTGATCCAGAGTGGTGTTCACAATAGTTTCTTTATGTAGCGTATACATGTTCAAGCCCCTCATTTTTTTCTGATATTGGATGTGCAGCCAGTGCTTCCGCCATGGCTTCACTGATGCTTTCCGGTTGAAAGTTAAAAAGCTGCAGTGCGCGTTTATTTTCAACGACGGTCGGGTTTCGTATGCCTTCGATCAGTTTTCTGCCAATCAGGGGATCTATATGCGTAATGAAGCTTAACCAATGGCTGCTGAGGTTTGGCGACAGAACCGGCACCGGAATCATGAAACGCTTGAGGCCCCGTTGTTTGGCATATTCCCGCATTAGCTCGCCATACGACATACAGTTGGAAGCACCGATCTCAATCGTTTCATGATGATGAACCGGAAGTTCCAATGATTGGATGAGATAGGTCAACAAATCACGAATACCGATCGGCTGAGCTGGGGTGGAAACCCACCTCAGAGTAACCATGAAGGGCAGTCGCTCTGTAAGGTCGCGGATCATTTCAAAAGAAAGGCTTCCTTTGCCCAGGACAATGGAAGCCCGGAGTTCAATGGTGGTGATTCCCGATTCGCGCAAGGCATGGCCGACATCGTGCCGGCTTTGCAAATGAGGGCTCAGGTCATCAGTATCTTTTCCCAGAGCGCCAAGGTAGATAATGCGTTTAACACCGGCGCCGCGGGCCAGCGATGCAAAGTTTTCGGCCGCTTCAATTTCTTTCAATTCGAAGTCTTCCTTCTCATGAAGCATATGGATCAGAAAGTAGGCGGTATCCACTCCCTGGAAAGCGTGCCACATGGAGGAGCGTATCGTGACATCACCTTGATATACTGTGGTGTTGTGTCCAACAGATGTAAGGTTTTGAGGGTTGCGTGTGAGGCAGTTTATTTCGTGTCCGAGATCTTCCAGCTGTGCCAGAAGTTGATTGCCGACATAACCGCTTGCTCCGGTCAGTAATATTTTCTGTTTTCCTGTCATAAGTTTCCTCCGATGTGCTGCCTGTTCGTGCAGAGGAGGAATACCTTTCAAAAAGAAAATACAAAAAAAACACCCCGCTGTGAACGGGGTGTTTGCAAGCGATCTCTTTGGAAAGAGATTACATGGCGATTTCTTCAATCGTTGCACTGTCGCGCAGACTCGTGATAAACGCCTGAACCGCTTCCTGTTTTTTCTGGCCGCTGAGGTATGCGATAATCTGTTCTTTGGCTTCATCGAAAGGAACGACACCTTCTTCAATCCGGTCTGTAACCAGAATGATGTGGTAACCGAACTGGGTTTCAACAACATCACCCACTTCGTCAATTTCCTGTGTGAAGGCTGCCACTTCAAATTCAGGAACCATCTGACCTTTACCAAAGGTCCCAAGCGATCCGCCCTGGGCGCTGCTCGGGCAACCGGAGTGCGATTTTGCAGCATCCTGGAAGGTGATTTCGCCCGCAATGATCTGAGCACGAATGCCTTCGATTTCCGCTTTCAGTTCCGCTTTCTGAACGTCGTTGGTTGCGCCTTCCGTTTTGATCAGAATATGGCTGGCCGAAACACTTTCTTCTTTCACGAAGTTATCCGGATTTGCATCGTAGAATTCTTTAGCTTCCGCTTCCGTGGCATCTTCAATGCCGACCGTTTTGGTTTCGAGGAACTTGCGGGTCGCCATGTCGAGTTTAATGTTTTCGGTAAGTTCTTCCATGGAAGTTCCCTGAGAGGCGAGCGCAGCTTCAAGGGTTTGTCCCGCTGGAATGCGGGTTTTGATCTGATCAATGGCTTCGGTCACTTCTGCGTCGGAAATTTCAACATTTGCTGTGGCAACGGCCGCATCAATCAGCTTCTTCGTGATCAGGTCGCTTTTGATCTGTTCATACATCTGGCCCTGAATCTGCGGCATCTGTTGCGGAGAAACCCGGCCGGCAAGCTGCTGCATGGCCACATTCATCATTTCCAGAACTTCCCCGCGAGTGATATCTTCGCCATTCACGCGAACGATTACAGCGGTTGGATCGGAAGTGAGCGGGTTGGCTTGAACCGGTTCGGCGAAGAGATCTTCTGTGGCGGCGAGGTCAACCGGTTCCGGCGTGCTTGCTATTGCTTCATCTTCCTTGCATGCGGATATGAAAATTGCCGCAGCGACGGGAAGAATCATCGTCATCTTCTTATTAACTAAATTCTCGAACATCGTTCTTGATCCTTTCTTGGAGTTTCAACTAATACAACGCACCGGCACGGATGCATTAAAAGTCCGCATAGTGTCCAGTGCTGGAGGAAATGTCAATGCAATCAGACGGTTTTGAAGGGTTCGTGTTCAATGATAAGTCAGAAAATATTAAATGAATTCAAATGTTCGGGCTGCGGCGATTGCTGTCGATGGCCCGGTTTTGTGCTTTTAACCGATCTGGATATTCTCCGCATGGCAGCCGCCGTAGGTATCTCGGAGCAGGAATTTATCGATAATCACACCCGTCTTTCACCGAACCGGCAGCAGCTGGCGCTGCTGGATCAGGCCGATGGAAGCTGTGCTTTTTTACAGGGAGATGCCTGCAGTGTGTATGAAGGCCGGCCGGATCAGTGCCGCACCTTTCCCTACGATTGGAGTGTGCCGGCCGGATGTCCTGAACTGGATAAGCTTTTGGCCAAACAGAAAAACATTGAACAAGGCCTTGATAAACCCTAGGTTTCGTCCGCTTTTTTGCACTAATCAGGAGAAGAGATATGTCAGTTATGAATACGATCGAAATTATGGAAATTCTTCCTCACCGTTATCCATTCCTCATGGTTGACCGGATCACGGCAATGGATGTGGAAGCCGGAACCGTCACGGGGTATAAGAATTTGACCATGAACGAAGAATTTTTCCAGGGCCACTTCCCGGGAAACCCGGTAATGCCGGGTGTGTTGCAGATGGAAGCCATGGCTCAGGTAGCCGGTGTAATGCTGAATTCACGTGGTGGGAATGAAGGTCGTGTGGCCTATTTTATGTCCATGAACAAAGTGAAATTCCGCAAGATGGTCATTCCGGGCGATCAGCTGCGCATGGAAATTACGCCGCTTCGCATCCGTTCGCGCATGGCGACCGTACAGGGCAAAGCCTATGTCGGCGAAGATGTTGTGAGCGAAGCCGAGCTGACCTTCGCCTATGGAGCGTAAAGCTATGGGACAAATTCACCCAACAGCGATTGTGGCTGACGGTGCTCAGATTGCGGACGATGCGATTATCGGGCCATACTGCACCGTCAGTGCCGATGCCGTCATCGGCAGTGGAACCGAACTCATTTCCCATGTGGTGATCGAAGGCAATACCACGCTGGGCAAAAACAATCGGGTTTCTCCGTTTGCTGTCCTGGGCGGCCGAACGCAGGATCTCAAGTTCAAAGGCGGTACGCCGGGTGTGAAAATCGGCGACAACAATACGATCCGCGAATACGTAACGATTAATGCGGCCACAAACGACGGCAATTTTACGACCGTGGGAAATGATTGTCTCATTCTGGCTTATTCACACGTTGCCCACTGCTGCCATATCGGGAATGGAGTCGTCATCGTGAATGCCTGTCAGATTGCCGGACATGTGGTGATCGAAGACATGGCAACGATTGAAGGATCGGTCGGAATTGTTCAGTTCATGCGCGTTGGTGCAATGGCCTATATTGGTGCAATGTCAAAGATCACCAAAGACGTTCCTCCCTACATGATTGCCCACGGCGATCCCATTCAGGTTCGCAGTTTTAATCGGATCGGTTTGGAGCGGAGAGGCGTTTCTGAAGAAGGCCGCAAAGCGATTAAGGAAGCGTATCGCATTTTGTATCGCAAACCGGATCTCAATGCGGCGGATGCGCTCGATAAGATTGAAGCGGAAGTCGAGCAGACGCCCGAAATCAAGCACCTGCTCGAATTCTGCCGCGCCTCTGAAAAGGGCATTGCCCGCTAAGGTTTCCAATGATTGGAACTTTCCAACATCTGGAAAGTTCCGGACATTGGAAAATTCCAATGTCCGGACGCCGCCGTGGTTTCACATTGCTTGAGCTCTTGGCGGTGATGGCGATTCTTGCGATTCTTGCTGGCCTGGGTGCCGGGGGTTATCAACTCGCCCGGCGCTCGGCAAAAGAAGGTCAGGCCAAAGCAGAGATTGAACAGCTGCGAACTGCGCTTGAGGAATATCGCGTTGAATACGGCCGCTATCCCGAACAGTTTTCTGCCGGAAATTTTTCCAGCATTGCTGAAATCAGTACGCTATCTGATCTGACGGACACCATGGTGTTGAACGATCCGTGGGGCCGGGCCTACCAATATCAATCCACCAATCGTTTTCTTTACCGAATCTGGTCGGAAGGGGAGAATGCCGAATCTGATGCGGACAATATCGACCCATCCCTAACAGGATACTAACTGATGAAACGCGGATTTACTTTGATTGAGATGCTGGTCGTGATTGTGATTCTCGGCATTCTTATCGGGCTCGGTTCCAAAGGATTCCGTGCGGCGAAGATCAATGCAAAAAGGGCGCAGGCCCGCGTGGAAATGAGCTCCATCGAAACCGCGGTGAAAGCGTACCAAAGCAAGTATGGAAAACTTCCCGCATCGGATTCGTACCAAGGCCGTTCAGACACACCCGACAGTGAAACTCTCAGTCGGGATACCATCGCCATTCTATCGGCTCAGAATGAGGATGAGAATCCGGCGGAAATGGTTTTTCTTCAGCCGCAGGATTCGGCGACAGATGGAACCTTTCTCGATCCGTGGGGCACGCAATACTTGATCGTGCTCGATACGGATTATGATGGCCAGGTTCAAATTCGGAACCACACCTTACGCCGGAACGTGGCTGTGATTTCCACCGGCCTTTATTATTTGAACAATGATTATGATGCCGACGATCTGATTTTCAGCTGGGAGTAAAATCCGTTTTCCAAGGCTTGGAAATCGTACAGAATTCATTGAACGAAATTATTACGCAACACTCTAAATTCGTATATTTCAAAAAATACGAACCGTTACAAGGAGTAAAAAATGCGTAATAAAAAAATCATCGCAGCCGGTTTTGCGGTTGTAGCGTTATGGATGGCGGCACCGGCACATGCGGCAAAAACCGATGTTTTGCGGAAGACCGGAAGCGCCTTTTCTGAAATTGCCCAACAGGCGCTGCCCGCTGTGGTTTTCATTGATGTGGAAGCAACGGTCGAAGTGCCGCGCAGTCAATATCAGCATCCTTTTGAGCAATTTTTCGGGCGTGGATATGGTCAACAGGAGCAACAGCCTCAGGAATACCATCAGCGTGGGCAGGGCTCCGGTTTCATCATCTCTAAAGACGGTTACATTTTAACCAACAATCATGTCGTTAACGATGCTGACAAAATTACCGTCACGCTGAGCGACGGCCGCGAGTTCGAGGCCAAACTGATCGGTACCGACCCGAAGACGGAAGTGGCCCTGATTAAAATTGAAGACGGGGGAGAGCTTCCAACAGTTCCGCTCGGCGATTCTGATGCCTTGAATGTCGGAGAGTGGGTACTGGCTGCCGGTAACCCTTTTGGCCTTTCCCAGACCATCACCGCCGGTATCGTGAGCGCAAAAGGGCGCGATGAAACCGGTATTGCGGAGTATGGCAATTTTATCCAGACCGATGCCGCCATCAACCCTGGAAACTCCGGCGGGCCATTGCTGAATATCGATGGCGAAGTGGTGGGCATAAATACAGCGATCTATTCCCGCACAGGAGGTTACATGGGCATTGGGTTTGCCATTCCGGTGAACCAGGCCATTAACATTAAAGATCAGCTCATCAAAAACGGCAGGGTATCCCGCAGTGTGCTGGGTGTTTATCTTCAGGAAGTGGATGAGGACCTGGCGGAGAGTTTCGGACTGGAGGAAAAAGGCGGCGTGCTGATCAATCAGGTGGTCGAAGATTCTGCGGCAGAAGAGGCCGGTATTAAAGGCGGTGATATTGTCGTTGAAATGAACGGTAAAAAAGTCGTCAAACTCCAGGCCTTCCGTAACCGCGTGGCCAACACCCTGCCGAATTCCAAAGTTGAACTGAAGATTTTCCGCGACGGGAAATACATCGAGATCGCGGCGATCACCAAAGAGATGGAACCGGAAGCAGGAGAGGTGGCTCAGGTTGCAGAGGAAATTTATGAAAAACTCGGCGTCACGGTCGATAGTCTGGAGAGCGAAGCTGCCCAGCGGATGGGCTATGATAATTTGAGCGGCGTGCTTATCACGGAAGTTGAACGGGGTTCCACGGCATGGGAATCGGGCCTGCAACCCGGGCAGGTGATCACGAGTGTGAACCGCTCTCCGATCGAAAGCGTTCGCGACTTTAAAGAAGCGCTCGAAGCTTCAGCCGGGAAACGCATCCTGCTGCTTGTCACCGATGGACGTGTTTCGCGCTTCATTGTAGTGAATCTGGATGATTGATGCTTGGGTACTGCCGGGACTCAGCCCGCAGGGTGTGGGTCCGGCAAGCTCAGTAGGAAGCTGGACCCACGCCGCTCCGCGGCTGAGTTTAGGCTCAACGCATCTCTAACGTGGCGACTCAATAAACTCCTGGAGGATTGAATCCTCCGGGACCATTGATTTTTCAATCGACTCAAATCGGCCAAGAAACTTCAGCAGTTCCCGGGCTTTTTCAATGCCCGGATGGGATTCCGGCAGGGAACGGATCAGTGGTTCGACCAATGGTTTGAGCACAGGAAATTCATAGGCCATAGCCGAGTTGTATTCCATGTCCGCCAGCGGCTGATACGGAAAGATCCATTTGTCTTCGCCGGCCCGGACAGAAGGCCAGAGTGAAAAGGTGGCTTCGACCGGGTTGCCCCGGAAGCTGTGGTCGCGAATCATGCGCCGCATCATTCGGTGATTGGTGCTGGAGATGCGTTGGCCGTCCAGTTTCAAACCGGTTCGCGCTCCGATATAAATCTTGAAGGTATGCCGTGGATCAACAAAGGAAGTGATGCGTGGGTTGAGGCCGTGAATACCTTCAATCAGTGCCAGTTCATCCGGTTTGAGTTTCAGCAGTTCGCCGCGGAACTCACGGCGGCCATGCAGGAACTTAAAGTGCGGGAGCTCAATGGTCTTGCCGACTCCCAGATCATCGAGGTGGCGTTCTAATAGGGTTAGGTCAATGGCCTCAATGTGCTCGTAGTCATATTCACCCTTCGCATTGCGTGGGGTCAGCGCCCGATTCACGAAATAATTATCGAGACTGATATTGTGGGTTTTGACACCCTGTCGGTTCAGCTCATCGCTGAGCCGTTTGGTGAACGTGGTTTTTCCGGCCGATGAAGGCCCCGCCAGCCAGATCCATTTCAGTTCATGATTCTTTGCGCTGATCCGTTCCGCAATGGAGCAGATATCTTCATAGCTTCGCGCCTCCTCCTGGAAAATATGTTCCGCGACATTGCCGTTCCGGATAATCTTATTCAGTTGTGTAACGCTTTCGATCCGCATGTTCCAATCCCTGGAAATTGATATTCTACTTTTCTTCCGAACCCTGGAGGTTTATCTGAACGTCTGATGGGCGTCTGGGCTCCTGAAGAATCGTCGGAGGTTCAGCTTCATCACTGTCCACCTTGCAATAGTTTTCTTCGTAGGCTCTGCCAATGTTTGAAATGAGCGCTATGGCGGTAAATCCCAAAGCAATATCTACGAAATCGGAAATGATCATTGTAACCGAAGCTAGTTGGTACTCACTGACTATTTCACTTCTCTGGCGGAATACAATCTGGCCGAAAATTAATGAGATAATCCAAAGCGTCCACCAGCCCGGCAGTAACCGGGTATTGGCAAACCCGGTTTTGTGAGCCTTACGCCAAATCTCGCGCATGGCTTGATAAGGTTTGAACAGGTTTACAATGGGAACGAAATACCAACCGATGGAACTTCCCGGAGAAAACTCCATGCGACCACTCAATATGGACAGGTTTTTATTTGCTCGATAGATCCATTTCAGAAAAAAAATTGCTGTGACGATATAAACCACAATAAAAACTACCCCCACCAAAGCACCTAGTGCTTCAGAAACGAGCAACTCATCCAGATAGTAATTCGCATCGTAGGCCGCGTATTCAACTAACTGAAAAATATTTGTGAGAATGTTGCAGGCCAGTACGAACATCTGAATACAAATCATGACTACGACGATTTTAGTCAACCCGCCCAACGGTTTCACCTTCATTATCCATTTCCCCGGTTCAATGTTTGGTTCCATTCATAGCGGAAAGCAAAACAAGGGCCAAGGCCGGAAGAAATGAATGATGTCGGTCATGGCCTTCGCGAATCTATGCAACGTAAGATGTGCGAAGGCCGGACCATGCAGCTTGTCGTGGTGTTCTATTCCTCTGGGTAGAGAGGATTCGTATCCTTCAACTCCAATGGAGTAATTCAATCGAATAGAACCGTTCTTAAAACAATGCCCACGATTCATGGTCGTCTTATGACCGACTAATAGGGAAAGAAAAAGATGGTCGGGGCGGAGAGATTCGAACTCCCGACCTATTGCTCCCAAAGCAACCGCGCTACCAGACTGCGCTACGCCCCGTTTCCAATGGTTGGAATAATTCCGTGTCTTGGAAAGCGCTGGAATATAGGGGATCGCAAAGGAATGGCAACTACTTTTTTACATCAAATTTAAACGGCTTAAATTTGTGCAGTGTAAACCGCTCCAACAGAGGTTCCCCCGGTAATGGGATTGTCGAACTCAATGGTGTGACCTTCGGCTTCGGGGAAGACGCCGCGCAGCGTTTCCGTGAAGAAATCTTCGGGCGCTCCATCAGCCCAGATCGCGAAAACGCCGCCCGGCTTCAGGTGCGCGGTCATTTCGCGCAGGCCTTCTTCTGTGTAGAAATGGGCGTTGGTCTGATGCAGCACATGCGTCGGAGTGTGGTCAATATCCAGCAGGATGACATCAACCTTTTTATCGGGGGCATTCCGCATGAGGGCGAAGAAGTCGGCGTTCATCAGTTTGCATCGCGGATCGGCATTCAGTATTTTCCCGAGCGGGACCAGCTCGTTCTCGTGCCAGCCAATGACTTCTTTCAAATAGTCGACGATAACCAATGAACCAACTCTCGGATCCTTCAAGGCCTCTACGGCGGTATATCCCAATCCAAGTCCGCCGACCATCACGTCCAACGGTTCCCGATTGATTTCCTTAAGCCCGAGAATCGAAAGCTGCGACTCCGCTTCGTGAAACAGGCTGGTCATCAGGAAATGCTCGCCCAGCTTCACTTCATAAATATCGGTGTCGCCGAATTGCGGCATGCGGCGACGGCGCAGCATCAGATCGCCGATGGGCGTCGACTGAAAATCCAGTTGTTCATAGAAAAAACTCATGCCGCACCATGCGCGCCTTTTCCAACCATTGGAAGAATTGTTCCTCAAGAATGTGGGACAGACTACGCGCGGAATCCATTCCGCGGCATGATTTCCAATTACGATGCCGGTAGAGCCTGAACTCAGTCGCGAAGCGGTGTGGGTCCGGCTTATATTCCGAAATTGCCGGATCTACGGGCTTCGCCCTAAGTTCAGGTACTACTTCTTGCAACACCCAAGGTGGCTGGAAGCGCGCGTCTGCAATTAAACCGATAGCAGTTCCTGCACATCGTTCCAGCTGAGGGAGGTGCCCAGCTCGCCGTCTTTTTCGAGGGTGGCGTCGATAACACTCTTCTTTTTCTGCTGCATCTGCAGGACCTTTTCTTCGACGGTTCCTTTCGTGATGAGTTTAATGGAATAGACGGTATTTTTCTGGCCGATGCGGTGCGCGCGGTCGGTCGCCTGATCTTCGACGGCGGGATTCCACCACGGATCGAAATGGATGACCATATCGGCGCCGGTCAGGTTGAGTCCGCTTCCGCCGGCTTTCAGGCTGATCAGGAAGAGCGGGATCGATTTGTCGGAGTTAAACTTTTTCACGCGGTCCTGCCGATCTTTGGTGGAGCCGTCGAGGTAGCAGTATTTCAGTTCTCGTTTTTCCAACTCTTCGCGAATGATTTTGAGCATGGAGGTGAACTGACTGAAGACGAGAATGCGATGCCCGGCATCGACGGCTTCGTCGACCAGCTCAAAGAACAGTTCCATTTTGGCCGACGGGAATTCACTTTCAAGGCCGGGCAGTTTCAGCAAATCCAGATGGCAGCAGGTCTGGCGGAGCTGCAGTAGAATCTTGAGAATCTGCATGCGCGATTTATTGAAGCCCTGCGCATCGACCAGATTGCCGATTTCCTTCTTCGCGCTTTCGGCGAGCTTCTTATAAACCTTGGCCTGATCGCCGCTGAGCGTGCAGTGGGCGACGCGCTGAATTTTATCGGGTAGATCTTTAGCCACGTCTTTTTTCAGGCGGCGAAGCAGGAAGGGGTGAAGCTTACGCCGCAGGCGAATTTGTGCGAGCTCGGCATCGGGCCCGCCGTTCTGAATCGGGAGTTCATAGTTTTCGCGGAAGGCTTTGTGGTTGCCGAGATAGCCCGGCATCAGGAAATCCATGATCGACCAGAGATCGGTCACGCTGTTTTCAATGGGCGTGCCGGTGAGGACGAGCTTGTGGTGCGCCTGTACTTTTTTGACGGCCGTCGAATTCTGCGTGGTGCGGTTTTTAATGTGCTGGGCTTCATCGAGCACCGCCACGGAAAAGGTGTGCTTGAGATATTCATCCAGATCGCGGCGGATCAGCGCGTAGGAGGTAATGATCAGATCCTGATTTCCAAGGGTTGGAAAATAGTCATGCCGATCCGGCCCGTGCATTTTCTGAACGCGCAGGTGGGGCACAAACTTTTCGGCTTCTTCGGCCCAGTTGTCGACGAGACTGGTGGGGCAGATGATCAGGGCAGGGGATTCGCACGCTTCATCTTTTTCCCGTTCAAGCGAAAGCCAGGTGAGGGTTTGCAGGGTTTTCCCGAGGCCCATTTCGTCGGCCAGAATGCCGGCAAAGCCGGAGCGTTCCAGGAAGCTGAGCCAGTAGACGCCGCTCTTCTGATAATCACGCAGGATGTTCTCCAGCTCTTCGCCGATAAACACCGGCTCCACCTTGGCATCGCGGTTTTGCGCCTCGGCTTTGCTCATCCATTCCGGCGCGGTTTCCATGTCGATGCCGTCGAGCGACATCAGGGAGGATTGCACATAGGCCGCATGGATATCGTTCATTTTGAACGTGCCGGGTTTGTCACCAGCGCCGACGGAACAGTCGTCGAAAACCGAGCGTGCGTTTTCAATGGCATCGATATCGAGCAGGACAGTGCGACCCTTCTTTTCTACAAAGGCTTCGCCCATGTTGATGGCGCGCTGAATGTCGGATTCATCGAGGCTGATCCCGCCGTCGGTTTCAAACTCGTAGCCGACTTCAAAAAAGCCGTTGCTGGCAGATTGATTGATGTGCACGACGGGCACGGTGGATTCGATGTCGTCCATAAACTCGGCGATGGATCCTTCGAGATCAATTCGCCAGCCCTTGCGCTGCAATTGGGGAAGGCCGCCGCCGAGAAAGTTGAGGGCTTCGCGATTGCCGCGAATCTGCATCAGCATATCACCGCGTTTTCCGCGGAATCCGAGATCGGTAATTATTTCGAGTGCTTTCTGTTCGGCTTCAGGATTACGCACCTCGAAATCGAGGAGGTCGTTGCTGGACGGAATCGAAAAATGGCCGAGCGCTTCATCGCGTCCGGCAATGAGCTGAACAATACCGTATTCTGCATAGAGCGTGGCAGAGAGTGTGTGCGGCAAACCGTCGATCTTGAGGCGGAAGCGCGGCTGGGCCGGGGAGAGGGAAAGCATGTCGGGGGTGACATTGGTTTCGATCTCGGTCAGTTTTCCAAGCATTGGAAGTTCGTTCTTCATGAACGCCGGGATGGCATCGCGCGGAACGCGTACCGGGCCGTCGTAGATGGCGCGCAGTTGGCCGGGCAGCACTTTTTCCAACTTCTGGAAAATACCGTCCTGCAGAATCCATCCATTGCCACCGCTGACCACATACGTAGAATTCTTAACACCCGCTACGCTTAAGGCACTAAGATCACTAAGCTTAGTGTTCTTTGTGCCTTCGTGTTCAAAATTTTCTAATGGATGAATGGTAAGTACCAGCTCGCCGGTTTCTTCATCGAGTTTCATGTCGATAAAGGTGGAGACGATGGATTGATCGACCATTAAATATCCATCCACGCCGCCTTCATAAATCGGTTTGCCGTCGCAGAGTTCGAGGATGTTGATGAAGTCGGAAAGCGTGGCGTTGAACTTGGCTTTGGCAGGACCTTCGCAAATGTCTTCAATCACGAAGAGCAGATTGTCGTCGGTTTGGTTCAGGGCCATCGCCTGATTCTTTGGAATCTCGTTCAGCGGGATCACCTGTCCGGCGGCCTCGACGGAGCAACGCATCGGTACCTGCTGGTCTTTCAGGCTTTCGCGCCAGCTCTGTTTGAGGATGATCCGCAGTTCGGCTGGGGTTCCGCCCGGATCGCGGGTGTGGTAGGCGGAATCGTCGAACGAGGCCAGACGCTCTGCACGGCGCTTTTCCTCTTCCATCTTATCCACGCGATGCGGATCGGAATAGAGGCGCACCGCTTCAAGGCCGAGGGCAACCAGGTGGGCACAAATTTTTCCCTCTTCGCGGTTGTCGCGGCAGGGGCAGTGATTTTCCACAAACCCGTCTTTAAGGACCTCGAACTTGCTGCGCATCCCACGCACGCCGATGGAGAGATGGCCGGTGACAAAGGGCGGGTCGAATTCGACTTTGTCTACTTTGCCTTTTTCGAAGAGGGTTTTGCCTTTGAGGAAGGTCTGATGACCGGCCCAGTCTTTTAGAATTTTATGGGTGAAGGGTACATGCATAGTCTGTGAAGAGTGATGATTGAGTCGTGACTGCCATTTCAAGAGGTTGACGACTTCTGAGCCGCCGTCACGTTTCACGGCTCATTCGTCAGGAAGCGCAGTTTCTAGCACAGGCATCTGAGTAAAGAAAAGAAATCGCGGGAAGGTCTTTTGTTATTCCAATCCCGATTCAAGCAGCTGAAAGAATCCCTGATTGGTCAACGCTTGCGTGTGATACGGGAAGGGCTCGGTGTCGGACCATGTGCCGATGGGGGTCCACGATTCCAGATCCTCGGAAAAGTTTAACTGGCATTGATGCAAAGGGTTGATATGAAATTTTAACTGAACTTCGTTCTGAGCCAGGTCGAGGGCGAGTGATGCTTTTTGAGGCAGTACTTGAATTTGGTCGGTGGTATTCAGTCCGCCGCCTTTTCCGAAGAGGATCAGTTCGCCGATCGTGGCTCCACCATCGACCCGCTCAATCTTCAGATAACGCGATGTCTGATCTAGTTCGAAAGATTTCCATGTTTTGTAGGTGTCGGTCTGGCAATCGACCACGTTGGTCCAGCCGGAGGCCTCGCTGCCTGTATACACCCGGAAGGTTCCAACGCCGTTATAGTCCAGCAACCAGATGTCGGTGAGTTGATAGGGCTGGCCCATATCGACCACAAAATCAACGGGATACATGGTGGGCCCCGTGGTGGTCCAGGTGCTGCCCAGATCGCCGCTGGGCGGATCGCCGGCTTCGGACTGGTTGTTAAAGAGCCCCGAATCTTCAATGTTGGTTTCTGAATAGTCCGCCATTTCCGGGCTGAGCATGATCTGGGTTCGTTGGGGGGTAACGTTGATGGTGATCGGTTGGTTTCGGGTTCGGTTGCCGTCGCTCGCGGACAGGGTCAACTCATAGGTTCCGGGCGCAGAAAAGGCGATTTTCGTAGACTGCTCAGTCGGCTTTTCGATGCGAACATGTTCCGCTGTTCCGGATGTCAGCGTCCAGCTGAACCCGGAAATCGGGTCGTCTTCGAGATCGACGACTTCCGGATTAAGCTCAGTCAGCAGCCAACTGCCATGCGTGCTGAGTGCATTGAACCATTCCAGCGATAGCGAATCATTGATAATGATTTCGGGAGCCGTGTTGGAGGCCGCCGGGAAAAAGCGAAATGAGCGAAGTTCATAGGGAGCCATTTCAAGTGAAATCTCCTGAGCATCCTGAGAAATGGTTGCGCCGGTGACGGCATCCAAAAGTTGCCCCGGTTCCGGGAGAGAGAGGGTGAGGTTTGTGCCGGTTCTTCCGAGATGAACCGCTCCTAAATAGGTTCCGTTTTCAGAAGTGTCGATGCGTCGTACGACTAAGTCAGCCTGTGCGCTGAAGCGGGAATCAATGACGCTGGGAAGTGCAGGCAGGGCCAGGAAGTTGGCATTAAACCGGCGGACGTAGTGGGGGTTTCCCCGGTTAAAATTATGGGAGGCCAGATAACCGAAATATTTTGGGTCGCCATGCGCAAAAGCCAATGCTTCGGGCAGCATGACGAAGGGACCGGCATAGTCGACATCGGCCACAAAATAGCCCATCAGATACCGTTCATCGCCCACCGTTGTGGCATCTTCATTCAGGCTGTAATGCCGAATAGCCGCGAGCCCGTCTTTCGCCTTAAACGCATCCATCACGTCCGGTTCCAGGGTGTAGGCTCTGTTAACAGTCTCCGTCATGAAAATGCCGGGCGTTTCTTTATATCGCACCGGGTCGGGGTGGGGCACGGAATGCTGCCACTCATAATAACTCCAGGTTGCCCAGTTGTTGGTAAGGGTCTGTAACTGCCAATTTTGCTCTACTGCATCGGCCAGTAATTTTGTAGTCGCACCGGTCCCGTTCCAGGCCGTCGGATCTTCGGCCACCACATCTGCCTGATGAGCACTCAGACGAGATTTTCCGGTTTCTGAACTGTCGGCCGTGAACAACAGATCCATTTCGGAGTGCACATGCTCCCGAAGATAATCGCGGACTTGCTCCAGAAACTGGCGCCGTTTGTCATACCACCAATTGATGTATTCATCATAAAGAGCCGTTTCATTTTTGAGGCGTGCACGGGTAACATTGGTTTGGCCCTTTTCTGCTTCAAAACGAGCGCGGGCTGCATCGTCGAAACTGATAGGCAGATCGGTCACACGAGTGCGCATCCAGATACCGGTAAAGTGGGCTTTTTCCTGTTCATCCACCACGGTGATTTCCAGCATCTTCCGAAAATCGTCGAAGGTGTCGGGATCGGTGATGTCAACGTTTGCCGTTTCCGCCCAGGTGATATGGGTGTAGATGCCATCTCCATAAAGCGGTTGGGCGCGTTTTTCAAAGCCCAGTCCATTGCTGCCTTTGCTTCCTGCATATTCATAATAGGGCATCACATTAAAACCGAGTTCACCGCATCGGTTCACAATACGCGACCAGCGGGAATAGTGACTGCTTTGGTAGACCCAGGAATTGCCGCCGTATTTACTCGAATCCCACCCCTGATTCGCGCCGAATTCCAGCAGATCTTTTGCAAACGTACGCATGCCCAAGACGTTCATCAGTCGAAACTTTTGCTCATACCAAGTCATGTCATCTGCGTAACCGCGCTGTGCGGTATCCGTGCTGGAAACCACGCCATCCGCCATCTCTTCACGCCAGAACAGGTGACGCTCGGGCAGTCCGGGCGGCAGGGTGGCCAGCGGCTGCGTTATGGACGCGAGCTCAGGAGTTTCATAAAGTTCGATGCGCTGTATGGCTACGCCGGCCGAGAGAGGATCATTTTCCGGAGCCAGCTGAAGGCAGAGCACCAGAAATCCATCTTCCGGTGTTTGGTCGCGCGGAGCTTCGGAAGCGCGGGGCTGGATGAGGCCCGGAAAACGTTCCTGCAAATAGAAGAGCATGTCCCAGCTTTCCATTTTACCCGATAGCGGAAGCTCAAGGGACTCGCCGTTCGGATCAACGTAGGGGACCTGCAAACCGTCACCGATGGTGCGGCCGGTATGAAATCCGCGCGCGGTTTCGCATCCGCGATTCAGAATGAACATCGAGCGCGGCTGATCTTCCGGATAAATGATTCGTAAAATATATCCCTTATCCGCCTGCAGGTTTTTTCCGGCTCCCAGTCGATAGGCAAAATATTTCATATCGCCGGAAGTATTCGGCAACGTGCGGACGGCCTGACCCAGTACCGTTTCAACCTGACTGACGTTGTCAGTGAATTCGAAGAAATCATGCGTGGTATCGGTTGCGCACTCAACCGAATCAACCAGTGTCAGTGACGAATAGTCGAACAGGGCCAGCGCCTGCCGAGGACCCATGAATGCGAGCAGGATCAGAAGATATGTTGTTACAGCTTGTATTTTCATGGGAGCTCCTTGAACGAAAAGGCTATTTATGGCCCCGTTTGTAAGCATGTTTTATTCCTTAATGTGTTTGTTTTGTAATAGATAGGAGATCGATGGTTTGGATTGTTTGCGCGCCACACCCCTCGCGAAGTAACGGAAAAAAATCGCAGGGGTTCGAGTGTTGTGCAAAAATGCCGGTATGTTTTTAAAAGTTCTACGTTTTGGTGGCAAAAGGGGATCGTCCATTTTTGGACTCCTGGTGCTCTATCTATTGGTATCGGTGGTTTATTACCATCTGCCGTGGAAAATCCGTTTTCCAATCCATCAGAAAGCACCGCAACTGAACCGGGCGCTGTCGCTGAGTGGATTCAAGGTGATGGAAGGGTGGGACCAGCTCGCTCTCTTCGGAAAAGATGCCAAGGTGGAAGTCGATGGCGGGGCGCGCGGCGACTGGGTTTATGCCGGCTATCCGGAGCAGGAGGGGTTCAAGCTGATCGGCCGAACCAAACAGCTGGATAATCGTGGTTATGTGGTGGGCTACAGCGAGTCGAAAAAGAATCCGCTATGGGTCAGCTATCGGGTCTTCAATGTGCCGCAACTCAATTCCGGCAAGCGGCCCGCCGGCTTTAAAGTCGATTCCCGCACACGGGCTGAAGTGCGCGACGACGATTATACCAATTCCGGTTATGACCGGGGTCACATGGCCCCCAATTATGCCATCGCCACGCGCTATGGTGAAGAAGGCCAGCGCGAAACCTTTTTAATGAGCAACGTCATCCCGCAAACCCCGTCTGTTAATCAGGGAATTTGGAAGGATCTGGAAATGACGGTCGCCAAACGATACGGCCGCTATTTTTCCGAAGTCTGGGTCATTACCGGTCCCGTGTTTGAAGAGCCGGTCGAAAAGCTCGCCTCCGGAGTGCCGATACCATCGAGCTACTATAAAATCATTGCGGATGAAAATAACGGAGAGTTACGGGTTCTGGCGTTTCTGGTCGAAAACGACTGCCCGCCCTACACGCGTATCCGAAAACGTTTGGTCAGCGTGGATCAGATTGAGGTGCTTACCGGACTCGATTTCTTCCCTGATCTGCCGGAAGAAATGCAGCTTCAGCTCGAATCCGATCCGGCGGGCCGCCTCTGGCCCTGGATCCGGCCCATGCTTCGGTATCACATGCGCGGAAAAACGAACTGAGCAATTCATTCTGGCAACGAAGACAATGTCTAAATAAACGATTCATCGGTAAGAAATTTGACCGATTGGTAGATTTAGCTAAAGTTCTGATTCAATTTAACCCTAACCAGGAAAATACCATGAAATTCAAAGTTGATGCTGATACCTGCATTGCATGCGGCGCATGCGAAGAAACCTGCCCGGAAGTTTTTGAAGTGGACGATCACTCTACCGTTAAAGTGGAAGACGTTACCGGCGATCTGGAAGCCTCTGCACTCGAAGCCGAAGAAGGCTGCCCGGTCGACGCCATTTCCCACGACTAAGTTCCAGCCATTGGAAGTTTTGATTAAGCTGTTCCTTCAGGAGCGGCTTTTTTTGGGCCCGATGAACATTGTTATTGATATGCTGTCTCAATAACGAATTACGATTCGTTTATTTATTGAGGTATTTATGAAACAGATTTTATTGGGATTAGGAATGGCCCTATCGTGTGCGGTCGTTGCGCAGGAAACAAACATGAGTTGCTGCGGCATCCTGCCATCGCGGTTCGGAATCCAGCAGCCAAAGGCACCGGAAGGGATGCTGTGGATTCCCGGCGGGGAATATACAATGGGGTGGGAAGGCGACTTCGGGCGGCCGGATGAACGCCCGTTGCATCAGGTGAAACTGGATGGGTTCTGGATGAAACGTACTCCGGTCACAAATGCTGAATTCAAGGAATTTGTGGATGCCACCGGGTATGTGACCACGGCTGAGAAAAAGCCGGATGTGAAAGAATTGATGAAAGGGATGCCGCCGGGCTCAGCACCACCGCCCGACTCCGTGCTCATTCCGGCCTCAATGGTTTTCACACCGCCGGGGCATCCGGTGGGTTTAAACAACCCGCTGGTTTGGTGGCAGTGGAAAGCCGGGGCCAACTGGATGCATCCGAAAGGACCGGGCAGTTCCATCGATGACATCATGGACCATCCCGTCGTACAGGTTTCCTGGTACGATGCCAAGGCCTATGCCGACTGGAAAGGTGTAAGCCTGCCGACCGAAGCGCAATGGGAATACGCCGCCCGGGGCGGCCATGAGCAATGGCTCTATATCTGGGGCGATGAGCCGGTCGATAAAGGCGCCGTTAAAATCAATTACTGGGAAGGGGTATTCCCCAGTCGGAACTATAAAAAAGATGGCTATTACGGAACCTCGCCGGTCACTGCTTTTGCGCCCAACGATTACGGGCTTTACGATATGGCTGGCAATGTCTGGGAATGGACGGCCGACTGGTACCACTTGGACGCCTATCGAATGGACGCCCGAAAAGGTGTTGTTGAAAACCCGCAGGGGCCCCTGACGGCGTACGATCCGCAGGAACCGCACATGCCGAAGAAGGTTACCCGCGGAGGATCGTTTCTGTGCAACGATGCATACTGCTCCGGCTTCCGGCCCGCCGCCCGGATGAAAACCAGTCCTGATACAAGTCTGAATCATACCGGCTTCCGGGTTGTCTTTAATCCGCCATCACCCTAAATTGCTCTACTGTAGAACAAAATTAAATGCCTCATCTTGACCCATTTTATAATCCGCTCTGCTGGATCCCTCAATTTTTAGGGGCTCTTGTCTTATGGTTGCTGTTCACTTGGCCAAAGCGCTCGTTGTGGGACGAAGTGCGATATAAAGATCATCAGCTCTGGCATGGGCTGCTAAGCGCGATTCTGCTTTTGGGTATTGTTCTATACACCGTTCGATAGGTGAAGAATACAAACTTCGATTCACCATGAATTCCTTCGGGTGAAAAGAAGCGAAACGTTCTCCGCTCGCGGGAGCAGGGAATGAGCAGGATCGCGCCTTTCCTTCGCCGTATTTGGAAGAATGCGTATAGTTTCCTGAATCGGCTTGCCCTTTTTCCAGACCTTGGAATATATTGCCGACCCTTCAACGCCCTGGTAGCTCAGCTGGATAGAGCAACGGACTTCTAATCCGTAGGTCACAGGTTCGAATCCTGTCCAGGGCGCCATTTTTTTTGGGGTAAGCATGGAAAACCTGTTTAAAGTAATCTTATTGGCTGTGATTCAGGGCGTGACCGAGTTTTTGCCGGTCAGCAGTTCCGGTCATTTGGTTCTCTCGAAACATTTCCTCGGGCTGGAAGCCACCTCGGGTGCCACGCTGGAAATTGTGCTGCATGCCGGGACGCTGGTTTCCATTCTGGTTTTCTACAGCAAGCATCTGCTCGAAATTATTGCCGGGGTTTTTCGCGGCGAAAAGAGTGCCATTAATTTTGTGCTATTGATTCTGCTCGGTTGCATTCCCGCAATTATCGTGGGTTTTACCGTTAAGCATCAGCTCGAAGGGGCGTTCACGCATCCCCGGTTTGTCTCCTGCACACTGATAGCAACGGGCCTGTTTTTGATTGCGAGTCATTTTGCGAAACCGGGCGAAAAGCGGGTGGGCTGGGTTTCCGGATTGATTATCGGTCTGGCGCAGGCGGTTGCGATGTTGCCGGGGATCAGCCGTTCCGGATCCACGATCGGCATGTCGCGTTTCCTGGGTATCGAGCCGAAAGAAGCGGCTGAATATTCTTTTCTGATGTCGGCTCCGCTGTTGGCCGGGGTCAGCCTGCTGGCTATGCTGGACCTGTTTAAAAACGGGAATACCTCGGGTACAACATCGTGGGAGCTGATTCTTGGTTTTATTGTTTCCGGGGTGGTTGGATATTTCTCGATCCGCTGGCTGGTTTCGCTTTTGCAGCGTGGCCGGTTCTGGTATTTCGGGGTTTATTGTCTGGCAGTCGGAATCGGCACGTTTTGCCTGCTCAGCTTTGCGTAAGCCTCGATCTGAATACAGCTAATCAAAAGGGATTCCAATCATTGGAATCCCTTTTTAATATGGGGCTTTTGGCTTGAGTCGATTAGGCAAATGACTATGGTTGCGCTTCGTTTTTTCAGTAACAGGAATGGACTTATGAAAGATATTAGAATTGGTATTCTCGGATTCGGCACCGTTGGCGCCGGCGTAGTTGAAGGAATTCAGAAAAACGGGGCCTTGATGGCCGAGCGAACCGGCATTGCACCGGTGGTGGCTAAAATTGCCGACCTCGACATTACGACCGACCGCGGGCTGACGGTGGAAGCCGGGGTCCTGACGACCGATGCCATGTCCGTTATTACCGATGAAAATATTGACGTGATTGTTGAGCTGGTGGGCGGAACCACGATTGCGCGCACATTTACGCTGGAAGCCCTGAAGCAGGGTAAACCGGTGATTACTGCGAATAAAGCGCTGTTGGCCGATCACGGTGAAGAGATCTATAAAGTCGCCCGCGAAAATAATACGGGCATCTATTATGAAGCAGCGGTTGGTGGTGGCATTCCGATTCTTCGTTCCCAGCGCGCCGGCCTGATCGGCAACCAGATTGAAAGTATTTATGGAATCCTGAACGGAACCTGCAACTATATCCTGACCCGTATGGAGCGCGAAGGGCTGCCGTTTGACGAGATTCTGGCCGATGCCCAGGCGCTTGGTTATGCGGAAACACCGCCGGATCTGGATATCGACGGGATCGATACGGCGCACAAAGCGGTGGTGCTGGCCTCCATGGCCTACGGCGCCCCGGTTCCGATGGATGCCTGCCCGACCAAAGGTATCCGGGGATTGGAAGCTTCCGAAATTGCGAATGCGGATGAACTGGGTTATCAGATTAAACTCCTCGCCATCATTAAAGACAACGACGGTGAAGTTGAGCTTTCTGTTGAACCGACGCTGGTGCCGAAAGGGCATATGATTGCTTCGGTGGCAGACTCATTTAATGCGGTTTTTGTGAAGGGCGATATTGTGGACGATACCATGTATTACGGTCGCGGAGCAGGCCGCCTGCCGACCGGCAGCGCCGTGATCGGCGACATTATGGAAGCCGCTTCTGACAAGCTCAGCGGCAAGGGGGTTCCGGTCAGCGTTACGATGATGCTGCAGAAGGAAACCCTCACCTATTGCTCCGCTGAGAATATTGAGAAGCGTTGTTATATCCGCCTCTGTCTGGAAGATAAGCCGGGTTCCATGGCCAAGGTCATGAATATTTTCGGTGCGCACAACATCAGTATCGCATCGGTCGTTCAAAAAGAAGTTCATGCCAGCGGCGCGGCCCCCGTTGTGATCCTGACGCAGGAAGCGAAAGAATCTGAATTTGTGGCCGCCATAGCAGAGATCGAAGCGCTGGATGTGTCCTGCTGCGCGCCCATCCGCATGCGCCTTGAAGATTTCGAATAAAATATTTAACACTAAGGCACAAAGGACTCAAAGGAGCTCTAAGTGAAGTGCTTAGTGTGTTTCGTGCCTTTGTGTTTAAAAAATGGTGAATAAGATGAAAGTAGTAAAGTTCGGTGGGTCTTCTGTGGCGAATGCGGAGCAGATTTCCAAGATTATTGAAATCGTGACGGCCGATGCAGATCGTCGAATTGTTGTGGTTTCAGCGCCTGGGAAACGCAGTAGCGATGACACAAAAGTAACCGACCTGCTGATTGCGCTGGCGCATCAGGTTTTGGGCGGTGCGGACTATGAGCAAGCTCTTAAAGATGTGGTCGGCCGTTATGCTGAAATTCAGGTTGATTTGGAACTCTCTGCCGAGGTGGTGGCAACCATCGAAGCTGATCTGCGCGATCGGATTGAAAACCGCGGTGCCAACGAGCTTCAGTTCATGGACACCATGAAAGCGTCCGGCGAAGATAATAATGCGAAGGTGATCGCGGAGGCCTTCACGAAGGCCGGACATCCGGCGATCTATATGAATCCGGGCGAAGCAGGAATGCTGCTTTCCGATGAATTCGGAAATGCCGAGGTACTTCCTGAATCATTTGAAAAGCTGGCTTTGCTCAAGGACACCGATAAAATTATAATTTTCCCGGGCTTCTTCGGCTGTACCAAAGCCGGCGACGTGGCGACATTCCCGCGCGGCGGGTCTGACATTACCGGCGCCATTCTGGCGGCGGCCGTGAAGGCCGAGGTGTATGAAAACTTTACCGATGTGGATTCGGTTTGCGCCATGGACCCACGGGTAATTGACAATCCGCCGGCCATTGACTGCATGACCTATCGCGAAATGCGGGAACTGGCCTATGCCGGATTCGGTGTGTTTCATGATGAGGCGATCATTCCGGCCGTTCAGCACCAGATTCCGATCTGCATCAAGAACACCAATAATCCTTCTGCGCCCGGCACCATGGTGGTCCCGAAGCGCGATCCGGAACATGGTTCTGTGGTTGGTATTTCCAGTGCCGACGGGTTCTGCGCTGTTTACATCGACAAGTATATGATGAACCGGGAAGTCGGTTTCGGGCGCCGACTGCTCCAGATATTGGAAGATGAAGAAATCTCCTATGAGCATACGCCGTCTGGAATCGATAACATGTCGGTCATTCTGCGTTCCGCTGAAATGGGCAGCAAGGAAGCGTCCGTGTTGGAGCGAATCAGAACGGAGCTTTGTCCTGATAATATTCAGATTGAACACGGGCTTTCCATGATTATGGTGGTCGGCGAAGGTATGCATTACACACCGGGTATGGCCGCCAATGCCACCGGCGCATTTCGCGAGGCCGGTGTGAATCTGGAAATGATCAATCAGGGTGCATCTGAAATCAGCATGATGTTTGCCGTGAAAGATGTGGATCGTGTGAAAGCGGTTCAGGCATTGGGCAAAGCTTTTTTCGGGTAGATGTTTCCAAACATTGGAAAAGTACGGGGCCGGTTCCAATCTCTGGAAGCCGGCCTTTTTGTTGAATTACAGATGCTTGTATTCAGCTGAGCTGGAAGGTACCGTTCAGAACATGTTAAAGCTCAATAAAAACCGGGCTCTCCTGTTGTTCTTTTTCGTATAAAACCGCAGCGGTGAAGGACGAATTGTGGATTCCGTCCGAACGTTAAGCGGGTCTTGTGGGTGCCGAAAACTTGTATCGGATGTCTGAATTAACTACATTTCACCGTTATTTCTTAAAACGGCAGGTAATTTTACGGAGTACTATGATCAAACGGATGCTTACTTTTTTGCTGACCCTACTGGCGGGACTGAATGTTCTCGGTGGTGAAGTTGAGGATGCGCTTCAAAAAGTGAATGCGCCGCCGGGCGAATTTGTGCGCATGCCGACCACATATATTTTCCAGCGTTTGGAAAGGGAGGCGCAGAACAGCGGTATTCCAATCCTTGGAAGTTTTGCAATTCAGGCCCGCGTTGATGGGGTGGATACACGCAAGATCAGTATTTCGTTTGAAAACATGAATATGCTCGAAGCTCTTAATGCGGTGGCGGTTTCAACGGGTACGGTGCTGGGGTTTGACGGCACCATTGCGTTCCTGGGAGATGACAGCATGGTCGAGGTTGCCACAGTTAATGTTGTGGAGGAACCGGAAGAGGAAGAGGATGATGGGAAAGGCGTTCAGTTCAGCGATGTGGATGCGGCCCTGGTTTTTGTTGAAACGGGCGTAGGTCGGGGGTCCGCTTTTGTTGCTGAGCAGGATGGTAAAACCTATCTGTTCAGCAATCAGCATAATTTCATGGGGGCCACTCAGCTGGAGCTGCTCTCTATGCATGGCGGCCCGGTGAAGTTCGACCGTTTTGAATTCAGTCGCACTCGAGACCTGGTGCGTTTTGAATTGAATCTGAAAAAAAACAAACAACTTGGTGTGCTGAATCTGGCGGAAAAACCGCCCTACATCGGCCAGGAGATTGCGATATATGGTAACAGCGCCGGCGGAAATGTTGCAACAGAGCTGCGCGGTGAAGTGCTGGGGGTTGGTCCGTACGATATTGAAGTCGATGCCGACATTGTTTCCGGTAACAGCGGCAGCCCGATTCTTGATTTTGAGGGCCGGGTGCTGGGGGTTGCCACCTATGTTGCTTTTGGACTCAAGTTTGATAAAGAGGATGAGCGCAAACAGATTTTCAGAGGAACCCGCTTCGGGAAAACACGGCGTTATGGCGTGCGTATTCCGGACGATGGTTGGGTGAAGGTTGATATGCGGGCGTTTTTGAATCAGACCTACCTGATTGCGGATACCAGGAACATTCTGCAAATCATGCATATCCTGGTCGAATACTGGAACGGAGACGAAGATTATGAGGCTTCAGCCCGGCAAATCCTTTCAAGTTATTCTTCACGAAGCGACCGCGTTTCCGCTCCGTATGAATTCCACTTTCCGAAAACAGAAGAAGAAATCCGTTTGATGGTGAAAGCGTTCAATCGAAATTATCAGGAGTTCGTGGGGCTTGTTAGAAATGAGGATTTCGATAAAAAGGAATTGGCCAAAATCTCCAATCCGAAATCATTGGTAAGCACCAGTAAACTGCAGAGTCTTGACTATCACATTCGGACCACCATGCTCGGAAAAGCCAAAAAGGTTCACGACGATCTTGCCGGCTATAGATGGATGAGTGACTACCTGAAGGAAAGTGCGGAGCCGCTGGATGAAATGGCCAGCGAGCTCGTACGTTCGCTTGAGTCTGAAAAAAATCTGGGTCAGCGCATTAAAGCGGTTATGTAATATGAAGTGCAGAACGCTCTATATTTTTGGATGTATTATCCTGTTGTCCGGTTGTAACACATATCAACCGTTAACGGCTCCGAAACCGGTGGTTGATCCGTCTGCGGCTATGGAATATCTGGAACCGGGGTTGCGTCCGGAGATACTCCTTTTTCCGGAATATCTGATGATGGAAGGGTTTGAGCTGAATCAGCATGGACGTGTACCGGAAACCGAACTGATCGGAGCCGGGCTGAAAACCTATCTGAGTCTCTCAGACACCCGTCGCCGGTTTATGGATCAGCTGGATGCCAATGGTTGGGAAACGACTAAAATGGAAATTGAAGCGCACTCGTTCCGATTGATTGCCGAAAAAAAATTAGACGTTATCGAGATTCGGGCGGTGCAGGGGAGCGGCCCAACAGAAATTTTTATGCTCTACAGTCCCGGATCGACCGCAGAGCCTCAAACATTTTAATCAGGAGCCGATGCTTTGAATGCTGTTGCCTTTGCCGGTTTGCCCGGTGGATCTGAAGTGCTGCTCGTGCTATTCGTGTTTCTCCTTCTCTTCGGTGCAAAAAAACTCCCGGAGCTTTCCCGGGCGCTCGGACGCAGCCTGGGCGAATTTAAAAAAGGGAAGGAAGATCTCGAACGCGAAATCCGGGATGTAGAAAAAGATATGCACAAAGCGGCAACCGAAGACATTCGGGAAGAAGCCGGACCTGCCGCAGAAAAGGTGAAAGAATCTGAAATTAAATCAGCGAACGAACCAGCGGCACCGGATCGTTCATAATGGTGTCGAGCACGAGACAGGCTGCGCCGAACACGCTGTCATTATCCCGCCCCGTAACCTTAATGCGCATGTTGGCTCTCGGCTGCTTCAGTGCCCGCTGATCCACAACGGCTCGCGTTTTTTCCAGCATATAGGGAAGCACCGGCCGCATCGCACCGCCCAGCACAACCGTGTCGAGGTTGAACAGGTTCACCAGATTCGCAATACCCAGCCCGAGCATTTCAGCCATTTCATCTGACACCTCAAGCAGCTTTGCATCGTGCTCCCGCAGCAACTGCGCCACCGAACGGAGATCCAGATCCGGCAGGTCTGCTTTGCGCGAAAGAGCGGTAATACTCACTTCAGTAACCCAGCAGCCTTTATCCCCGCATGTGCAGTTTACACCATCGGTTCGAATTTTCATATGGCCGGCCTGGCCGGCAAACCCGTTGCTGCCATGGAAGAGATGACCCTCGAGCATGAGACCTGCGGCCATGCCCACCCCGATGCTGAGATAGGCGAGGTTTTTGGCCTTGGAGCGATCCGAATAGGTGTGGTAGCCCAGAGCGGACGTATTGGCTTCGTTGTCGATATATATCGGGAGTTCAAATCGTTCTTCCCACATGCTCCTGAAAGGAACATGAGTCCAGTTCAGTGTCGGAGCATAGGTGAGCATTCCGTTTTCGGAATCCACCAGGCCCGCCAGCCCGAGTCCGATTCCCAGAGGTTTAAGCCCTTCGCCCTTTCCCCAGTCGAGGGCATCCTGAACCAGTTGTTCCGCTTCTCGAATGCAGTCGTCCTTCGGCTTGGAGGGCGATATGCCGGAGGACTGCTCCCATAAAATTTCCCCGTTGAAATCGGCGGCAATAACAATGATCCGGTTAATATCGATTTCCGCACCCACCGCAAATCCGCCATTCGGTGCCAGTTCCAGCAGCAGACCGGGGCGCCCTGCGCCCGATCGCCGGAATTCAGTCTCCACCACCAGGCCGGCCTGCAGCAGATCCGTCACGATATTCGAGGCCGTGTTGCGGGTCATACCCAGCTCTTTGGCCAGATCCGCGCGGGCCAGTGTGCCGCGTTCTCTCAGTAGCTTAAGAATCGCCGACATATTAAAACGCCGAACCGTCACCTGATCTGCTTTTTTATCACTTACCCGTTGCATGCCCGCTCCCTGAATGTTTCAAGTTAAGACTATATGCGAAAAGCAGGTCGAAACAGAAGCGATTTCTAACGGGTGGAAGTCATCTTCTGTTTGACCGCAATAAGGAAATTTTTATGCAGCCACCGGAATGGAACAAAGAAGATCGTGCCGGATCACTGAATCAATGGATCGAAATGTTGAACGAAGAGTCCCGCCGACAATTTCTGGAAGCGGGGACCCATGTGGAAATCTTTTTCATCTTTAATGACGATGGGTTAATGGAAGTCATTCCGATTGCCGGCATGGATAAAGATGAGATGGTACGGGAATTGAAGCTGATGCTGACCGAACGAAACGGCTATGCCTTCATTCATATTGCCGAAGCAACCGCTCGGAATATAGACTCAGATGCAGTAGCCGATTCACTGGTGCTGATCGCAGAAAGCCGGGAAGGAATGTCTGCCGCCTGGCTGAGTACAGTGGCGCTTCGCGGGGATGAAAAGCTGCTGCTCGATGCGGTAAAAGTGGATGGGTCCGAGCTGACAGGGCGTATGACCGGAATTTTCCAAGGTCTGGAAAATTAAGAACGGCTTATTCCGCCTGATTCGCCCATTCTTCCAGCTCGGGGTCCAGATAGGCATGTTCGATCAGCTCCTCGGCCCAATGCTCTTTTTTTTCAGCCAGTCGGTGAAGCATCCGAAAAGCCATCACCTGAACCGCCGGCACCTCGGAATAAAGCGAGTTGTTCAAACAGCGCCACATGGAAGGAATTATTTTTTTCGGATTCTCAATCTGCTTGCGGCAACCCTCGCAGATGAAAATACAGCCGTTAACATAAGGCTCTTCTTCCAGCGGGAGCAATTCATAGACGTCGAGTTTCACCCCGTGCTTATCGCACAGTTCGCAATGCGAGCGGGAACGCCGAACCAAATCCTTCGCGAAACGCGAAAGAATATTCTGCCGATGAAACTTCCCTTTAAACCCCGTGGACATGCATATCCCCTTGTAAACAAAAATCAACATAGGGGATTATTTTCCAATGTCTGGAAAAAAATCGTTAAATTTACAAGGCATAAAGCCGGACGCGCGAATGGCCGGCTTTGCGCTGTTTCATGCGTCAAATGCGTTGGGGTTTTCCAAAGGTTGGAAGTTTCAGCCCGCCGTCATGGAGAGATCGGTTCCGCCCGGTCTTCCGCTCGAGCGGACTTACGGTGTTTTATGCGTCAAATATCCGTCTGAGCCAGCACGTTCGTCTTCGTTGGCTCAAGAACACACTCCAAACGCCTCAACAAGGTCAAAGGCAGAATGATCCGTCCATACTGATTCTGTTTAAGCTCACCCCTCAGCAGATCAGCAACCGACCAGATAAACGCAGGCAACCCCGAAAACTTCGTATCCATACTCAATAATCCCCATAGTGCAAATTCCTCAACATCTCATAAGGATTGAAGAACAACGGCAAGCGGATCAGCATATTAATGAGAATACTGCGCTCAGCGAAGGGGTAAAACGATTGAAAGCGATTTGATGAATATTATTGCGCTTTTTTAACTGTGCCTTTTTCTGTGCCCATCGGCTGAAAATAGAGCGCTTTTGTCTTTGCTTGTATGTAAACGTAAAAAGCTCCCTGTCAGAGTGTTATGTCTGATCAGGGAGCTTAAGATGGTGGTGGGAGATGGATTCGAACCATCGAACTCAAAGAGGGCAGATTTACAGTCTGCTGCGTTTAACCACTTCGCTATCCCACCGTTTCCTCGAAAGGAGCGAATAACGTACCGGAATTTTTTGGTTTGTCTACTGTGAATTTATGAAAAAATTACGTTATTGTCAGTGACCTATGAAGACATTATCAAAACCCATTATCTGTTGCGGCTTTACACCATGTGTGCAGCGCATTATCGAGTTCAAAAAAGTTGAAAAAGGAATAGTAAACCGGGCTGTTAAGGTCACGGTAGGTATTGGCGGGAAGGGCGCAAACACCGCTCGGATGGTACATCAGCTGGGAAATGCCGCCGCGTTAGTTGAATTTGTCGGGGGCTCAAACGGTCGGTTGCTTGAAAAGATGTTGGAAGCGGAGGGGGTTGGCTTTCAGCATGTTGAAGTGGATGGAGAAACGCGGATATGTCAGACACTGGTGGAATCGGGCAATCCGGAGACGACGGAGCTGGTGGAGGAAATGCCGCCGATTTCTTCCAATGATTGGAAGAGGATGATGGAGCTTTTCCAATCGTTGGAACTTTCAGGTGCGGTGGTTCCCATCTCCGGAAAACTGCCAGCGGGGGCGCCGGTTGAGGCCTATGCTCATATTTGCGAGCTGGTTCATGGCCGAGGCGGACGGGTGATTATTGATGCACCGAGTGAACCATTGCTTTTGGCGCTGAAGCACGAGCCGGCGGTGGTGAAAATTAATGATGTGGAATTGCTGGCCACGGTCGGCGGATCGGATTTGATGGCAGCCTGCCGGGAGTTGATGCAACGCGGTGCGCAATCGGTTTTAATTACGCGCGGAAGCAAGTCGGCGTTTTATGTGGATGCGTTCCAATGTCTGGAACTTTATCCGCCGAAGATCGAAGCAATTAACCCGGTGGGCAGCGGCGATGCGGTAACGGCGGGTTTGGCGGTAGCGCTGAATGAGGGGCTGGATATTTCGGATGGACTTAAACAGGGCATGGCCTGCGGTGCGGCGAATGCGCTTAATCTGCTATCGGGCTATCTGAAACCCGAAGATGTGGCGCGGTTCAAAGCCGAAGTTGTTATAGATAGTATATCGTGAAGCCCATATTTTGTGGCTTGGATTTTACAGTCTGCGCTCCTGCTGGCGAGGGCAGACAGGAACGTCTGCCCACTAAATTCCGTCGGGAAATAGATCGCCGAGCTTCGGTTTTTCGCCGGGGCGCATTTGTTTTGGAATGGTTCGGCGGGCATCGATTTTGCATTGGGCTATAAATTCCTGAGATGACATCACCTGGGCACCGTCGCTAAGTACGGCATTCGCCTCGGCGCGGTCGGAGGTGACGACGAGAATTTTTCCAGGGGTTGGAAAACGTGCCACGAGGCGTTCGATGATGGTGTCAGCGGTGTGCTTTCCCGGGGAATAATAGATCTCCAGATGTTTGGAGGTGAGAGCGGCGTCCTGCCCCCCTTCTTTTCCATCAAAAACCACCGTGGTTTGTTTGGCCATCCGAAGGGCCGTTCCTTCGATCGTTCGAATGAGCCGATGCCGTGCGAGCTCGATATCAGAGTTCAGCAGCGTTTTGAGTTCGTCTACTACGTGAAGTACATTGTAGCCGTCGATAATGAGCCAGATCGGTTTCATCTTATTTTTTCCGGAACAGTTGGTCCATCAAAGATCTTTCTTCCAACAGTTTTTCCAACTGCCGTTTAAAGGTATCTTTAATCTGCACCCCCTGTTTGTAAATAAGCTCGGCTTTGTGGAAGTCAATCATTTGAATATCAGTGATAGGCGGTTGCAGGTATATATCGACCGGATGGTTTGCACGTTTTTCATTAGCTAAAGCATCCTGTAACACATCCAATGTATTAAACATGGCATCGAACGGGGAAGGGATTTTTGTTTTTGATACAGTATTCTCGCCCATGATATCGACGGCAATTCGTATATCGCATTCAGGACTGAGCAGATCGTGCGGAACAATGTTCACCAGACCGCCGTCCACCAGCACGCGATCGTCGACAATGACCGGTGTGAAGATATAGGGAATGGCCATCGTGGCGCGCAAAGCGGTAAGCAGCTCGCCCTGGTCCAGCACCACCTGTTCTTTTCGCCAGAAATCGGTTGCGACTACTTTGAGCGGGATATTCAGCCCTTCAAAGGTATCGATTTCCAACTGCTCATAAAGAAAGCTCAGCAGTTTGTCGCCTTTGATCAACCCTTTGGGTTTGAGACTCAGCTGAGGATCCATGAGCTGTAGAAATTTAAAGCGATCCTTGTTGCGGAAAAAATCCTTCAGGGAAGATTTCCGGGGTTTAACGATGAGATCGTTGATCATATCGGCAATATCTTTTGCGGAATGGTTCGCTGCATAAAGTGCACCCAGAATGCCGCCGATGCTGGTTCCGGTGATATAGGAAGGTTTGATGCCCAGTTCGTCGAATACTTCAAGAATCGGAATATGCGCAAAACCTTTTGCGCCGCCGCCTCCTAATGCCAGTCCAATTTTTTTCATCGAGAAAGTATGCAGAAGCGGTCAGGAATGATAAAGCGAAATCAGGCGGTCCACTCTGCTTCGGCCAGAAATTCGGAAACAATATCTTTGTAGTTGCCCAGTCGTTGCGCTTTTTTAAGTTTTTTGAACAGCTGATGGCCATTGGAAAGGTGCTGAGTTTGGTAGGTCCAGAACTCCTTCATTTTTCCAAGGACTGGATGTTCGCCATGCAGGACTGCTTCATAGCGCGAAAGCAAATCGTTGTGAAACTGCTCGATACGCTGAATGGGATCCGCACACTTGCGCAAATGTGGGGATTTGATTTCCTCACAAAGAAATGGATTGGCCAGCAAACCGCGGCCGAACATGAATCTTCCAATAGTTGGAAAACGTTTTTCCAAGGATTGGAAAAAGGCGAGGTCATTGATGTCGCCATTATAGCAAACGGTTTGTTCCAAGATCTGGAAAGCTTCTTCAAAGGCATCCAGATCGACGGTGCCGTCATACATTTGTTCGGCGGTTCTGGGATGAATAATGACTTCGCTAAGCGGATACTTGTTCAGCACAGGAATCAGCTTCATCAGTTCCGATTTGTCGGAAACGCCTAACCGGACTTTTACGGAAATTTTAACGGGGCTGCGCTCACAGACCTGATCGAGAATGGTATCAACGGTGTCGGGATAGGGCAGTAAACCGGAGCCCCGCCGTTTTTTACGGATCGGTTTATGCGGACAGCCCAGGTTCCAGTTGACTTCGGTATAGCCCAGATCGTGGAGAGCGATATTCATCTGCACGAAGTCGTCTGCATTATTCCCGATCACCTGCGGAATCAGTGGGAGGCCGGAGTTGTTTTCCGGGAGCACATCCTTCAGCAGTTTCGGATTGATCCGTTCGGCGTTGACCGTCGGGATGAACGGCGCCATCTCGATATCCAATCCCTGGAAGTGGCGCACGAAGGCCTGACGATAGTGCATCGTCGTAATGCCGCGCATCGGCGCCAATATCAAAACGGGAGAGTTGAAGCTCATAAGTGTTGGCCACAAAAGAGCGCAAAGAAAACAAAGTCCAAGGCTCTGTGTTCTTTGCGCACTTTCATGGCGGAATTTTTTTTTAGGCGCGGGAAAGGAACTTCCGATCGCGGGTATCAACCCGAACCACTTCACCCGGGGCAATGTATTCAGGAACCTGAACGATGAGGCCCGTGGTGAGCGTCGCCGGCTTTGTGCGCGAAGTCGCCGAGGCGCCTTTCATGGCGGGGGGGCATTCAACGATTTCCAGATCAATCGTGTCGGGCATCTGCAGAGTCAACACACGACCTTCGGAAACGAGCGCGATAATGCCTTCCATGTCTTCAATCAGGAAGGGGAGCAAATCTTCGATGTCCTCTTCCATCAGTTCGAACTGTTCGTAGCTTTCAAGGTCCATGAAAGTAAAGCGGTCGCCGTCTTTGTAAAGGTATTGAACTTCGCTTTTGTCGTAGGTTGCTTCCTGCAGCGGATCTTCACTGCGGTAGGTCTGATCGACTTTCTGGTTGGTCGAAACATTTCGGAAACGAACCTTATAAATGGTGCCGCCGCCGCGCGCGGTGGGCGACTGCTGCGTGATGTTTTGAATAATGTGCGGGGTGCCGTCGATGTCGATGACGGACGACTTCTTCAATTCACATGCTTTGATCATAAAATACTCCTTGAATGGAAAGGGCGGAATATCTCTAATGGACTTGGATTAATCAAGCGGATTGATTGCAAGAATCATGGGGGAATACGTCATAAAAACAAATGGAGTCATGAGTGTTATCATTCTTTGGGTATCCGCATCTATTGCCGCGGGGAATACCCCCTCGCTGTCATATTCATGGGCGGAGCGCGGTCCCGCCGCGCTGCGCGTGCAAGAGTCCATCGAACGGTTAGGACCCCAGGGGACTGTCACGGCTTATCAGAAAGCCGCAGAAGACGGTGATGCAGAGGCTCAATTCTTTATCGCCTACGGACATATGGAAGGAAAAGTGTTTGAAAAGGACGATGCACTCGCATTGAACTGGATGATGAAGTCGGCGGAGCAGGGCTATGTCTATGCTCAGTCCATGCTGGGCATGGCCTATCTGAATGGTGATCTAGGCCTGACTCCGGACGCCGCCGAGGCCTATTGCTTGCTCTCAAAAGGAGCTGCTGATGGGGACGCATTTGCCGAGTTTGCGCTGGCCGGATTATATCTGGAAGGAACACATCATTACGTGAACCCGGAGAAAGGCGTCGCCTGTCTGGAGAAATCTGCAGCAAAGGGATTCGCAGATGCTCAAATGGCATTGGCCTTTTGCTTCGTCAATGGAAAGGGCGTGGCAGTAGATATGAAAAAAGCCGCTTACTGGATGGGAAAAGCCGCCGGTCAGGGACATCCTGTTGCGGAGTATGCGTTAGCTGGTTTTTATGCGCGAGGAGAGGGCGTTGATTCCAGTTCAGAACTCGCACTGAAATGGGGCTTATGTGCGGCGGAGCACGGCCATGTTCCGGCACAGGTCGAGATGGCCCGAAGCTACGCGGGCGGGCATGGGGTTAAAGAGGACCATAAAGAAGCTGTGAAATGGTTTTCATTGGCGGCGGAAAGCGGCGACGTCGAATCACAGAAATTCTTAATGTATGCCTTCGCATTCGGCGACGGGGTTGAAACCAATCAGGCAGAATCAACAAAATGGGCGCTCAAGCCTGCGATGAAAGGAAGTGTTGATGCCCAGGTTCGCATGGTACACGCCTGCGGAAAGGGGCTTGGTGTTGAGGTCGATCCCGGCGAATCCTATGCGTGGGCCATCATTGCGGACCATCACAACGAGCCGAAGTGGAAAGAAATTGTGGAACCGATGTTTTCCGTCGACGATAAGGTGCGTGGGCATAGACGAGCCCGCGTGCTGGAAAAGGAAATTCGTGCACTTAACGATTCTAAGCAGAAGTGATCAACTTCTAAAGCGAAAGAACATATTCCACCAGATCGTCGAGCTGTTCCGGGGAAAGCCCGTCAATTCCACCATGCCTGTTTCCGTGTTTGTGGATATTAAAAACCTCGAGCATTGTGGCGGCGCGGCCGTCGTGCATATAGGGCGCGGTACGCCAGACCTCTATGAGCTGCGGGACATCCACGGGAAGCCCTTCGTCCGATCCCGTTGTGGTGCCGATGTCATACATTTGCAGATCGGTGAATAATGGCGAGGGATGGCAACGGACGCAGCCTATGGATTCGAAGATTGCTCTTCCCCGCTGCGCGGCCCTGCTCAGTTCTCCATTTTCTAAATACGGGCTGGGGATCGGCTCAAGGCTTTTCAGATACGCATCGATAGCCTCTGCATCTTCTGGGGGACGCACCGCGAACTGAATGTGCTGGATGCCGGCGCGCACCCCGACATAGGCATCGTCCCTCACGCCCAGCCACATTGCACGCGGGGTTTTATGCGCGAGCAGCATGGATTTGGCATTTTTCGGATTGCCGATTCCGTCATTGAGCAGATCCCAGTTCAGTCCGTCGGTGCGGGCATCCGGATGACACGTGGCACAACTGAGCCAGTTCTGGAAACAGAGAGCCGCATCATTAAAATAGATTTCGCCCAACCGCTCCTGGGTCATGGGCTGTTTGGAATTAAGAGCAAAGGAACTGCTCCTGGTGTTGCCGTCCTTCATCATGCGGATCACTTCCAGCGAATCGGAATAGTAGTGGGCGATGAAGATAAGGTCTCCATCGACCACGAGTGAACGCGGTCCGTTACCTTCAAGCTTGATCCGCTTACGGATTCCGGAAAGGAAAGAGAGGCTGCTTGATTCCATCTCGTTGGAATCCGAGACGTTTGCCGCGACTTTCTTCATCATGGCCGGATAGTCGATCAGGCTGATTTCATGATTTCCGGCAGATGAGATGATCATAGTTTTCCCATCATTGGAAAAATCGATGGCCCAGGGATTGGTAAAGCCCTGGTCGATATCATCAAGCAGTACCGTATAGATCAGCTTGTGGTCTTTCACCCGAATGATGCTGAGGGCATCCGTGGAAACCCACCCGCGTTCCAGCTGCGAGGTAGGTACGAGATAGCGTGCAACCCGATGCGTGGCAAAAACATAGTTCCCATCGGGCGATACCTTGATGCCGCGTACTCCCTCGGCGCCATTAATTAAAGGGATGCTGGAAGATTTTCGGGTCTGGGTATTAATTGCCGTTATTGCGGATGCAATATAATTCCCATCGGCCCGACCGGCCGGAATCAGGTTGGCAATGAATAGGGTATTTCCATCGGGTGTGATGTCTGCGGCATTCGGTTCCCGCACCGTCGCTACGCGCGCCTCGGTTACGCCGGTTTTCAAATTGATGAACGAAACATCATTATCAAACTGATTGCAGACGTAGAGTGTTTTCCCATCCGGCGAAAGGACCGGTGCGGTAGGGGTGTGCCCCGTTTTGAATTCGCCGACCACAGCATCGTTTTCCACTTTCCAGATTCGCCCTTCGTGTCCGCCGCCAGTCACGAACAGTGTTTTCCCATGATTGGAAAAAACGGTGCCCGTTGGTTCTCCGGGCAGCGGAATGGATGAAGTGACCTTTTTGGAGGGCATATCGAATACCAGCAGCTGTTTGCCGGATGTGGCTGTGATGTAGATGCTTTTCCTTTCAGGTGAAAAGTCGAGATCAGCCGGAGATAGGTATGTTTGGGCGATGCCTGCCGAAAGGATCGAAAACAGTGCTATGTACATATATAAAAACTTCATAGGTCCAAATTAGGTAAAAGTCCCTTAATTAACAAGGTTCGGTTTGCGAGTCCGACGCTGAATAAATCAGGTCGCGAACTATTCAAAATTCAGCTCAATCTCAGACAACTGAACCCCTTTGGTGCAATCAGTTATCACCAATTTATAGGCATTGTACGGAGCCGGAGCTGCAATGGGAAACTCGCGAACCTCCAGGCGATCCTTAAATATTTCATTGGATCTTTTATCCAGCAGCGTCCAGCTCTTGCCATTGTCTTTGGAGCCATGCAGCTCCCACCCTTTGGGATCGCGCCCGGGCACATCGTTTCCGGATACCATGGTGTATGAAGAACATGTTTCCTTAGCACCGCCCTCGAGCTGGATCTGGATCCACATCGACGCTTCAAACCCCGAGTCGTACCATTTGGTGTAGTGATCTCCGTCGATAAGCATCCAAAGACCCTCCCGCCCGTCCATCGGCCGGGATGCTGTGATGGTGGCGGAAGCGAGCGAGCCGCCTTGTTCGGGCATTCGTGGCTTACGACTTTTACCTGCTGTCGGAGCTCTTTTCCCGGAAGCCATCTTCCACGAGGAAAAGTCGGCATCCAATTCCGCTTCGGAGGCGTATTCCAAAACCACCCGGAATCCGACGTTGTAAACCTTTTGGAACGGGGCATACATGAGACGGCAGGAGGAGGTTGCTCTTTTCGGCCGGTCGCGCCAGGAGCCGCCGCGCACCGTTTTGCGGTCACCCAACGACAGATCATTGCGGCCATCGGTCTCGCTGTAAGGATAGGGTTCATAGGATGTCCGCGTCCATTCGGCCACGTTGCCATGCATGTCGTAGAGTCCCCATGGATTCGGCGCATACTGAGCCGTGCCGGACGGCACCATTTGGCCGTCGTCGAATGATTCGTCGCGCGGGACAAAGTTATTCAGCGGCGTGCGGGACCTTTCAGCAACCGGTTTTGGATTCACGCCGCGCACCGCAAGCAGGCCAATACTCCGGTCGGCGAGGTTGGCATACTTTTCGAAACCCGAATCACCAAAGAAAAACGGCTGGTCGGAGCCGGCACGCGCCGCCCATTCCCATTGTGCCTCGGTCGGCAGGGTCACCCTTCTGCCGACCTTTTCAGATAGCTGCTGAGTGAACGCGAGGGCATCGTTCCAGCTGACGCGCACGGCCGGCATTTCCGGTTCGTTGGCCGGATAGCCGGCATAGATGTGATCCTTCCACTGCTGGTCGATGAACTGGCTGTCGTGGTCCGGCAGGAATTGCTGCAGCTGTTCGTTCGTGATCTCCGTGGTGGACATCAGGAACGGTTTTTTGATTTCGACCACGGTCTGTGGATATTCATCGGGTGCGCCGGTCACGGATCCCATGACATATTTTCCGGCGGGGATTTTAACGAAATCCAACGATTGTCCACCAAAAGAAAGGGTGCGACGCTCCGGGGCAGCTCGGTTCCCCAACGGCCAACCTGTAAGAGTCAGGGGGGTGGGGGGCTTTGGTACTCGGGCTGGTTTTTCGAAGTTGGGACGTTTTGGCAAAGGCGGAAGCCATTCGATGTTATCGTTGATGCCGCTGAATATCTTTTTGTATTGAACGGTCAGTTCTGCAATTTCCTGGGTGGCCTCGCTATCGTTCACCTCGGTCCAGGAGGCGTGGTAGGGGACATTGAGATCGACCCATTCAATCAGCTTGCGCATGGATGCAGCGTCTACCTCCACACCATAGTGCCCTTTTTCCAATATCTGGAACAGCGGGCTGGTTGAGGTATGGTATTCCATGGGATTGAGCATGTGCAGGTTACTCTCCGGCCCTGGACGACGAACATACGGATGCAGCGCCATATAGGATTTTCCGAAACGCGTTTTGCGGCCGAACTGGACCTCGCTGATGTCCTTAAAGTCCGGTCGATCCGGGGTCGAACCATTGTGGCAGCCGACACAATAGCGATCCAAAACAGGCTGCACCTCGCGTTTGAAACCGAACCCGTACGGCATTTCTTCCTGCGTCCATGGCCTTAGATTTTGCGGAGCCTTGCGCGAGGCCAGAGCAGGGCGGGACAGCGGTGACGTATTGCTTGGTTCGTGGCAACCCACGCAGGACACAACTTCGCCCTGCTGGGCAACCGTCCAACTGCGCATCACCTGAAGCGCCCGGCCGTCCTTATCGATCGGCTGGATCGAGATCGGCCGGCTGTGCGGCACGGTGACCATCACGGATCCATCCTCTTCAATCGGCACCGTACCCAGAATGCGCTTGGTATCCCATGCTCCTTCAATGGCCAGCGCGTCGTGCGAGCCACTTAAACGATAAGCGTAGCCATAGGTAAACAGGCGGAGCCCGGCTACGGTGTCGCGTGGCAGCCCTTCCAGCCCGGGGCCTTCATAGATGTCCTGAATATAGAGCATGCCGTTCTTTGCGTCGGGGCGTCGGCGATCGGGAATCACGGGCGGTACCTTACGAACCTTGATCGGCACCGGCTCGAACATGTAGTCCTCGCTTTCGCCCAGCTGGACCATGTTGTCAAACGTATCAACCAGATAGAGCGCCCAGGGTCCTTTATCGCGCATCTGACCGGAAACCAGAAAAAAGTTTTCGCTCAGCGGATAGGGATGCAGAAAGCGGGGCCACTTTCCTTTCATATAGTTATCGATGATGACCGGCTCAACTTTTTCACCGCGACCGGGAATGCGCTGCAGTGCGCCATTGGCCTCAAAGTCGCCTTTGCTCTGGTCAAAAATGATCAGCTCGCCGGCGCGTGCCGTGCCATGGTGTCCGGAAACAATGGCGGAAAATTTGGAGGTGTGCCCGGGAATCTGTTTGGCATAGAACAGGGTGTTGGGCCAGTAGGAATTGGAACCGTAGATGGAACGGTTGCCGGTACCGTCGGGATTCATTTCCAAAAGGATGCGGGTAAAATAGTGCGAGTTGTCGGTATATTCCCAGCGGCTGTACATGACGCGGCCGGTTTCTTTGACCCACGGATACCAGTCGTTCTCCTGATCGAAACAGACCTGTTTCATGTTGCGGCCGTCGGCATCAATTTCGTAGAGCGTCCCGACATAGTCGCTCCCGCCGACGCAGGGCACCGAGTTGAGGGAGGCCGTGGAACAGAACAGGATTTTTCCGTTGGGAAGGTAAATGCCGTTGTAGTTGTCGATTTCGGGAAGGATGGGCGTGATCCTGCGCGGTCGGCCACCCGCCAGATTCATCTCATAGACCTGAAAGGTGTTGGAATCGAGATCGATCCCGGAGTAGAGAAATTTCCCTCCGGAATAATCGAGGCAGATGTCCATCAGGGCTTCCCGCTCTTCTGTCGGGCGATAGAGGGTTTTAATGGCTTTGCTATTTAGATCCAGCACCCGGAACTCATCGCCGAACCTGGGTTTCGACTCTTTGCCGCCGCGCCGGAGGAGCGTGGAGTTGCCCTGCCAATTGGACGGGAACCTATCGGATTGTGAGCTGCGGAAAAGAATCTTATCGAAGTCGACTTCAGGATTGTTGAGCACCAGGGCCTCGTATCGCAACTCGTCAATCTTCTCGAAGGGCGCGCCCGCAGTCTCCAGCGCAGTGAGTTTCTTCAAATAATCTTTTGCCTTGTATGACTGATGCTTCTTGCCCAGGAATTCAATCGCCAGCCGTGCATCTTCAATCACTTTGGAAACAGGAAATACCTGTTCAGCGTCTGCATGATCCTTATTGCGCTTTTCCTTTGCCGCTGTGGCATCCCCGCTCATCAGCAGCGGAGCGGCCACGAGAATCGCAGCAAAAAATTGAAATTTTAAAAATCTGTTCATGTTCTGAGTCTTTGTTGAAGTCGCATCATTTAATCACTTTAACGTTCGCAATTCGGTTGGCTTTGCCGGGCGAGGTGGACCACACCACTTTTTTATCCGGCGATACTTCGATAATGGAAGCGCCTTCGGTGCCGCCGTGTCCGCCCCAGTTGCAGAAGAGGGTATTCCCATTGGGCAGCCGCTGAATGCCACCGGCAAATCCGATGGCAATTCCGGGGATATCGTTTTGTTCCAGTGCCCAGACGATTTGGTCTTTGGGATCGACTTCAATAATTCGGTGATTGTCGCCACAGGCGATCAGGGTGTTTCCGTTTTTCAGCCGCTCTGCGACAAACCGGCCATCCGGGAAGCGGCGTATAATTTTTCCGGAACCGTTCACTTCCATCGCAATGCCGCCCTTTTGCTGTTGGGTAATCAGATAGGTGTTTTGCGGTGTTTTCCGGATTTGCCGGAAGGTTGAGTGTTTACCTCCGAGTCCCTTCAGTTCGATGCGTTTCGTTTCATTCAGGTCTGTATCTAGCTCGACGATATAAGAAACATCCTTAAAACTTTCGCCGATCAGAAACCCGCCGGGAATCGGCTGGCAGCTGTGTGTTTCCCCTTTGTTGGGCGTGGGGCGGTCGTTCAGCACCTCGGCGCCAGATCCGCTTTTCCAATCCGGACGAATGATGCGGACGCCATATTTATAGGCCATCACAATATCGTTGTTCGGCAGGAGCCATGCATCGTCGGCTTCATTTTTTTCGGCGATACTCCACTCTTTGGTGCCGTCTATGGCATAGACGGCCACTTCGCCATAGGCACATCCGCTCACCAGCAAACGGTGCTGCGCCTGTACGGAGCCAACCAGCATGATCAGAAAAATCAGCGTTTTCATGTTATTCCTTTGTTGGGTAATGCAAATTTTATCTATAAGCCGCTTGAAGAATATGGACGGTTTCAGCGGGGGTAATCTGGACAGGATCAAGCTCGAACAGGAAGCCCATGGTGTCGCGCGCATTTTCGGCAATCGCTTCGAGCTCATTTTCGGTAATGCCGTAGTCGGACATTTTCAGCTCCCGTACGCCGCATTTTTCCTGAAGCTTAACCAGCTCTTCCACAAAATCGGTGCCGCCCATGGCCTGGGCCATCGCTTTGTATTTTTCCGGAATTTTATCTGCAAAATGAGAGAGGTAGGCTTCTGAGAGCATAATCAACCCGGCACCGTGCGGCAGTTCGGGATGCCGGCCGCTCATGGCGTGTTCCAGCGAATGTTCTGAAATGCAGCAGGAGGTCGATTCCACCATGCCGGAGAGCGTATTGGCCAGAGCCACTTTTTCGCGCGCCTCGATATTTGTACCGTCCGCCACGGCCGTCGGCAGATATTCGGCAATGAGGCGGATACTTTCAAGGGCATAGATGTCGCTCATTGGTGTGGCTATGTTGGCAATATAGCCTTCGACCGAATGGAACAGTGCATCGAATCCCTGAAAGGCGGTCAGTTGCGGCGGTACGGAAAGCATCAGCTCCGGATCGACCACGGACAGCACCGGGAAGGTAAAGGCAGGATCGCCGAATCCAATTTTCTCATCGCCGTTGGTAATCACCGTCCACGGGTCGGCTTCCGTTCCGGTTCCGGCGGTGGTGGTGATCGCGACGATGGGCAGTGCTCCGTTTTCGACAGGCTCGCCCTTGCCGGAGCCGCTGCCGATGTAGTCCCAGTAGTCGCCCGGATTCACAGCCATCACGGCAATTGACTTCGCCGCATCAATTGAAGAGCCGCCACCAAGCCCGATTACAAAATCGCAGCTATTTTCCTTGGCCAGTGCCGCGCCTTCCATCACGTGTTCTTTAATCGGGTTGGGCAGAATTTTATCGTAGACCACGGAGTGGATCCCTTGCTGCTCCAACAGTTTTTCCAATCGTTGGAGATAGCCATGCTTCCGCATCGAAGTGCCGGCGGAGATCACGATAAGGGCTTTGGTACCCGGCAGTTTTTCTTCGGCCAGCTGGTTCAGTTTCCCAGCTCCGAACAAAATTTTTGTGGGGATCAAATAATCAAAGGTCATAGCTTTTCTCCTATGGTGGTTTGCATATCGGTATCGTAAAGTTTTCTGCCTTCGAAGACGGCTTTGCGGTAGGCGGCTTCGACAGTCCGCAACGCTTCATATCGCTCGGTGCGTTCGAGGTCATTTTGGCAGGGAATAAAGCCGTCCATATCAGCACGCGGGGTTGATTTCAGATTGGTTTGTCCGCTCTCAATAATGGCCAGAGCTTCGGCATAGGCTTCGGAATCTGTATCCAGTTTTTTGAGACAGGGGCTCAGCGTTGGGCGGTCAAAGCTAATCAGTGCGCCGGGATGGGTTCGCCAGTGGAGTCCGGATTTTTGCTCAAAACCGCAAAGTTCAGCCAGGCGCGACAGCTGGGCGTTCGTGATTGGGCTGCGACCGGCCGGGTTGTCGGGATAGGCACAGTCATAGCTGGGATAATATATTCCGTTGAGGTCCATCCAGGTGTAGACGGCTGTTTTTTCGGCATCGGTCAGGAGAGTTCCGTTGTGGCCGTCCAGCTGTTTCGACAGCTTGCTGGTATATGATCCCCACGACTTGGCTGGATAGATTGCTGCGCGTCCGGCACCCGCAACCGTGATGAACTTGTTGCGGTGCAGGTCCGCATACGATGCATTGAATACCAGTTCTTTATCTCTGGCGAGGTTGAGGATTTCTCCGGCCGGTTTGCCGAAGTCGTGACAGGAGACACAGTGTTTATCAAAGACCGGCTGCACCTCTTCCAGATAGCTGAACATCCGGCCTGCACCATAACCTAGGCCCATCGGCGAGGGCGGGCGTGTCAGTGCCTGAAGGCTTAGCGCGGCAGCCTGCGGAGGCTCCACGCGGTTTTCGTGACAGCCGATACAGCCCTGCTGTTCATTCGGTTGCATGATCGTGCCTGACCGCATTGACTGAATCATTTTTCCGTCGGCATCGAGCAACTGAAAATAAAAGAAGGTGTCGGCGGGAACTTCAAAAAAAGCCGAGCCGTCCTCTTCGACCGGAACGGTGCCGAGAATACGTTTATTCTCAAAGCTATGCCAGTTCATGGCAGGGATCTGCGTGCCCTGACCACCCCAACGGTTTCGATTGAAGCTTCGCTTTTCCGGGGATTCGACCACCCGCAGAAACTTGACCTCCCCACGTTCAACGCCTTCCATGTGCGTACCTTCATAGACGTCTTGCACATAGAGTGTGCCGCCGGCGTGATCAAAACTGCGCATATCCGGTTTTGGGCGCGCCGCCCTACGGGCCTTGACCGGCATGGGATCAAAACAGCCGAAGCCATCGGGGTCCTCATAAATCAGTTTTTCGTTGCCGGCGGTGTCGATCAGATAAATACCGGTGCGTTCATCATCGTCGGAAATGGTTCTGGTGCAGAGAAAGCGGGTTTCGGAGAGCGGAAAAGGATCTTCATAGCGCGGGCGTACTTGTTTGAATGTATCAAAGTTGCCCTTCCCGATCAGCTTCCGGGCCGAGGCCGGCCAGATGTGCTCGACACCTGCGTCCCCATCGATCCCTTTATTTCGGTTAAGAATGGCCAGCGCGCCCCATGGGCGGTCATGGCAGGATCCGAAAATGGCGATGACGTTCTGGCTGCCGGGAATCTGGCGGGCATCGATGATCCCGCCGGGGGATGGGGTGTTGTTTCCGTAAAAGATCGCGTGCATGGTGCCGTCGGGATTTACAGTCCAAAGGCCCTGAGCATCGCCGAAGTTGCGGTCCACATATTCCCAGCGGTCGTAAAGGATGCGACCGTCTTCCATCACGGAGCTGTGCCCTTCAAACAGGGTGCTCTTCCCAATCTGGTGGATGTTTGCGCCATCGGCATCCATCCGATAGAGGTTCGCCATAATATGTTTGTTGCACATGCAGAATTTCGGTTCACGTGTGGAACTGAAGGCAATCTTTCCATCGGGCAGATAGACCGGATCAATATCGGAGACGCCTTTGAGCGAGGTCAGTTGTTTCAGGTTCGATCCGTCGACGTTAATCTCATAAATATGGTAATCGTCCTCAATGCTCCTGCGCATGCTGAAGACCACCTTGCTGCCGTCGGGCGAGATTTCAGGATCGCGCGCAATACCGGTGGGACCGGCATCGACCAGCGTTTTAACCGCACCCGTTTTCGGGTTCAGGATCTTTATTCGTCCTGGAGGGTTATAGGACGCTTCGTTAACCTCGCCCCGCTGAAACAGGGTTGCGGTATTGTGATGATCCGGTTTGTATTGGTGTCGCGTTACAAAAATCAGCGGATATTCCTGCCAAAGGGCTGATTCATCTGCACTCCGGGAGGATGCTGTTAAACATAACAGCGCGATGGCTGTTTTAAGAATCCGGTTTTTCATCTTGGCGCTCCTTTTCATTACTCAGATAACCCAGCCGCTCGGAAATTTTCAGTGCGGCGGTTTTGACGCGCTGTCCATTTTTGCTGAAGGATTCAGGCGGTAAAGCAAAGCTGGCTCCGCTGATCCAGATGGCCGCTACGGCCTGATTGGTGTAGTCGAAGATCGGTGCACCGATGCAATGAATGCCGTCAAATTCCTCGGCGCAGTCGAGTGCGTAACCGAGATCTTTCACCTGCTTCAGCTCCGTGCGAAACGGCTTCATGGCCGTGATGGTTTGAGGCGTATGCAAAGTGAATCTTATTTTTTTCAACAGCAGTTCCCGTTCTTCTTCGCTGACAAAGGCCAGCAATGCTTTACCCGGTGCGCTGCAATGCAGCTTAAACCGGGTGCCCGGATCAACGCTTAGTTTGAACGGAAAACCGCCCGGAGCTTGCTCAAGGATCATGCCGGCCCCGTTATGGAGAACGCCGATAAACGTCGATGTATTGGTTTCGTCACGAAGGTGTCGCATCACGTCTAAAGCCTGTTCGATGATGTTTCGGTCCGTCACGGAGACGAGACCATACGAGAGGAACTTTTTCGTCATGCGAAATTTCTGGGAATCGGGATCCCTCGAAAAATACCCTTTATCGAGCAGGGTGGTGGTGATGCGGAAAATCGAGTTTTTAGGATATCCCAACGCGGCAGTCAGTTCGGTCAGTGTCGCTCCGCTATGACCGCATTCCGCCAAATATTCAATAACTTCCAGAGCCCGGGATAACCCGGGCACGTGATATTGCTGATTCATACCCACCTCATATTTGCATCGCCCTGAAGGATGGAGCGACATCGAGGATTTGTTTTATAAATAAAACGACGTTTTAAATATAGAACATTATGTGGGTATTTTTCCTCTACCGATCAGCGTTGACCATGGCCGCATTAAAGCCGGCGCCGAAACCGTTGTCGATATTCACCACCGTAATGTTCGGAGCACAGGAATTCAGCATGGTAAAAAGCGGGGCAATGCCGTTGAGATGCGAGCCATAACCGACCGATGTCGGAACCGCAATCACGGGGCAGGGCGCAAGACCGCCGACAACGGAGGGCAGGGCGCCTTCCATTCCGGCCACACAGACAATTGCTCGCGCCTGTTGGATTTTATCGTTGTGAGCCAACAGACGATGAATGCCGGCCACGCCCGCATCATAAATCCGTTCCACGTTTGCACCGGAGATGGTAGCCGTTTCAGCGGCTTCTTCGGCCACCGGAATATCGGCTGTTCCGGCGGAGATCACCAGCACGAGGCCGGTCGTTTTCTTTTCGGTTTTGTTCAGCGTAATGGTTCGACCAAGTTCGTTGTAAACAAGTCGGCTGTCCACTTTTTCCAATCGTTGGAACAATTCCGGTTCGGCGCGGGTCATCAGAATATTGTCGTTGTGTTTTTCCAACGCCTGGAAAATTTTCTCCACCTGCTCATGGGTTTTTCCCTGACAGAAAACCACTTCGGGATAACCCGTGCGCAGCGCGCGGTGATGGTCAACTTTGGCAAAGCCCATATCTTCAAAGGGCAGCTGCTTCAGCGTCGAAAGCGTCGACGGCAAATCCACCTCACCGTTTTTAAACCGGTTCAACAAGTGTTCTAGTTTATCAATTTCCATGAAAAATCCTTTCTGAGTTTCCGAATTCATACACGAAAAGGCATTCGATGAACGCAAAAAAGGCGCGCGATATTAGCCGGATTCCTTTTCATTTATTGCATAGCCTGGGTGTAATAACCCGCTGTTTGCAGTGTTTAATAATTTGTAACAGAGGGGATTGGCATCAAACCGTTCGATCGCTCGCCTACAAATGGATCCGTATCATGTACGTCTGCTGGAAAAAGCGGATCCCGTACGGCGACGGGCAATACATCAGTATGCTCAAGAAACGCGGCTCGAATTAATTAAACTGATTGCAGAACACCCCGATGTTACAGGCTGAGCGGACCGGTGTAAGTCAAATTTTAGCGTTGATGGAACACCTCAGATGACTGGTTCAGATTTTTTCTTTGATGCTAAAAAACTGGTGGTTGTAGATGTGCCAATGGCCACAGCCAAGCCGACAACAAACCATTGAACTATTTCGGTTAAGAAATCTATTCTATGACTCACGTACAGCATTGGTTTTGTATCTGATTCTCTTTGTTTATACTGAACCTTAAAATCAGTATTTGAATAAAAGCTTTCTGCATGCAGTTCCACACTTTGGACTGGGATTCTGATTTCTTTGGATGCTCCAGCTATCTTCAAAAAAACCATTAAAGCTGTGAGGATGAATGCGGGGAGTAGAATACGTTTCCAAACATAGGAAAACTTAGAATGATTCTCATTTGCCCACTGCTTTGCTGAGTAGTCTGTGGCTAAATCTTGATGCATTTTTTTCCTCTGGCGAACGTTCAGCCTGACCTGCCGTGCGCAAAAGGCTGACCGGATCAACCGGCGTTTTCACCGTAAAGTCCAACCCCTTGAATCCCCTCTAACCCGAATGGCGCTAGTTTAAAGTAATTGCAAGTGCACTGCCGGAGCTTACGCGGGCATATTTAAGTACGAATATTATGC
>JAROBA010000019.1 GCA_029432815.1 Pontiellaceae bacterium B1224 | reverse complement strand
TCTTCACGCATATCTTGCAGCATAATATTCGTACTTAAATATGCCCGCGTAAGCTCCGGCAGTGCCCTTGCAATTACTTTAAACTAGCGCCATTCGGGTAAGAGCCCCTTTGGCAGCGCTGAAATATTTGCGATAAAGCAGCACCTTTCCGTCATTCGTCAGTGGTAGAAACTTGACCTTAAAGGCGAATCGTCGCATGGCCGCTTCATCCAGATGCTCCAGCAGATTAGTGCAGCAGATCAGGATGCCCTTGAAATTTTCCATTTGGGTAAGCACCTCATTGGTCTGACTGGCCTCCCATGATCGATGCGCGGTATGCCGATTGATAAAAAGCGAGTCGGCCTCATCAAGAAACAGGACCGCATCATTTTCCTCCGCCTCGCGAAAGGCGGCGGCAATTAGCTTTTCCGTCTGGCCGACATACATGCTCTGAAGGTCGGACATCCGTTTAACGAGCAGTTCTTTACCGAGTTGTTCGGCCATATATTTTGCAAACTCAGTCTTGCCCGTCCCCGGCCAACCCCAGAACAAAAGATTTATCCCGTATTCAGATTTGGAGTTCTGCCAATTGGATAACCCCTTAATCAGTTGCGTTGGATCAAAGTCAGTGTTTAGGGCAGCAGGATCATAGTTGCTGTTGATTTGCGCCAGTTTTTTATCCGGGGTTGTCCCTTCTGTCAGTTCCATCTGGCGCGTTAGAATTTCGTCCAGCATCGCGTGGACTTCTGGAGCCGTCATTTCATTCGTCTGACATTGTTTCATCGTCTTGGCTGAGTAAGCAATCAGCCCGGGGCTAACCGGAAACCGCTTCGCCAGTTGCTGGATTTCCAGTGTTTGGAAAAACCGCTTAATGCGATGCTTCCGCAACTGCGTCAGCCAAATGGTTTCCCGCTGCCGCCAGGTCAGTTGTCTGAACTGAAGGCTATAGGAAAAGCGCCGCCGAACAGATTCCTCGATTCCTCCCGATTCATTCACAATCCAGATCATCTTGTGCCGACAGTCATCCATAAATTGATTAATCCACCCTTTGTTGACCGTGGCCGTACGAAACAGGCTTTGTGTATTCAGCAACCCATCCACCTCGTCTACAATAATCAGCGTATCCTCCGGAACCGAATTGATCGTGGAAAACAGCGCGGTCTTGCGATCCCGTGCATCTCCGTCGGAACCATAGTTCACCACCACCGCTTCCTTGCCGGATTGCTGCACCAGCACCTTGGCCAGTTCGGTTTTCCCTGTTCCGGCTTTTCCGTAGAAAAGAATATGATTCGGAGCCGCCGAACCGAGAACCCCGGCGAGCGTCTCCTTTTGAACCGGCTTGAGATCAAAATGATCCAGCGACAGCTCCGCAGATCGGATCGGTTTAAACGCATCCGCCGCAAAGTCCTTTCCCGCATTGCCAATCAGATATTCGAAAACAGAATCATTCACCCTCAAATTACGGGCTTCCAGAGTCAGCCATTCATTCCGCACCAGCTTTTCCTTGTTGGAAATCAGGAGGGAGATCCGCCCTCGCGATACGCCAGTGAGAAAAGAAAACAGGCCGACCTTTTTGGTTGTGTTGAAACTATCCAGCAACCGCTCCAATCCCGGGTTAAGGCTGTAGCAGCATCCCAGCTCAAGCAGGGCGATCTCATCGGCACTCAGATTCATCTTCCGGCACAGCTGCTCAACACGCCGGCGATAGCTTGCACGGGCCGGTTTGATCTGCTGCTTAAGTAAAGGCCTCAACGCTTTGGTGAAAAGCAACGACATTCTGCTCGATGGCGCTCCAAGAAAACTTACATATATGCGGCTTAAATCATCCGCATCTTCCGCCTCGATCAGGTTTTTTTCCAGACCTTGGAAATCCTCTTCGCCTTTGAACAAGGCCGCGAGTTCTATTGCCGAAGCCGGGGGAAGGATGGAAAAAACAATCACAATCAACATGCGGCCCAGTTGATTGAGTTCCAGTAATCCCAGTGCATATTCCGCCAACCGAGACTCCAGCGGGAAGTCGCCCGACACAATTTCCAGCACCCGCTCTCCGGGCATTCGACGCGCAAGCTTTGATATTTTACTCATAACCAACTCCTTTATATGGGTTCTGCAAGCACGGTATCAGCAGTCCTTGGACAAGAGGTGTCCGACCATAATTTTTCCCGCACGGACGCCTTATGTCCGACCTCCTGTGCGACACTGCCCGCATGAATAAACACTATGAACATTTCAAGTCGGCGGTTGCGGGGGTTACGCAACCGGTTATTCTCCTCGCGGGCAGTCGTAAGGTTCCCGAAAACCTGCAAGAAAAACTGGTCATGCTGGCGGCTTACCTGGCCAATGAGTTTCCTACTGCCCTGTTTCGTTCAGGCAATGCCGACGGTTCTGACGCCCTGTTTGCACGCGGAGTCAATGCCATTGCGCCAGCCCGGCTGCAGCTCATTACCCCCACTGCCGGTCATCGCAGGGTCCACCGGAATCCGCTCAACTATTCTTTTCCGTTAAACAACGTGTCGGCGGTTCATGAAGAAACGCTGGCGTATCACACCAATACAGCCACACCGGGAAACGCACGTATCATCGACAAGCGCAATGAAATCCCCCAGCTCCAGTCCAAGGCGCGTTACCTGCTGCGCGACACCCTCATGGTCATGGGCGATCCAGCACAAGAGCTATTACCTGCCACTATGGGTATCTTCTTTACAGCTTCAGACCCCATGGCCGGTGGCACCGGGCATACCATCCGCGTGTGCAAGCAGAATAATGTGCCGGTGTTTCTGCCCCCGGAATGGTGGCGGTGGATGGAATGATCTGCCACATTATGAAAATGAGACTGCGCAAACTTGAAACCAATACGCCCGGCACACTGTATCTCCACAGTATGCCCGGACGCTACGAGGACTTGAGCTCGTTTATAGAGCGCATTGAGGCCGAAGGTATCTCGCACATCATTTGCCTCAATTCGGATGAGGAGATCAAAACCAAGTCCCCAGACTATTACCATGCCATCCAACGCGGTGGCATCCCAGTCAAGCGGACGACATTCCCGATCCCTGATTTTGGGGTTGCCGAAGATCAGGAAGCTTTCTATGCGTTGGTACGCACCACCGTCGGAATGCTGCAGAAGGAAACAAACATTCTGGTACATTGCGCAGGCGGGATCGGCCGCACCGGCACCTTTGCCGGTTGCATACTGAATGCCCTCGGTCTCCCTCTGATCCTGCTGGAAGAAAGCGGCTCCTACCCTGAAACCGATAAGCAGTTTGAATTACTCCAAAGGGCTCACTAGTAAATTTTACTACTTTCGATAAGTCTTCAAATGTGTGTGCACATGGCCTGCATATTGCTTTATTCAGCAATGCCAATTATTTCACTAACGCATACGGCAGAATGAACAGGAGATACCTTCATGAAACACGCACTTACTGACAAAGAATTAGACCACCTACTACGTTTCGTTGGTTATGGTAGACTAGATAGTGACATTTGGTTTCTCGGCATGGAAGAGGGCGTGAAGAAAGGGGCCACCGTTAGCGAGAATATTCAGAATATTCGGGCAAGGCTAAAATTTAGGCAAGTTGAAGACTGTAGGGATGCACATGAGATTCTTGATATTACAATGCATCATAGTGGGAAGAAAAAAATCCAAAGCACCTGGAGGGGTATGTGTTATATCATGCTTCGCCTTGAAGACAGAGCAGCTGACCGAGAGAGTATTCGTAATTATCAAGCCAACTCCCTTGGAAGAGCACAGGGTAATACTCTTCTGGTAGAGTTGATGCCCATCCCAAAGTCGAAAATAGCCTCTTGGGATTATGAAAATTTTATCCCTCAGTTTACATCTGCGACAGATTATTACCGAACCACCAAACCCCGACGAATACAATATTTACGACAGTTACTTAGCCAACACCACCCTAAGGTGATTATAGGGTATGGGAAAGAGTTCTGGAACGACTATAAAGCATTGTTCCCGGCACTAAACTTTTCAAAGGAAAGGTGCTTTGAAGTTGCATACAATGAAAAAATGCTAGTGGTTTTGACTGATCATTTTGTAGCTCGGTCCATGAATGGAAAGTTTGATGATATTGTCTCGATCATAAATGCACGAAGCATCCTGTAAAGCGTATGCCCAACCAATCCTGATAGAAGCCTATGTAAGACGCCCCATAAAGACTACAATAAGTGAAACCTTGAATATCCCCGCCATCTCACAATTTTGGCATTAAACTACTAGATAAAAAATGAGCATCATTCTTTCAAAATCCAAATACTGCACGGGGCTGCAGTGCCCGAAGCTGCTCTGGGTAAACTTTAATGACAAAGAGCGGCTTCCTCTCTGGGATAGCTCAGTGCAAGCCAGATTTGATCAAGGTCATACAATCGGAGAGCTTGCAAAATCTCTCTTTCCAGGAGGGATCGAGATTGAGTTTCGTCCGGCTGCCTTCCCGGAGATGATAGCCGAAACGAAGAATGCCCTGAAATCACGCAAGCCGATTTTTGAAGCCACCTTCAGCCACGATGGTGCCTATGCACAGGCAGACATATTGGTACCTGTCGGCGATGAGGCCTGGAATATTGTCGAAGTAAAAAGCTCAACGGAGGTAAAAAACGTCTACCTCAACGATATGTCCTTCCAACTTCGGCTCTATGAATCAGCCGGGCTAAAGATCAACCGTTGCTTCATCATGCACATCAACAACCAGTATGTGCGGAACGGGGACATCGAGGCGGACAAGCTATTGATGACGGAAGATGTGACGGACGATGCACGCGCCCTGGCCAAACATGTCCGGGCAAAGATGGATCAAATGCTCAAGACGATCAGCCTCTCCGACTGCCCGGAGGTAGATGTAGGGTCACACTGCTCCGATCCCTATCAATGCCCTCTCTCGGAAGAATGCTGGGACTTCCTTCCTGAAGAGGGCGATATAACCACGCTCTATTGGACGGGCCCGAGAAAAACCCTGCCCTTGATACAGAGCGGAATCTTGAGCATTACCGACCTGCCGGCCGATTACAGCCTGAATACCCGGCAGGCCATTCAGCGGGCAACCTTACTTTCGGGTCAACCGCATGTTAACCGGGAAGCCATAGTCGACTTCCTTGGCAACCTGAAGTTCCCCCAGTACCACCTGGACTTTGAAACCTTCCAGCTGGCGATACCGGCCTACAACAATTCCCGCCCCTATCAACAGACTGTATTCCAGTATTCCTTGCATATCTGGCCTGCCCTTGACGCGGAGCCCCGGCATTATGAATTTCTGGCCGATGGCACAATAGATCCCCGTCTGCAGATCCTGGCCAGCCTTAAGGAAAATATCGGCTCCACCGGCGATATTGTCGCCTACAACATGGGCTTCGAAAAAATGTGCCTGCGTAGTTCCGCGGAAGCTTTCCCCGAGTACCGGGACTTCGTAAACGGGCTGCTTCCCCGCTTTGTCGACCTCCTGAGGCCGTTCCGCGCATTCGAATACTATCACCCGGAACAGCAAGGCAGCGCATCCATTAAAAAGGTGCTGCCCGTTCTGGTGCCTGAACTTTCCTACGCCGACCTTGAGATCGGCGATGGCGGAACCGCCAGCAGCGAATATGTCCGAGTCACGTTTGGGGATGCAACCGACGCAGAACGCGAACATGTCCGCGAAGAACTGCTCAAATACTGCCATCTCGACACCCTCGCCATGATCAGAATCATCCAGGCACTGCAACAGCTGGTCGAAGCCTGATAGCGAAACAGAGCCTGAATATGACGGATTATCAGCAGCAACTATTAACTCGTACTCCGATGAAGGCCTATTCCACAATAGCCTTTAGCAGTGCGTCACGGGCATCGGCATAGAACTGGATATCAATCTTGGTTGCCATGTCGTCTGAAAGGTCAAAGAGCTGTCTACGGCAGGCTACCGGCATCAGCAGAGCTGTTGCACCTTTTTCAACCGCGATCTCGGCGATGGCAACCGGATTATGTATGGACTCGATGGAACCGCCTAGATTGATTTCTCCGACGATGATGAGGCCCCCACGGGTACTCTTCTTTAACAGGGAAGAGCTTAGGGCAATCAGTGACGCCATGCCCAGCTTAGCTCCGGACTTGGCCGCATCGAACGCGCGTAGCTGAACAGTGAATTCGTGATGACGCGGATCCTTGTCTCCAACCAGCTGAGCCGAACGGGCGTACAGGTTCTGTTCTGCAAAGCCCATGCTTTCCCGGTAGGCAGGCGGCACGGGTTTATTCAGTATCTTCACACCTGAGCCGGGGCCTTCATTTACCTCAATACGGTATAGGCCTGGGTGCTCGTCTTCACCGCCCGGGCTGATACTCCAAACCTGACCCGGTTCCAGCGGATCATCACCAATGCAATTTTCACTATAAAGCTCCGGTGTCGTAATGAACTGCTCGACACCATCATCACCCATCACATAACTGAAATGGGTATTCCGAAATTCGGCGGCACCGATGCGCTTCTGCTGTTCCTTTACCCGGCGACGGGATTCCAGCGCCAGCCGCACAGCCCATTCCAGGTCTTCATCCGGAATCGGTGTGTCCTCTCCAGGATAAAGGAGTTTAAGGAGGGCGCTCACCGTTTTGTTAACTGCGTTCGTATCACGACCACTGAGTGCACCACCAAAATAGACTCGGTTCTGAAGAGCCGCAACCCGGCTTTGCGAGCGCAGTTGGCTCATGCACTCTGACCAGAAATCACTGACCAGGCCGAAGTGATCGGTTAGCAGATTCTTATCGATCTTCGGCACATCCCAACCGGGCAGGTAAGAATGAATGCGGTCCATGAAAGCCGTATCATTACGCATCTCCGGCGGAAGAGGGCCAAAGAGGTGACCAACGCGCTGCTGATGCTCTACATCTACATCAAAGTTACCAACCAATACCACAGAACCATCCGCACGGATACTTTCCTTGCCGCGACTGAACTCGCCGGATTCCATGTAGCCCTTCATGATATTAACACCGTCCTTCTTATCAAAGGAGATGCCGGACACTTCGTCAAAGCAGACCACGTCATACTGACAAACCAACCCGCGCCGACCGTGTAAATCGGCAAACATCTTAGCTACTGTAGTCTTACCACCGGATACCAAATGGGCATAGGGAGAAACCTGCTGGAACAGGTGACTCTTTCCCGTTCCACGCGGCCCCAGCTCGACCATGTTATAGTTCCGTTCAACAAAGGGGAGGATACGCAGAAAGAAGGCGTCCTTGTTGCGCTCGGTTAACTCAGCGGGTTCAACACCTATGCTGCGAAGAACAAAGGTCTTCCACTCGTCTGTAGTAAACTGCTTGCGGGCATCTGCCAATGTGTCCAATACATCGCGCTTGGATAATTGAATCGCGCGCAACCCCTCAATCCCGAAAGGCCGCCCATTCTTCTCCTGCGCAATAGCCGCATCGTAACCCAAGTTGATTTCGGCGTAGAAGCCACCGGTCAGCATGCGTTCATGTTCATTGACGAGGTTGGAGCTGATCCGCACATCATTGATTTGAAGGCTGGGCAACGTAACCAGAAAGGAATCGGTCTTGGCATCAAGCCGGGCGCTGATGATGTCGATGATCTTTACTTCGCCGTTTTCGCGGGCTCGAGCCTTGAACAGCTCTTCTTCGCCAGCCTTGACCGTACGGGACTTAAGTTGACGCTGAACCACCTCCAGGCCTTCCTCGATCTCATCCGGATCTGTGCTGGCGCAATAACGCCCGAGCAGGAATTCTACGACATAAGTGGGAACCGGAAACTGACGGCTAAACGTACGAACAAGATCTTTGCGCACAAGATACCCCTCCAGGGAAGAAGCCGCTAACTTATCAATATGATCCAGATCCATAACTATTCTCCACCAACTCGTGTATCAACCTGCGCCACCAGAGCACCATTTTCATCGACCAGCACCACCGTCACCGAACGCCCATCCAGATCATCGTCTTCGATAATCACTGAGCAGGTTCCATCCTCTTTCACCGGCTTCGCACTCACCGCCACGCTCGATGCCGCATTCCCTGCCTGGGTACGAACGTCCAACGAAAGACCGGAAACCGAACCTTCGACCTTCACAGAGCAACGCAGGCCCCGCCAGGACACCTCAGAAAGCCCAGCTGAGAACAGTGAGTCAGCAGGCGTTCCCCGTGACACTGAAAGTCGCAAGGTCAGACACTCCTGCAGGCTCAGTCCACCGTGGGTATACTCAACGCCATTTTTGAAACAGTTAATCCCGTCTGCCAGAGAAAAATGAAGACCGGGATTCCAATACCACGGATACAAACCTTCTTCAACGGTTGCGCCCGGTTTCAGCGATGCGCAGCGGCCCCACTTGCTGGCGGTTAAAGAACTGGACAGGTCAGACTTCGGCAGTCCTCCCGGGAGCAACAGCCAACCATGGTCGGTAACCACATGAACCGCTTTCCAACCGGTATCCAGGAGCGAAGTAACACGATCCCGAACTTCACCGATAATATGGTCTACATGCCTGGCTAGCTTCCAACCGCGGTCGTGGCCTTCATGGTCGATGTCTCCGAACGCGCACCAGGCTTTGCCCTGTCCATCTCCGCAGTCACCGTGCTCAAGGATTTCAAAACCTTCTGCTTTGAGAAGCTTCTTAAAATGGTATCCCCCCTTGAGGGACTGCCCCGTTTCAGCCACGGAGGGTTCAAAGTCGGTGTTGTCATCCAGTCCATGGATCTTGTCACTCACCGGACTGATCGCAGGCTTACCGGTCGCCGTAACACTGGGGAGGGCTGCCCAGACAGCGTGTTCTGAAATCTCCAGCCGTCCATCCGTCAGCAGATCCTGAAGGCGCTTGGCGGTATCATAACGCAATCCGTCCACGAACAGAACACACTCCCCCTCGGCACAGGAGAGCGGCTTGTTGGATGAATGCGTACCACCCGGATAGGTGGCTTCGCTAACCACGCTCTGAAGGTGGCGAGCGGCTTCATCGGCCCATGGATGGTATATAGCGCGTATCGCCGTGGTGACCGCTTCCTGCTCCTCTGGCTTATCCAACCCGGACAAAGCCTTCAGTAGCGCATCGTCAGCCTTCCAACCGCCATTACGATACGCCTGCTCCATATCCTCCACGTTTCCGGCGGCAATACTCTTCCCTGTAACGGAGGCCATGACCGACAGATGTCCCAGCGCCATGGCTAACGGAGATTCTCCCAGCTCCGACCAGACCAGTCCGCGGCGGGCGGCATGTTTTTTTTCCAATTCCTGGATCTTCTGTCTGGCGTTATGTGCCGGAACTTTATCCAGCGCTTTAAGATCATGAAACAGCGAACGTTCCTGCTCTTCATTCCACTGCGGCCAGCCACCGGCCAGAATTTCATCCGCAAATAGGTCAAAGGCCGGAGACGTGCACTTACGTATCTGAGCCGGAATGCACACGTAACGAACCGGCGCCTCACAGAACCGCCCCCATACCGCCTGCCAAGGCCCCTGACGCTCAGCGAGCTTGGCAGCGCCCGACAACTCACCTTCATTCTCTGGATCGAAAGCCAACTGCGACTTACACACCTCCACGAAAGCGGTCCACTCATTATCCGTACGGCCTTTTCTGAAAGCTTCCGAGTCATCAAGCCAGAGCAGCAGATCGCGCACGGGATCACCGCCAGTAAGCAACGTATTAAAATAGTCCTTATCGAGGCGCTTGCCCTTTAACAGCTCCACGTCCTCATCAATCAGCCGGTCCAACGCCAACAGCATGGCATTCTTTGCATCCCGGTCCTGAGCAGCGTCCAGCGCCAGCCCACCCTGGTCCGACCTCAGGTAGGCCAGCAGCGTCCAGTCTTTGGCGTTGATCTGCGACCAGATGACTCCGCGGTATTGCAGCTCCGCCAGCGGCTTTAAAGGATCGGGGCAACTCTCCACCGCCCGCAGATCCTGCCGACTGATACCCGGTAGATAGAGAATCGGTGTATGGCCTTCCGGCAGCACGACACCTTCAATTGTTCCGGCAAGCACACACCTCAGCCAGATGGCCGGACCGGTAAGCTTATCCGGAGCGTAGTCGCCCAGCACACACAGTTCGGGCAGCTCCGCCTGAAGGCGCGCGATCACAGGCTCCCACTGCCGGTCCCTGTCCGGCCAAAGAATGCACGCCGGGGCAATCTGCACGTCCGGGTTGAATACTGCAGCCTCGCGGATTGATTTCGTTAGGTGGTCTAAAATTATCGCCATAGATATAAACAAACGGATCCGCTATCGTGCCCGCTCCCTCTTCCCGTTAATAAATTCACATAATTCAACGCGAATCAAATTGTCTCGCCGCATGATCGCATCAATCACCTCATCAAGAGAGTGACCTGCCTCCAAGAAGCCGCGAGGGTCAGCCAGTGCCTCCGTCACATAAAGAAATGCGTCGGCTAATTCGCAAGAATCCCCATACACTTCATTAAAAAAGGCCCGAAATGGCTTCTTACCCTTTGCAATATTCACGCTACCATTGAGCAACAAACAGTTCCCCAGTGAATTGATAGCGCTTAGCTTGCGGACATACTCACCCGACATGTTGTCGAGATCAGTCTCATCGAGCAGCTCTTGCCAAATTCGGTGAGCGATACAGTGGTCCACATGAACATCCGTTTCCTTGCGGGAACCCGAGTCAAGCATTGCGGGCAAAGACATGTCTCTTCGCGCTGAGCTCAGGCGATGCCACAACCACAAATAGGGGCGATAGCGAACCACTTGATTTCGGTTATCCGCACCAAGACGAGACAACGCTTCATCAGCCCGCTTGCAAATCTCCTTAACCATCGTTTCAAAGTAAATGGCCAGTGCTCGCTGAACCGGAAGATCATCACTATCGACCTTCTCCATCCCGTGATAAAACTTACCGGCCCACATTTCAGCCCGGCCAATAGACCAATAGTTTGCCCACTGAGAACAAAGAAAAAAACGATCCACCCCCCCGAGATTCTCTACGCCCTTGTTATATATAAGCAGCTCCCGCTGAGACGCACCCTGAGGCCTGTGATACTCTACAAGACCCTTCCATGCGGCAAAAATGGCAATCGGATACAACGAATGAAACTGCTCTCTAAATTTAAGGCCATGCTCATCCAGCAGCTTTACAACTTCCTGAATACTGGATTCCACCAGCGTCCAGTTCGAACAAAGCCAGTCGGTAAGCTGAATCAGTATCCCAGGCTTCAAAAGATCCTCATTGCGAATCAGTTTTCCTTCATTTTCGAAAACCGACCAGATCACTGAGGATACGATGATCAACTCATCAATCTTGAGCGACTGAGTCGAAACGCTTCGATGAAGATCTTTAAAACACTGCCCCGCAGGATGTCCGTTTGTTTTGTCTTTATCCCACCCCTGCTTTAACCACGCAAAGGTAATGTCTTCACGTTTGAGCTCTTTACCGCCTTTATTCAATCGCGTAAAGACCTCTACAACCGCTTCATTATATTGCTCAACACTGCACCCCGCTTTCGATGGAGGCAATAATTCAAGATACGCAACGTCATTGCCCCGCACCACACGCAAAGCCTTCAGTATCTCTGCCACCGGAACAAGACAATGCTTGGCCAACTCATCTGAAATATAATTATTACACAGCTGCTTTAACAATACGTCCTCATCGACCACGACTCGTCCATCGCTATCTTCACCCACTAATGAAGAGTCATCAGCCCAGCGCCACAGCTTACTGAGACGTAGCAAATGACTTTGGTCATCACGGCAGGACTTCAAGGGCAATTGGCCACGTTCTTTATACGGTGAATTCAAAGTTTCTTCGGTGGCCCAGCAGAGCACCTTCCCATCGTTGTACGCAATGTTTGAGCCCACCTCTCCGTTCTCATAATAAGCCGCACAGAATGCTTCTAGGTCGAGAAAAAGAGAGGCCTTCGGGCATAGCTCAAAATCACGATTTCGGACTTTACGATAAGACTGTTTATAAAGATTCATCCATCGCCATTCATACAACCGATAGCCTGCCCCGTCATCACCCAGTGCCATCACTAAACTCTGAAGCCGCTGCTGGCCGTCTAAGACCAGATGAAGCTGATCATCACGTTCAAAAGCGCTCTTGCCAGGAAAGGGCTCATTCTGTTCGCTCTGCCATTCATCATGACAAACTTGCCAGAAAGGACGATGCGCCATGATCAACCCCTGTCCAGGCTCTACCCGCATCAGCACCAGCGACCCGAAGGGCCATCCTCGCAGGAGAGAATCGATTAACAAGACCACTTGCCGAGGATCCCACACAAATTGGCGTTGCAGGTCGGGCATGGCAAATACAGCCTTTGCGTTGGCGCCTGAACTACAGAGGTCAATGCATTCGGCCAATGTCTTTGAATCGTGTTTGTAGAGATTCTTCATTTCGGGACCTGCCCGCTGCGAACCATAGAGAAAATCACGCCGACACCTCTTCTGAAGCCATTTGTAATATTGCCTCACCGCTCTCTTCATTTACTTCCAGATAGAAGGTCTGCGGGGCATCAAGCGAGGTCGTCATCGTGTTAATATGTGCCATGGTCGAAAAAAGATCACAGCTATCTAACTTCAGACTGCAAATAAGTTTTTCTCTATCCGCATTAAACTGCCCCGCACCCTCATCCAAGGTCTCCTCATACGCGCTCGTTCTGTTGCGTAGTCCATTATATAGACTATCAATTACGAGCCGCTCTACCCCTCCTTTCTTCCATGCAGCCTTCCCCAGGGCCATAGCCTTGTCTTTGCCGGCAACGCCCTTTTGGCCATCCAATATAAACTCATACTCGTCCCGGATAGACTCCATAACGCCAGCGCGTTCCTTGATGTATTTTATCATCGCATCATAGCGGCCATTATCCACTACCTGCTGTGAAAGGCTGTCAAACGAGAGAACCACCTGATACCAACGCACCATCCCACGCAGAGCCAGCAGATAGTGTTGCACGTTATGCGAACCATGCAGGTTCTCCAGCTCTTTCAACAGTTCCCGATGTGCCGTATAAGATACATTCACCCGCTTGCCATCCTTCTTCAACTTTGAAGACAAACCTTGAAGAGCGGTCATGATTTCGGCCTCCAACGCTGCTGCATTCGTACGTAACGCTGTCTCGGTGTTGGCCATTCGCGTCCAAAATGCAACCCTATCGGGGGCTTGCCAATCGACCATTCCGGTGGCCTCGATGTGGCTCAGGTTTCCATTATAGATCTCATCAATCGTAGCAATCGCGTACTGAATTTCGCCCAGCTGTCGGCACTCCATTTTATTATTCAAAGACTCAACTTTCAGATCAATCTTTCTTAACGAGCTATTAATCTGGTGCAGGTAATACTGTGAAGTTGCCACACTCAGCACCTGGAACGTGGCCGCTGCTGTCGCTGCAGCAGAGAGGCTGTTGGCTGAATCCGCAAAACGTGTTTGTCGTAAGATCTGGTTATTCTCATCCACTATACCGCCAAGTATATCCCCATGTTTATCTGTTTGGCGCAGCACACCAGCAGCCAAAGCCTCCGGCGGCCCGATGATCTCCAGATACTTTCCGCTGTTGGCTGCGGTGTGCAGTGAAGGCGCGGCATCCAACAGCCCATTGAGTCCGCTTTGAATCCAGGGGTTGGAAATAGGCATCCCTTGCTTGGCTCCTGAACCCTGTGTGATGGTTGCCGGTAGATGCCGCTGCACCTCTTCCCATTGTACGGGGGGAACAGCCCCCGTTTTAGGAAGAGCAGTTTTACTTTTCTTGTTGAGCAGACGGCTCAACAAACCGGATTTCGCTACTTCATTCATCCGTTATTCCTAGCTGCAGACTTCTCTTCCAAGCTCAAATGGTGGTCGTTAATGCGGTCGCCTTCTTTGCCACCGTATTCGGGACCGAGGTGATACCAGGGGGCGGAGGGGACGTCCTGACCGCGGTCCTTGGTCCATTTTATGTTGGGTTTGTCACGCAGAATGCCCGCGCCTTTCTTCTTCACATCACCTACGGTCATAAAGGGCCGAATGTTCATACGTACGCCGTCGTTGAGATCCGGGTTCCAGCCGATGGGCTGTTGGTCCAGCGGTTTCCAGCGCACGAAAATATCGTGGGGGGCTTCGCCCTTAAGGATGAGCTCCAGCTTTTTCTTGAGGACCTTGGCGGCGGCGGTCTTTTCGCCATCCTGTCCTTCCAGCAGGCCGTTGCTGCGATCCTCTTCCTGACATCGGATAATCCAGTCGCCGAGGTAGGTATGGGTCAGGGTTTCCAGTAACTTGTAGTCGAGCTTGTGGTAGTTCACCAACGCGGAGAAGCCATCCGACAGCCCATCCCACACCTGCCAGATAAACGGACGGTGCTGGAACAGCTTGCAGTGCTGCGCAAAAAATTTGTCACGCAACCAGGATTCCAGTGACTTCCCTGCATGCCCGGCGCTCTTTAACAGTTCAGCCAGCACATCGTTTGACCAGGCATCGCCATACGCCGCAGCGAGTAGGTTAAGTAGACGTCCATCCGCAGCAGCCTCACCACGCACCGGAGGAATACAGACAATACCGTCTTCATCGCTGAGCGGCAGCAATGCCTCACAACGCTCTACCCATGCCCACTGCTCATCCGCCAGCTCCATATCCTCATCCAGCTCAGCGGGCCAACGGTAGCCCAGGAGACGGGCTACGGCGACCTGTAGCACGGTGTCGTCGGTGCGCAGATCTCTGCTTGCAGTCCACTTGGCATCTTCGTTCCAAACGACAGAACCGCAGGGGTGACCATGAAAAATCCATTGAGTTGGATCATCTGAATAGGGTTTTGGTAAGCCATTGGGATATTTCTCTTCAGCGACTTTCGTCCAGCGTTCGATATCAAACGGGACCTTGACCAGTGTAGCATTAGTAACCTTCAAGCTTTGGTCTATTTGCCGTATAACTTCGTTGTATTTCTTTGACGAACAGAAGCTCCAAATCGCTGGCAATTCTTTAGGGTCTCTTGGAACTACCGTTGCAACATTTGAATCGTAACGACTACCTGTAAAAAATGATGCGGGCAGAGCACCCATTGATGAAACAGCCACTCCTTTTTTGCCCACCACTGCCTGACCTCGTTGATCGGAATCATGTAGACGTTTTCTTCGGATCCAACGCTCTTCCCTTAGGTGACCATTTACTTCATCATAAAACACAAGATTATGCATGCCACCGAAATGCGATCCTACCTTCTGTGTTGTTTGCTGAAAACTCCACGTCCCTTGCCGATCATCCATTTCCCAATATACCTTCAAAAAGCGGGGGGAATCTCCGTTCAGGATACCAGCTAAACCATCAGCGTGTTCGTTGAGAAGAGTTAAACCTTCGTTATCTTCCAGAGAAACCAAGCAATCCGGATTCTTCAACTGCTTCGCCTGACTAACACTTCTAATATCCGTACTTAGTAGGTTAGCAGCCTTCTCTAACCCCCCATTGCACTCTGAGACATCAACACCTCTGAGTAGATTGCTATCATTTGAAATCTCAGACGTTCCACGACTAATACTAATAAGAATGGCTTTAACTACTTCGCCACTAATAGTTTCAAACGCACCTGAGCCAAGCCGGGCAATAATATGCCATGTGTCATTATTGAGTAACTTTTCTCTAAACTTTCGATATGTTGTTAGGAATAACCAGTTCTGAGGGAGTACGATGCAGGCAGAACCTCCTTTACCACAAAGTTCGAGGCAACGATCGAGAAATACTGTGGCCAAATCCGCTTTTGCGGGACGATAGTTCTGCTCACAAAAAGTTTTTAGTACCCCCCCCTGTTTTCCACTTTTTAAATACGGAACGTTTGTAATCACCCACGCATAATCCTGCATTAGCAACTCACCGACCTTGGCAAGACCATGAGCCACCACGCCCATTTCACGTGCCAAGTCATCGCCTTTGCCGATAAGTTTTTGGAGAGCAGGCCTCAGTTCAGACCAGTTTTCTTTAATGAAGGCGTCGCCTTCCATCAGCTTCTTAGGATTCAGCAGGCTTCCAAGTACCGGAGCATCCGAGAACCAGTTATACATTTGTTCCAGCGAATACGCTAAGTCCGGGTTATCAGCAGCCAACTCCAGCCACTCGTCCTTCTTGGCGCTGATCGACAGTCCGGAGCATGCCACCTGCAGTTCAGGTAAGGGACGATAACCGCCCGCATCCGGATATTTCCAAGCAGTCAGTGCCAACGCGAAGGCGGCCAGCTCCACACAGCGTTGATCGAGTTCCAATCCATGGATATTTTCTCGCAGCACAGCATCCACCGCCTCCTGAGCCGAGAGTCCATCCAGCTCCATGCGCATCGGCACCAGCATCAGGAAGGCCGCCACCAGGAAGTGGCCGGATCCACAACTCGGATCGATGGTCTTGAGTTCGCACAGCTGCTCCGGCCAGGCATCGAACGTACCCGCAGCTGGCATCCATTTATCAACCACGGAAGACACGGACGGACACGGAACGAAACGTAGATATTCTAAAGGCACTCCCGGAATAGACGCACGCTCTCTCAGCGCCTGTTCAATTTCTGTGTCTTCAGTGTATTCCGTGGTTACGTCTTTATAGTCCTGCTCCGTCAGCCGTTTACCGGCCCACCAGGCACCCAGCGAGTTATCGAGCAGGAAGGAGACCATATAGTCTTCGGTAAAGAGCTGGGTAACCGCAGGCAGTTCGCGTGCCCCGATCTTCACCTCAGAGGCATTGACTTCGTCTTTGCGTTTGGCCTGCCAGAACTGATAGACCCAACCCAATGAGTCGGATGCGATAAAGGTTTCAAGGGCCAGACCGGAAAGCATCTGTTCGAGTTTTTGCTGATGTTCCGGAGGTAAGGTTAGCTTAAAGACAGGTGAGTCCGGACGAAAGATCTGGGGCAGCATACGGGCGGCATATCGCGCCGCAAGTTCCCAACCATTGGAAGCACCCTCATCAGCCGCCAGGTCGTCGCACTCTTCCAGAGTCACCGCCACCGGCTCATCCGGGTCGGGATACATTAAGAGGTTGTTTTCAGCGAGGAAGCGGGCAAACAGCATACGGTGCCAGTGTTCATAGGCCACCTCTTCAACCAGACGATCCAGCCTTTGTCCGCCTTTAGCGGTTCTCTCATCACCCAGCTGACGCCCATGCACCCGCAGCTTGCGCCGCAGCTCGCGCTCTTCATCCGACAAGTGACCAAACGCCGAAGCTTCACCCACCCCCAACTGTTCCAGCGCAGCGGCAGCCGCAGCCTCCGCCACATCCCGCGCGGCCTTAATGGTTCGCTCCAGCTGATTACGTAATGTTTTTTCTAAAGGTTTCATCGGGTTACCTGTTATTTATTTAAATCAATCGGTATTTGCCGGAAGTATCGAACCAGTCCCTCGGCAAACTGAGTCAAGTTCTGAGATCCTGATAACTCACCGGGCATACAAGGAATGATGCCCTCTAACTTCTCAGCAAAAGAGCATGAAGGTCCATTGGCGTCAAATGTTACACTCGGATCCATCATCTGAAGTTTACTGTCCAGTCCCGGATAGGCTAGCCAGAGCTGGCGGACCACCTGATGGTTACCGCTCGTTGACCTTATTGTCATATATTTTCGTGTCGCATTCCAGTGGTGGTCGACAATCCTTGAGGTGTATTTGCAGTCCACAGCCACCCCATAAAGAGATTCCTGATGCCCATCCTTTTCTAAGAAGCATTCAATCATGATATCCGGGCACCACGGTACCCGGGAAGCATTATTCCCATGACAGAGCGTCTCGCCCAGCTTCTTAGCATCGTCCCGTGGCAGAATCCATGGCTCGTACCGGATACGCATGCGCTTTTGCGATGTCAGGGCAACCTCGAAGGTTAACCCGCGTTCAAAATCAATTGTAAACCGGTCATTTTTGCTGGTCTGAAGAGCCTCGTCCCAGAGTTTAAATTCAAGTCCGCAACCGCGAAAATCCTCAACAAGGCGAAGAAGTACCCACTGTTCATACATTCGGCTACTGAGTTTGGTGATCGACTCGCCGGGAGCATTCCCCACCCAAAAACTGGATGAGGAGAGGTAACGGTCGATAACATCTCTAACTCGTTTCAGTATGGGTCCCTGCGTGAAGAACTGACGCCCGGGCCATTCAAACAGCGGCTTGCACTTAACAAACGGAGATCTGCGGCGCATTTGATCAATGCTCTCATAAAGTTCCTCCGCACTCTTTCGTGCCAGTTCAAGTTGCTGTAGACGGGGAAGATCCTGGGTTTGATACAGAGTAGGCCCACTACCAACCGAGATGTCACGATACGCGCGGTCTTCCTGTATGGACGCATCATGCTGACTGATTGCTTTTGCGATATCAATGAGGCGTTTCTGCAGCCGAATCAGAAAGGCGGCCAGTACCTGATGCTCGCGGGTATTAGACGTCTCCAGAAGCACCGGTTGGTCGACCATAAAAGGCCGAACACATGCCTTATTACGTGGATCCACGCCTCTGCGGGCTAAGTCCCGGGCTGCGCGGGGGGCGAGTTCTCGCATTCCCCAGTAAGCCGTTTTTCTCATTTCCTTACTCACAATACTTGTTGGAGAGCGATGAATTCGGTCGAGTAAGGGCCGCAACTGCGCCCAGGTCTGCTTTAAAGAGCGAAGCTCTTCTTCTTTTGAGCGATAGGATACTCCCGGACTCAAACTTACGTCTGTATGTTTCCAGCGCGACGTCCCTAGGAGATCCAGCAATAAGGATCCACAGAGCGACTGCAGATCATCCGTCATGGTTTCATAGCGCTCTTCTCCGAGCTTTGTGGGCAACACATACAGCGAAAAACTGCCGACCCGTTGCCAGGATTCTGTACCGCACAACCGCTCTTCCAGATGAATATCCGTGAATCCCCGAGCACTCTCAAAGTACATTTTCTCGGGCCACTCGAGGAAAGACCTAAACTTTCGGGCCGTATTCTGGCCATCTGCCTCATCAATGACAGAGCGGTCTCCGATACAGATATTATACTCCATCCCCTCCAAAGGAGACTCTAGCGAGAAAGACACCCATTGAGTTTCTTCGAGAACTGTTTGGGAGGGTTCCTTCTCGCTCGTAGAGCTGCCTCTGGGCCAATCCCAAGAAACGATGGGGTTCCCGTTCTGCTTTAAGATGGATAACCCAGACATCAGCTAGCGCCCTAGATCAGTCTGGTCGAGCACTTCGATCAGTCGTATCTGTTCCAGTGCAAAACTGGATTCCGAGAAATCACCTACCTCCAAATTTCTAATCGTACTTTCAAGCTTCTCAAACGCATGTCGTTGAGAATCGGTTACAATATCTCGAACTTTACTTAGAACGCGTTGGGAAAGCTGAGCATCCAATGCCTGAGCATGAGTCATCAGCGGCTCGGCACTGGCAACAAACCGGCAAATTGCCTGATAGCTTCTTGGGGTTATGGGGGCTCCAAGGTCTAGCAAAGGGCGACGCAATGAATCGATAACCGCGGCCAACTCTTTCGGCAGCGAAGACGAACGATTCCACGACTCCATATCAGATAACGTGATTCGTCGCCCCGGTGCTGCGGGCCAACCATAGGATTCCTTTCCGGAAAAGACATTCGGGAGTTCGTCACAACGCAACGCAATTAAGTTTGCACGGTCCAATAAACGGTCACTCAACCGTCGCGTGGTCTCATCAAAGTTAACCGTTCCGGCAAACCGAACTGCCGGAGAAATGGGTATACGCGGCCAATCCCGGAAAGGGCATGTGCGCCCAACGGTCTGCTCAGAAAAACAATTTAAAACGCGCGCATCCTGCTGGCGTTCCATCACCTGCAAGAAATCGCTGAAATAGTACTCGACCTGCGCGAGGTTCATTTCATCGAGACAAACAGGATAAAGTGCTGAGCGATCCGCGATTTCTTCATACTCAGATGCCGCACAGATGAGGTGCTGAAACAAACCATTTTCCGAGGGAAAGAATCGCTGCTCCAACGAGTTCACGTGCCCGACGAGGTCGGCCGTCTCCATCCAGGACGGACGCACATTGACCATCAAAAAGTCAGGGCGGCTGGCTTTGTAATCAGCACCTGCCAACGCTCGGGCATAGAGCTGCATTAATGAAGACTTCCCGATACCAGAAGGTCCGCCAATGATCGTCAAGTCACCACTCTTCAAACTAATATGGAATCGCTTAAGGTCAAACTCGCGGTAATTAAATCCTGCCGCATCAACATATGCGACAAACCGGCTGAAAAACTCGACCTCCTCAACCGGTATGCCGCCTTCTGTAACCGCCCTGAAGTCGAGCGGATGTGTGAAGCGCGGGACCTCTTGAAGATCCTCTCCTGGTGCCGAAATCCGGCCTTCTCCTGATCGTGATCCCTCATTCAAAATCCCAAATTCTTTAAACAGAGGAAAAAATGTCAAAAACTGCCGAGTGACCTCATCGCCCGATTCGGAAAAGAGTTTTACCGTCTCCTGCAGGTTTTCCTGAATGGACCGACGCTCTTCGGTCAACAACGCCCGTTCCTTTTTGATGCTTTCTTTTTCTGATCTAATCGAATTTTCGAACTTGTCTTTCACACGGGCCAACTCGACTTCCTGATTCCGACTTTCGTTCCTCAGTCGTTCGTTATGTGCCGCTGTTTCTGTCTTTAACTTTTCCGACAAAGACTCCTTCTTCTTCTGTAAATCATTTATATTCTGTTCGATTTGTGACTGCAGCTCCGCTCCGTGTTCGAGAATATATTGGTCGGCATAGCGCTTTTCAGCATTCCGTAACCTATCCTCTCCAACGACTCCCCCTTCGAGCAGCGCATCGGCAAAGCGGTCTAGGGCTTCGTCTAGTGACGCAGAACGTGTATCCATATCGCTCAAGCGTTTCAGCAAAGTATCTGGATCGGATGCTTTAGCGCTATTTTCACGAAACAGATCTAACATTTTTTTAAGACTCTGCCTCTCCCTCCTAGTCAAGCAGGCTTTTGCTTCACGGATTAAAGCATTATGGATCCCTTCCATATCCACAAAGGTCCCCTCGGCGGAAAAGAACTTTTCTAACCCTGTCGGTAAAAGCAGCGTATATGATATGCAACAGGACAATCCGTAATCTGCCTTTCGAATTTCTTTTTCAACACGTCGTTTATCGCTCGCACAGACTGCTGAGAACACTTGCTCTTTCACGCAATACACAACCTTATCTGGACGAGCACTACGAACCGTTACAGTTCCTGATTCTTCATTATAAGAATCCGTTGAAAATAGACCAAAATAAGCGTCACGCCATTTCAAGAGAACCATTGACCCCGGTTCATGGTCGCAGGCGATGCCTTGTTCACGATCCACGAGATCAGTGATATGCTTCAGAGCCATCGAACTAATATCCAATATCTCAATAGGAGTATCCTGATTCAAACTGATCGGCGTATCCCTTTTTGCCTGATACATGGAACTTGTACGATCCACTTTACTAAAGTTAGGCGACTCCTCCAGCTCCACCTGGATTAGCTTTCCAGGACTAGCCAAGTGCGAGGTGAAATTATTTAACATCCACCAAATTTCTCCCTCATTCGGAAACTCCTCTGAAAGGGCTTCAGCACCATCTTCAAAAAGCACTGGCCGGAGCTTGCAGAAGCTTCCGTTGTCCAATGTGAAAGCAGGTTGAGCAACAGCTGCGATTAATTTTTTCCCCATACTATTCATAATAAGTCTCCAATCGACCTTCTCTAAAGCACATCCGGCCCCTTTTAACCGTAGGCATCAGAATTTCGCGAATCTCTTGCCGCCAGACTCGCTCCTCTTGCTCATAAAATTGAGCACGCTCCTTTATGTGCTCAATTATTGAAAACATTGAGCACTGTTTGAGCACGGCTGAATGCATCATTGCACAGTATGCAATCTGTGATGCAATTCGCTCATTCATTGCATAGAAAATGCATTGTGCCTGCTCTATGCGGAGTTCAATGCGGACGAGCATTCGACCGAGCATTAATGGCCCGTGAATGCGTACACCTATGCAACCGCGCATAGAAATCGCATAGACACGCATTCTATGCGCGGCTTTAATGCGGCTCGCAATGCTGCCGAGCATTACCCCGAGCATTACCCCGAGCATTGACTGCACCTGAATGCTCACGTGAATGCTCGCGAGCATTAATAGATTAGTTTGCTTCATATACATAGCGAGCAGACTGTCCTTTTCCGGGAGCACATATGCCTGAGTTTTCAGCACGTAGCTCTGTCATTAGGCGGAAGACCTGATTGCGGTCAAAATGGGTGATCTGCCGAATCTCTTTATTACTCAATCCCTCTTCTCCCCGCTTGGCGCGATCCATCAGGATACTGAGTACGCGGGTTTTGGCGGCTTCCCAGTCGATGCGGCGGCGTTCGTCGGAGCGTCCATCGCCCACCAGCTGTTGGTGCAGCTCGGCGCGGATGGTCCAGTAGGCTCCCTTGCCGGTGCCGCCGTGTTCGATGTAGCCGGCCTTTTCCATGCCGACCAGGGTTTCGCGGGTCTGGGCGGCATCGCGCTGGCAGAGTGCGATGGCGGCGGTGGTCTCAATTTCGGGATGATGAAGCAGGTGTTGGAGGATCAATAAACAATCGACACTAAGATCGCGCCCAGCCTTGCTCTCCTCAGCCACAAAGAGGCGAAAGGCTCCTGAAAGCTCGCGCTTCATAAAGGTGAGACTAACGGACTCGCCGATTTCACGGATCTGTGGCGGTTCTTTGCCTTCGATCAACAGCGCCGAAAACATGCGTCCGATGCCCAGGTTACTGCGGTTTACCAACCGGAGCCGAGTAAGAGCATCGACCAACAGCGGATTACGAGCGGCGGGTTGGTGGTGCAGTATATTCCCCGGGTTGATCCCGCCGATAAAGCCGCCATTATTGCTGATCTCCAGCCGATCGCTGTAGAGTTTAACCATAATCGGTCCGGCAATGCGCAGGTCGAGGTGGCAGCAGGCATTCATCAGGGCTTCACGGATGGCGATCTCCGGCCAGGTACGGTATTCAAAATGAAACAGTCCCTGCTCTAGAGTCGTGATGGGATTAAAGGGAAGCAGCAGCTCTTCCAACCGCCGAACGGAAACAGGAATGGCACTCATGCGGTCCTCGCGGATGCCATACTCGGTATCGGACTTCATCTGCAGAAAGGTCCAGTTATAGGCGGGCACATATTCGCGCAAGGCCTCTTCGGTTCCGGCCAACAAGATGGCCGCACGGGTGAATTGCCCCTGCTTGATCAATCCCAACGCCGAGAGCAGCTCCACATCACTGAGCTTTAGCAGGTCATCGGGGGCGCGTTCTGCCCGCGCCTGATTACGCAGGGCTTCCATGGCGACCGGCGAGAGCATCGCCGAGTCGACCGGGGCCACCCGCTCGGCGGTAAAGTCGGTCTCGCCCGTTTCAACCGCAATCTTACGGCGTAGGGTACCGGTGAGCGGCTGGCAGTCTTTACCGATGCGAATCGTGCCGCGCCCGGAGGTATCGGTATAGGGCGGCAGTCCCGGATGAATCTGCATCACCAACAGACGGCCGGTTCCTTCCGGAATGCGCAGTTCTTCAAAAACCGGCATGATTTTAGGATCGGTCTGATCGTACACCGCCTTTTTGAGCAGGTTAATGTCTACCTCAGGCGGAACCCCCAGGATTGCCGCGGCACGTCCAATCACTTTATCGGCTACGCCAAAAACGACCGTTCCACCGCCGCCATTCGCCATACAGACGGCCATACGGATCAGCAGTTGAACCGCCTTATCCATGCTCTTGCCGTCCCACTGCTTAAAGTCCAGATCCTGGTCCTCCAGCTCATCGGCAATCCGCAGCTCCAGCTCTTCGAGCAATTCGGCTATGTCTTTTAGAGATTTCATATCCGTTATTTCGCACCTATGTAGCGTACCGGCTTGTTCAATTTCTTTATTACTTTGTCCGCCACCGCCCGCTTTAACCAGGCGTTCAACTGTGTCTTGCCGACCTCCAGCGTCTTGGCTAAGTCATCAGCGCTGATCGGTTCATTCAAATTCTTCAAGAGGATTGGCAGGACGGCCTGATAGAGTTCTTCGGCAGGAGTAACAGCCTCCGCCGACACGACCGGCTTATCAACGGCGGGCTCTGCAGGTTTCCCGGTATTGGTCTCAACTGGGGGCGGCTCTTCAACGGGTTCAGGCTGCTTCTCTTCGATCTTCTCCGGCTTAGGTGTTGGTTTGTCCACCGGTGGTTCACTAGAGAATCCTAACTCTTCCTGCTTCGCCTTACCCGGCGCAGCGGATGCCGCTTTATCCAAAAGTTTTCGAAGTTCGGACGCGTCAGGTACCTTGGGCCATACAACCGCCCCGAGATCCAGCAGTTTGGTATTTCCCAACGGAGCATCACTGCCACCGCGCACAAATACCGGAACATGCTTATCCCGCTTCAGTTCTTCCTCCGCACCGGCCCAGGTGCCGCCCTTCTTGTGATCGGCACTTACGACAAGTCCATAGTCGGCCATGGCATAAATCAGTTTGTTACGCCCCATGGCGGTGCCGACGGTAAAGCGTGCGTTAGGGTGATAAGGCGAGATTAACAGCAGCTGCCCGTCGGCAATCGCTTTCCGAGCGCTACGCTCCAGACTTTTTTTCAACAGGTTTTCAGCGAGAATCCCAATTGTTGCACCACCTGCATCCATCGCCGCCTTCATTGAAATCTGGTCGACACCCCGTGCCCCACCGGACACCACCGGCATACCGGCCCGGACACATTGCTCTGCCACCTGAATAGTAAACTGTTGTCCTGCATCATCCACATTCCTTGAACCAACGATGCCTACACCTCCGCCGCGCAGCAAAGACTGATCACCTACACCAAACAACAAAGCCGGGGCCTTGCCTTTCAAGTGTCGCTTAAGCCGAACAGGATATTCGGAATCGCTGCGGCTCAGTAACCAAATACCATTACGTTGCCACTCTTCTACCGCAAAACCTAATACCACCCCACGCTCCATCAGGGCCTTCAAGCGCCCGAAGTCAATGCTTGCCCCGTTAGCCGCTCGCTCAACATTGGCGGACTCCAATAAATCTGACGGCCTCAAGCCGTTTTCGCGCAGCCAGAGCGCCAGCTTGTTGTAATCTTTCAACGCAAGCGGTTTTATTTCTTTGTCCTTGCCCATTACTCCACAGAGCAAGAGGATCGCCTTGGTGTCATCTGTTAAATAGTTATTCATAATCTCAATCCATCCTCGGTGAATTCAGCGCCAGAGCCAATGGATAAACCGCCTTACACCCCGCCTGTCGCAACAAAGCTGCAGCCACCGTAAAGGTCCAACGGGAATCCACCATATCGTCTACCAGCAGACAGGGACCAACTTCTTCATCCTCCGGCAGGTTGATGGAAAAAACTCCATCCAGGTTCTTGGCCTGTTGGAAGCTGTTCTGCATGAATTTCTGCTGCTTATTATCATACACTTTCCCAATGGCTGGAACAAATGGAAGGTCGAGTGCAGCAGCCAGTCTTTCGGCAAAGTCGGGTACCAGTCGAGGATGGTTCATGGATGGGATGCAGGTAACCCACTCGGGCTCCTCTTCTATTTTCCATTCACCCATCATCTCGACACAGGCATCAACGAGCTCGTCTGCGAAATGATCATCCTCATACTTACCCTGAGCAACCATTTGCCCCCAACCCGCATCTCGCCAAAGCGAGAGAGCTCGCCCTTCGCTCGCTTGCAACTCTGCTGGGATCTTGTATCTCCCCAATCCTTGCTCTTCAAACATACCCGTTTGGGGCCATTGTTTACGGGGTTCCACGGGCTGATAACTTCTCCTGAGAAAGAGGGCTGCCCGATTCGCGTGCATTTCGCTGTAATCGATATCCAACAACAGGTCCGGATCGCAGTTCATGCATTTTCCACAGGGGGCCGGATCCGGATCATCCAGAGCTTTTGCAAGAAAGGCCATCAGGCATCCACTGTGCTGCATGTAATCCTGCATTTGCCGCTGCTCATCTCTGCGAATTGCAGTGATCTCATCAACGTAGTCCTGATCAATCCTATATCCATCGGCAGCAGCTGTGGCGTGCCAACGAGAGTCAATCTTTGCAATAGGTGAAGGTGACTCAACCGTTAAAAACTTAACCGCCTGCTCGATCCGACCCCGGCTGATATTCAGCAGACCCTCCATCTGGGGGATCGAGAGACCATCTTCCGATTCTTCCAGAGCATTGAGTATGGATTCCACATGGTGCTGAGGCGGGAAAGCACTTCGAATGAAAAAATCGGCAATGTGGTCATCTTCTTCACCGCAAAGAAGAATCCCGTATGCCTCGTCCACCGCACGACCGGCACGACCGACCTGCTGATAGTAGTGAACCACCGATGCCGGACGCTGGAAGTGGATCACAAACTCCAGGTCCGGTTTGTCAAAGCCCATCCCCAGCGCAACGGTAGCCACCAGCACTTTGATCTCATTGCGTATCAGCTTCTGTTCCAGGTGTTCCTTGTAGGCCGCCTGGCGGGCAGTACTCCTCAGCTCATTAAATGCATCTAAGCTGAGACCCTGCTCAGCAGCCAACAGGGGAATTAACTCATCCGGAGGGAGGATGTCGGAATGGTACTCTTCAGCATTAATGTCATTCACCACTAACCATTCAGTTACTCGGGCAGCATCACGCTGAGTTAATGTGTAGATAATTCCACTTCCGGGTATATTGGGGAGGGTTTCCGCAAGCCAGGCCATACGAGCCGAAGGGCTGGGCATATTAATATTCTGCAGCTTTAAACTCTCGCGGGTCAAAGGGCCCCGCACCAGTTCAACATCACCTAACTGTGCCATGGTATCCTCAACCACCCGGTCGTTCGCAGTCGCGGTAGTCGCCAATACAGGCACGTTGGGTGGGAGCGCCTGCAGCACACGCACAATACGGCGGTAGTCCGGCCTGAAGTCATGCCCCCAGTCAGAGATACAGTGGGCTTCATCCACCACAAACAATCCGATGCGACCGGCAATCACACCCAACACTGTGGTCCGGAAGTCTTCATTAGCCAGCCGTTCCGGAGAAATCAACAGCACATCGATCTCATTAGCAATCAGCTGCCGGTTAATACGCTTCCAATCATCCACGTTGGAGCTGTTAATGGTCGCGGCCCGAACTCCGATGCGCTCCGCGGCTTCCAACTGGTTGCGCATAAGCGACAGTAGCGGGGAGATCAGCAGAGTCGGTCCGTCACCTCGATTGCGCATGAGCTTGGTCGCCAGGAAGTAGACCATACTCTTGCCCCAGCCGGTGCGCTCAACTACGAGCATTTTATTTCGGTTCAGCAGGCCTTCGATACTTTCCCACTGCCCATCACGAAAGTCGGCGACAGGATTACCCAACGCTGTTCTCAAGAACTGCAGGCCGGTTTCCCTCATAGCACAACGGGCCCTTTCTTGATTGCAGCAGTAAGGATCTCTCGGGTTTCCTGAATCCAGACCTCAACCTCTTCCTCGGTTTTCAGTGTTCCAGACGGAAGATCCACTTCCTGGACCTCAGGTTCCAGCAATCGGGCCGCCTGAACGAGCACCCGGCTGTAGCGCCCCGGTAATGCAGCCACTCGATCGTTCAATGCCGCCAGGCCGGACGTTGCAAGCGTCTTCAACACCGCGTCGGTGCTATCCACCTCTATGCATGGAGCAGCACTTTCGAGCAGGCCTTGAGGCACCCGCAGATCGTGACGCTGCTCCGGCTCGATCTTCTTCCAGTTATCGTCTTGTTCCAGACGATTCTCACCGGCAATCCACTCTCTATCCCAACCTGCTTTGACCTCATTGAGGGCATCACGCAGCAACTGGGTCAGGTTCGCAATCAGTGGAGCCACTGAATCGGTGGGTTCCAGGAGCTGGCGTTGGTCTTCAATGGTTTTGACCTGCGCCAATATGACGTCAGCATTTTCAATTCCATCCACATGACCGGCAAGGCGCGTCAACACCTCCCAGTTATTCCAACGTTTGGAAATACGATCTGCAGTTGCACTCCACTCCTCAATCAACCCGGTTAGCTCCTCGCGCCGGTTGTACAGAGCCAACAGCTGTTCATTGCCAACGGTCAGACGAATCTCTTCAATGAACGAAGTATCAGGGCGTTCTGGCTTCGGAGCCTCGCCCCCGGCCCGATCTGCCAGTTCCGTCAACTTCTGCAGGAACTGCGGGACATTTACCAGCTCCTCTCCCTGCTTAACCGTTAGTCCGACTTTCTGAAGCAGTTTCCTGATCTGGATCCGCTGGGGAGTGGTAATGGTAGCCGACTCAACCTTGAACATGGTTTTGCCGATTGCTTTACGCTCAAGTTCTTTGGGATCGATCACTTTACCCGTATCACCCTGAGCACGAAGTGCACCGCTTACCAGCAGGGCCTGGAGGGCACCGTCGACCGCGTCTTTTGGCCACCCAAACGGGGAGGAGTCAAAGTGTGTACGGATATCGGTACCTTTCTTGCCGCCTGCAATGAATGCAAGAACCGCCTTACATACTCCGTTCTTCTCTGGTTCTCCATCGTGACCAACGGCCTTCAGCGCATCAGGCGCGCCGGCTTTGGCTTTTTCGTAAACCTTTGACCATCCGGAGTGGTCAGCCACATTAAACTGGGGGTAAAGCCGCTGGAGAGAATTATCGGCAGCCTCGAGCACCATGGACTGAAGATCATTACCCAGGATCTCGTTACCGCCACCCTGGAATACACGCGCTCCCGAGAATGAGTCGGACAACAGCTCAGATATACGACCCTCCGCCGCCTTCTTTGTCGTTTCCATGGCTGAACGCGCCTCAGTACCTTCTGGTGTATTCGGCACCCCGCGCTTATCGAGGGTTGCAGAAGCAGCCTTGAATTCGATCAAATGATGACGGAGATCATCCGCAGAACGCTTTGGAATGAATACAAAAACTGTCGGCGACTGATTACCAGCCTGACGGGCATCGGCCTTAACCGAGTTTTCATCAATACCCCAACCATCGCGCACCCATACGCAGATACGGGTATCCGCATCCTTGGGTAACTGAGCATCAAAGACCGGAGAAACATCCCGACTCACCTTCGAACTGCCTTGCATGACCGACAACTTGCGTACCAAGGCTCCGAACTTCTTACGAATAAGGTCGTCACGTTCAGCTTCAATACGGTGGGTTTCATTGGCTAGATTAGATTTCTGGCTAAGGAAGTCATCATTCCACGCACTACTCTCTTCAGTCTGGATGCGATACTCTTCACCAACCGCCATCAGCAGCTCACATTTGGACAACAGGCCGGGGAGCTTCGCCCTCAGCGCGGCCGATCCCGCAGCAAGATCTTTAACCATGAGGTCTGCCAGGGTATCCACTGTTGCACGGATCCCGATCTCATTATTATTACCACCGAGCTTGTTGATCAGGAAAACCAGACCGCAGGCGCGGGCCATCAGCTGTTCATCTTCCGACCCTTTATTCCAGCTCATGGTTCTTTCATGAACCTTGCGAGGAAGAATGCGGGACTGAAGCAGCTTATCAGCCGAGTCAAAGTAAAGGTAGTCCGCCGGAACTACGTTACCCAGAGAGTCTTCCAGGTTGGTCTGGATTACCTTATGGACCATGCTGAGCTGATTGCGTAACTGGCTGTCCGTACCGGTCTGGTCCAGCACGCGGAGAGTGTTTTCCCAAAAGCGCCGACGAACGGGCAGAATCGGATAATCCTGTGAAAAGTAGGCAATATCATCCTGATGGTGCCCGATGGTGGTGCCGGTCAGATGCCGGGAGATTTCCCCGAGATTGGTCTGCATGATCTCCTCGATGGAGTTCTTGGCATCCGGCTTCTTCGCCAGAATGACCTGACGAATCACAGCGTCAACATCCGCATCAGAGAGTTCAACACGAACCGTAAAGCGGCCTTCCAGTTTTTTCAGGTTACTGGTTCCGGTTACCGCGGTCTGTCCCGTCCCGATAAAGAGCAGCTTTCCACCAACATTCTTACTGCAGGCCTCAACCACTTCCTGAACATCAATAGAACGTTGGCTGTCCTCTCCGATAAACTGCTGAACCTCATCGAGAACAATGAGGGTCAGTGGAAACTTACCATCAACTGTTAACGCCTGCTTGATGGCTTTCAACATATCATCACTGGAGACATCCTGAACGTAAGGGTAAAGGTTGTTCAGCGCCTCGACACACGCCTGTACGGAACCGAACACGTTAGACTTTGCTTTGACCAAAGCTTCATGGAGTCCTTCCGCAACATAAAAGTTCGCGAGCTCCTCTTCCCAGTCAAATCCGTTGGCTTCAACGTGGCTCCTGACTTCATCCAGTATGCCTTCATGTTTCAGCCACATTACAAACCGGGCTACAGGATACTGCTCAGGGAGTCCTACCGATTTAAAGATGATCCGCAGGAGCGCCAGTCGAACGCTACCGCTGGCAGCGGCACCGAGTGTTCCGGATGCCGCATGCAGCCCCCCGTGTCGCTTGCCTTCAGTCGTCAGCTCCTTGAGCAGGTCTTTTACGTTCTCCGGAAGGTTGGCAATCCCGCGGGCCGTAGCCCCATCTTTAAAATTCTCGTCTTTCCAGAGTGCGCGAAGCATCTTAACCAAGTGGGACTTACCGGAACCGTAAAAGCCGCTGACCCATACAGCCGGCTGCTGGGACTGGTCAATATTCTTTAGGTAGGTCTCCAGGATGTGGGACATTCCTTTTTCATATTGCCCGTCACATACAAAGGTTTCCAACTCGTAGCGTAGTACGGCCAGCGCACGACTGGTCTTTTCGTCGTTAACGTTTGCGACCCCCTCGTTTTCGAGTTTACGGGTTGCAGGATCCTTCTGGTAAATATTTCTGTTATTCATCGCTAATCCCTTGATCAAAAGTCCTTGTCAGCGGTTATCGGAACCGCCAGGTAATTCCAGCCATCATAGCCGTCTAGTAACCTATAATTGTTGTTTTCATAACTGCCTGGAAAGAAGACCAGCAAACGGCCGGATACATGGGGAGCCAACCGGTCCACAACTTCTTTCACCTTATGTAGCCCAAAGAGTGATCCAACTCCCGTAAGGGCCACTACCGAATTGCTACTACACTCATTTTTTGCAAGAAATTCGCCGAGTTGAGTTTCAATAAAGTCGAGATATTGCGGCAGTAGGGTCGATAGAAGCTGAGGCTTTTGGAAATAGCTCTTGGCATAGCGCTGCAAAGACAGCCACTCCGCAAATGTATCGGTCAGATCAAAGACGTTCCAGTCGTGTTCAGCCTGCTTGGTCACAATCTCAAACTCATCGATTTTTGCCCTGAGCTTCAATTCTTCTGCCTCATTGTATACGCAGAACACTACGCGCTGAGCGGCGGCGGCGTCATCTCGCCAGGGTATCGCAATGTACTTTCCGTATGACTGAACCAGACGTTTTACTTTACTCACGGATCCACTCCAGTTCCTCTGCATTGATGATATTGGGGAACAACACCTCGATCACGTCGCCAACCCGTTTGAATACGATCCACCCCTTCCGCGCGGCCTCCTCTGTCAGCTCGATCATCTTCTCAAATGAACAGTCCAGCAGCTTGGTGTAATCAGACTGAAACAGTGACTCTCCCCGTATTCCGGAGAGGTAGCCGAGAAGTAGAGCATAGGACACGCTACCTGCCGAAGGAGTGACACGGGTGCGCACTTTGTTTCTATGCCCCGTTAAATGGCCTGATTGGGTCCATGAAGACCGGAGGTTCCGTCCCAGGGAGGCGCGCATGACATCGCTAAATCGGTCTGGATACATACGCTCGATAAACTCCTCGAGCTTATCCTTGTCGGAGGTTACCCCTTCAGCTATTCCCAAAACAAAAGGAGTACAATCACATAAAATACTGTCGCGGGCATAAGCACATAAGAAGCACAATATCGAGCGCGCCTGCTCGTCTCGGCTCCAGAAATAGCGCAAGGCCCGGAATAGAACCAAATCTGGATCAAGCCCATACAAGTCTGTCAGATACGACGCAGTGTAGCGACGGGTGGCTTCCGTAGGCTTCCGTGTACAGTTTTCCGCTACGATTGCCTCTTTGTATTGATCATGAGCAGAACGCTCATCCTGCACGCATTCAAGGACATCCAACAGCTCCTTGAACATAATCGTCCGTTTGGTAAGTACAGACCCACTTCTAAAACTGAATCCATATCGCTCTAATTTCTCTTCCGACAACACCACTAACCACCTCATTAACCCTATAAAACACACAAAATCATAATAGGGTTAAAGATTAGTGAGTTTCAACAAAACCCGCAAGGTCAACCGCAGCCAAAAGGCTTATTCGTTTGTCAGAAAAAAAGAAGGGACAGGGCAAACCGCCTGCTCCTTCCCGGCGGGCCATTCCACCTTGCGACGCCACAGGAAAGATCACTAGAACTTCTGTTATTTCGCCTCTTCACGTAAGAGCGTCTTGAGTTGAAATAAACAGCTGGTTGTCGTTTCCTTTTAAAGCTCCTACACAAAAGAAAGGAAAACGCATGACAACCAGTTCGCTGTACCATGCCCAAGGCATCGTGGGGTTCAACTACGAAAAGACCGTACGCACCGCTGACACGGAAATCTACTACCTTCGCTCTTCTACAGACTTTTTACATGAAGTCAGGGGGGAGTCTTAGGTGAAATACCATGCCTTTATTGAGCGCCCGCTGAATCTTGTGGTATTTCAGTGGTATTTCAGAGCATCAGACAGATGCTACAGAAAGAAACTAAAGCACTCCAAAGCAAACAGGATAAACAAAGAAAAACCCCGCTATCGCTGAAGATAACGGGGTTTTAAGGTGGTGGGCCTGGAGGGACTTGAACCCCCGACCAAGAGATTATGAGTCTCCTGCTCTGACCGACTGAGCTACAGGCCCTTTTTTGTTCAAAAATCGGACGGTAGAAATACAGGAATGAACCCGAGCAAGGCAAGGGGCATTTGCTGTTTTGTATTTCCAACCGTTGGAAAGAAAAAAGCGACTGCCGGAGCAATCGCTTTCAACGTCGGGAAATTTAATCCGATTAGTAGTCGTTTCCAGAGCTTACTGCTGCAGGAACGGCCGCTTTAAAAGCAGAGCCTTCATTTTTAAGCTTGCCGACAATGTTGCCGTCGCGATCGAACAGGGTTTTCGGACCGAGCTCACGAATGAATGCAATCCCTTGATCTTTGATGTGACGCCCACTGCGTGTATCCACAATTTTTCCGTCCTTATCGGTGATGACTACCAGATAGGTCTCATAGGTGCCGCCTACGTTGATATTTCCGCTGGTATTTCCCAGAGTGTATGTCGGGCTGGTGTACCTGAAGGAGTTGTCATCATCTTTATTAAAAACAAATTGGGCTTTCTGCACGTCAATAATTCCGTAGTATCCGGTCTGAATCTGTTTTCCGATTACATACAGCTCCATGCCGACCGGCTGCGCCCAGGGCTCGGATGAGCTTTTACGCACTTTAACAATGACCTGAACGGTCGTGAGATCCGCAGTTCCATCGGATCCGGAGCCAATGTTTCTCTGGCTGCTCTTGGTGGATACATCGATATCAACACGCAGCGGGAATTTATTCTGAGCGTGAGCCATCAAGGATGAACCCACAACGGTAACGGCTAAAATACTGGTCAGTAATCGTTTCATAACTTGCCTCCATTGAAGTTTTAAATACATATAAAACATTAGATTGAGTTAGGCAATATTAATTGCCACTTGTTCCCGGCGCTTCCGGTGCCACTTCTGTTTCGGGTGGAAGCCAGACTTTGACGGTCTTGGATTTCACCCCCCACTGCCGCGCAAACCAGTGGTTCGGCCGGTAGAGATCGATATGCTGTCCTTTAATGGCACCGCCCGTATCCTCCACAATTCCATAGCCATAGCCGGGGATATACATTACCGTTCCGTAGGGATAGATAGAGGTGTCGGCAGCCAGCGTTCCCGGGCGGACCATAGCCCCGGAGGAGGTTTTTCCTACATGCTTAATCCGATATTTGAAGGGCCCTGTTTTCTGGTAGGGAATCAGCAGCATCCATTTATAGCTGCAGCATCGGCGGCAATGGCAGTAGGAGGTGGTCTCCATTTTTACTTCGATCGGCTCCACACCGGCGGGTGGACGGATGACCCGCGGAATGTAAAACCGGCCTTCGGCAATGAACCAAATTAGGCCGATGGCCAATACTAATATTTTCCAATGTTTGGAAATTTTTCGTTTTCGTCTGCGACGTCCCATTCTTTCCAATCCTTGGAAACCTGAACAGCGGATATTGCGCTGCGTGCGAATTTCATTCGTTACATGAAATTCATGATAAACACCTGTTTGACGATGTAAAGCGCATCTATCTGTTCCAATGATTGGAAATATCACAGCCCCGGCACCTGCAGAGAAAAGGAGGCGAACCGCTTGAAGGCGAATCGGCGAATTGCTAGATTTTGTGGGTTTAAAGCAATTCACATCCATATCTTGTGGTTTTAGAGGATTTTAGGCAAATGGCCGCGAAAAAGAACGAATACACAGAAGACAAAATCAAGACCCTTTCATCGCTGGAGCACATCCGGTTGCGCACGGGCATGTATATCGGCCGCACCGGAAACGGTGCGCACTACGACGACGGGATCTACATCCTTGTTAAAGAGGTGATCGATAACGGGATCGATGAATTTATCATGGGGCACGGCGACCGGATTGATGTCTCCATCGAAGAAGACATGGTTACGATCCGCGATTTCGGCCGCGGCATTCCGCTCGGGAAAGTGGTGGCCTGTGTTTCAGAAATGAACACCGGCGCGAAATATAACGACGATGTCTTCCAGTTTTCCGTCGGACTTAACGGCGTGGGCACCAAAGCAGTCAACGCGCTATCCACCTATTTCCTCGTGCGCTCGCATCGGGACGGCGAGTATGTGGAAGCGGAATTTGAGCTCGGCAAACTGGTCCGCGAAGAAAAGGGTAAAACTGACGAGCCGAATGGCACGTTTGTGGCCTTTTCACCGGACCCCGACATTTTCAAGAAGTTTAAATTCAACACCGATCATCTGGCACGGCGTCTGCGCTTCTATGCCTATCTGAATGCCAGCTTGAAGATTTGGTTCAACGGTGAGCTCTACCATTGCAAAGGCGGCCTGCTCGACCTGATTCGCGACGAAAGCCAGTACGAGAAAATTTATCCCCCGCTGTTCTATTCCGATAAGACCCTCGAAATTGCCCTCACCCACACCAACCGCTTTTCCGAGGAATACTACTCCTTTGTAAACGGGCAGTTTACTTCCGATGGCGGAACCCACCTGAGCGCGTTCCGGGAAGGGCTGCTGCGCGGCATTAACGATTACGCCAACAAAAAATATTCCGGCGACGATGTTCGCGAAGGTGTGCTCGGTGCTGTGGCGATTCGCCTGAAGGAACCGATTTTCGAGAGCCAGACAAAAAACAAACTGGGCAACTCCGAAATTCGCTCCGACATTGTGGCCAAGGTTTCGCAGATCGTGGCCGATATGCTGCATCGCGATCCGGAGGCCGCCAAAAAGCTGATCACAAAAATCGAAGAAACGCAGAAGCTCCGCAAAGAGCTGAACTCCGTCAAAAAGCTGGCGCGCGAACGCTCGAAGTCGGTCTCGATTCGTATTCCGCAGCTAAAGGACAGCAAAAATCACTTTAACCGCGAGAAACAAAAACACCTCGAAACACAGATATTCATCACCGAGGGTCAGTCGGCCGCGGGCTCGATTGTCAGTTGCCGCGATGCGAACAATCAGGCGATCTACACGCTGAAGGGCAAACCGCTGAATGTGTGCGACCTCAAACGCGACGCGCTTTATAAAAACGTTGAAATTTACAACCTGATGCGCAGCCTGAACATTGAAGAGAATATCGATGGTCTGCGCTATAACAACGTGATCCTCGCCACCGACGCCGATGTGGATGGTTTGCACATTCGCAATCTGATGATCACTTTTTTCCTGCGCTTCTTTGAATCGCTCGTACGGGAGGGGCATCTGAAAATTCTGGAAACGCCGCTTTTCCGCGTACGGAATAAAAAAGAGACGATCTATTGCTACTCCGACGAGGAACGGGAAAAGGCCCTGAATAAACTGGGACGCGGCGCGGAGATTACCCGATTCAAAGGGCTCGGGGAGATCTCCCCGAAGGAGTTTAAGGATTTCATCAGCGAAGACGGCATGCGGCTTTCGCAGGTCGAGATTCGAGGCGACCATTCGGTCTCCGAAATCCTCTCGTTCTACATGGGCAAGAACACGCCGGACCGCCGCGATTTCATTATGGACAACCTTGTTGTCGATGCAGAGATGCTGGTGTAATCCGCAAAAAATTATTTCCAATAGCTGGAAGAACTAAACATGGCAGATAAGAAAAAAGACGAAGAGCTGGAACTGTTTGAAGAATCGACGGCAGAAGAAACGGCCGAGACGGTTGAGGAAGAAGCTCCCGCCGTTGTTGACGAAAAGCAGGGGTTCGATCCGCTGCACGCAGAACACGGTCCATTGAACCAAATGGTTCGGACCAACTTTCTGGAATATGCAACCTATGTAATCTGCGACCGCGCCATCCCGGCACTGGAAGACGGCCTCAAACCCGTACAGCGGCGCATCATGCATGCGCTGAAGGAAAAGGACGACGGGCGCTTCATCAAGGTGGCCAACATTGTCGGGCATACCATGCAGTATCACCCGCACGGCGATGCCTCGATTGCCGATGCGCTGGTGACGCTCACGAACAAGCGTTACCTCATTGAAGGGCAGGGAAACTTCGGCAATATCTTCACCGGCGACCGCGCGGCCGCTTCGCGTTATATCGAATGTCGATTAACCCCCCTCGCCCGAAACGAAATTTTCAATAAAGAGCTGACGGAATGGATTGCCAGCTACGATGGCCGCAACAAAGAGCCGGTGAGCTTACCGTGCAAACTCCCGCTGATGCTGATGCTCGGCGCAGATGGCATTGCCGTTGGTCTATCGACCAGCATTCTGCCGCACAACTTTATTGAACTGCTCGAAGCGCAGATTGAAATTCTGCGCGAAAAGGTGCGCACCCCCGCAGAACTCAATCTGCTGCCCGACTTCCAGACCGGCGGGCTGATGGATGTTTCCGATTACAATAAAGGAAACGGGAAAGTTAAACTGCGCGCCAAGATTGAAATGCGCAAAAACAACCGGCTGGTGATTACTGAAGTTCCGCACGGCACGAACACCGAATCGCTGACGGCGTCGATTGAAGATGCGGTGAAAAAGAAAAAGGTGCCGGTGCGCAGCATCGACGATTTTACGGCCGAGAAAGTCGAGATTGAGCTGACGCTCTCACCGGGGGCCTCACAGGAAAAAGCCATGCAGGCGCTGTATGCTTTCACCAAATGTGAAACCTCGATTTCAAGCCGCTTGATTTGCCTGCGCGAAAACCGCCCGGTTGAAATGACCGTCGATGAAGTCCTGCGCGAAAACGTTAAACAACTGCTGATTATTCTCGAACGGGAACTGGAGCTGAAAAAGGCGAAGTTGCTCGACGACTTCCATAACAAAACGCTCGTGCAGATCTTTGTTGAAAACCGGATCTATAAAAAAATCGAGCAGTGCAAAACCTACGAGGCGGTTTATAAAGCGATCTATAAAGGCCTCGAACCGTTCACCAACCAGCTTAAACGTGCCGTGGTGGACGACGACATTGAGATGCTACTGGGCGTACGCATCAAACGAATCTCCCTCTTCGACATCGAGAAAAACCGCAAGGACATTGAAGAGATTCTTGCCGAGCTCGCGCAGGTTGAAAAGGATCTCAGCGGACTCAACGGCTATACGATTCGCTACATCAAACGTCTCATCAAAGAATACAAAGATCAGTATCCGCGCTGCACCGAATCCGCCAGCTTCAAAGTGGCCGATGTGCGCGAACTGACGTCTACCGAGCTGCAGATTAAGCAGGATGAAAACGGCTATATCGGAACCAATGTGAAGGGCGAAATCATCCTCGAGTGTTCCTCTCTCGATAAGCTGCTGGTGATTTGGAAGAACGGACAATATAAAGTGCTGCCGCCGCCGGAAAAACTGTTCGTGGACGACAGCCTGGAACGGTGTGAAATCTTTGATCGCGATAAACTGTTCACCGCCGTTTATACCGACGCCCGCATCACCTACATGAAACGCTTCGCCATCGGTGGTGCGATCATGAACCGGGAATATTATCTTTCTCAGGGCGAAAAATCAAAACTGCAACTGCTGGTTGACGGCACCCCCGAAGCCATCTATGTGAAATATCGTCCGGCCAAGGGGCAGCGAATTCATCAGCAGCGCTTCAATCCGAACGACATTGCCGTCAAGGGTGTAAAAAGTCGCGGTAACCGGATGACCACCAAGAGCATTAAATATATCGGAGACGAACCCGGCCGCTGGTGGGATCAGAACGACGATGGCGCCATCCCCGAAGGCGTTCTTCTTTAATCCTTCACGAATGCAAGGCCGTTTATTCCGCCCAGCGGGGCTTGAGGAATTCTCATCCTTATTTGGTTGCCCCCTTTTAGGGGCCCCTTTATATTCGCCGCTCGATTTTGGGGAAGTATTAAATTTTTAACCAACTATAAGGAGACAAGTTATGTCAGAAATCGTTGATGTATTGGCACGTGAAATTCTCGACTCGCGCGGTAACCCTACCCTCGAAGTGGATATTGTACTGGATTCCGGTGCGACCGGTCGTGCGGCTGTTCCGTCAGGCGCTTCCACCGGTGTGAACGAAGCTCTCGAGCTACGTGACGGCGACAAAGCCCGCTACCTCGGAAAAGGCTGCCAAAAAGCAGTTGATAATGTAAACGACGTCATTGCACCGGCCATCATCGGCATGGATGCGATCGACCAAAACGGCATCGACAACCTGATGATCGAGCTCGACGGAACAAAGACCAAATCCAAGCTCGGCGCCAACGCCATGCTGGGTGTTTCCCTGGCCGTTGCTCACGCGGCAGCTGACGAGCTCGGCATTCCGCTGTTCCGCTACATTGGCGGCACCAACGCGAAAGCCCTGCCGGTTCCGATGATGAACATCATCAACGGCGGTTCCCACTCCGATGCTCCGATTGCCTTCCAGGAATTCATGATTCGTCCGGTGGGCGCTTCTTCCTTCAAAGAAGGCCTGCGTTGCGGTGCTGAAGTATTCCACGCCCTGAAAGCCATCATCAAAGGCAAAGGTCTCTCCACGGCTGTTGGTGACGAAGGCGGATTTGCTCCGAACTTCGCCGGCGGAACGGAAGAAGCCCTCGACTCCATCATGCAGGCCATTAAGGATGCCGGATACGAGCCGAAGAAAGATGTAACCATCGCTCTGGACTGCGCAGCTTCCGAGTTCTTCGAAGACGGCATCTACAACTACGCGAAATTCGAAGGCGAAAACGGCGCGAAGCGCTCTTCTGCCGAACAGTCTGCCTATCTCGCGGACCTCATCTCCAAATACCCGATCGATTCCATCGAAGACGGTATGAACGAAGAAGACTGGGATGGCTGGAAAATCCTCAACGACAATATTGGCGACAAGTGCCAGCTTGTTGGTGATGACCTGTTCGTAACCAACGTTGAATACCTCGCACGCGGTATTAAAGAAGGTTCTGCCAACTCGATCCTCATTAAGGTGAACCAGATCGGTACGCTGACGGAAACCCTCGACGCGATTGAAATGGCGCACAAAGCCGGATTCACGGCCGTTGTTTCACATCGTTCAGGCGAAACCTCCGACAACACCATCGCGGATATCGCGGTTGCGACCAACGCCGGCCAGATCAAAACCGGTTCGCTGAGTCGCTCCGACCGTATCTCTAAATACAATCAGCTGCTCCGTATCGAAGAAATGCTCGGTTCCGACAGCCGTTATGGCGATGCGTAATTAACGATTCTTCGTTAATGATAAAAGGCGGTCTTCGGACCGCCTTTTTTTGTGGCTCGCAAAAGATGATGATCGGAAATCGGCGCGGCAAGCCTTTCTCGGCTTTGAAAAGGCCGATGCGGCTATAGCTCTTCCCACGTGTAACCTGCGATGAAAGATCCCTGACCTTGGGGAAGACCACTCATTTGTGTTGCGATGTCACGGATGCGGTCATCATAGTTCACTTCCATGGCATAGTGCCGAATGCCGTTTTGCTGATCTTCGGTCAACCGAGTTCCGCTATCCGCATCCACCCAGGCCCATTCGGTCGTGCCATCACTGTTAATGACTTCAACAAACTCAGCCGGTTTATAACTATTTCCTGCCGGGTACCAATCGCGTTTCACCACCACTTGATTCATGGCCATGAAGTTCCCGTACACTTTAAAGCCGGATTCCGGCTGTTGTTTCGAACTATCGCCATCAATCGAGGTGTTGTACAAAAAATTATTATTAGCAAACATAAATGCGTCGCAGAGATATAGTGTTCCCGTATCCGGATCACCAAAGTAGACATCGCCATGTTTATCATATTCGCCCGCGCTGGTGAGTTCCCCCAGCGCGACCAAGGCAAGCATATCGCTATCCGAATCCCGACCGCGGTCTTGATACATAATGTTATCGCCAATATGAATATCCTTGGAGGAAACGATTGTTGACTGGCCATCGATCACAAAGCCATACGTAGACGTCGATCTAAACCAGACATGGCCATCCACATAATAGGTCACATCATCTCCGAGTGTAATCAGAGATTTCCCGGTGGCTGGCGTCTCACCACTGGTGGACATGCTTTTAGGCTCGAAATAATAATCAACACCTTCCGTATCGCCATTATTGCGTAGCACGACCACATCGTGCAGCGCATGCGTAGGAGGAAGTCGATAACCGCCATCATTTCCGGCAGCGACCAAATTTCCGGAGAACTTCGCAAACTCGGCGGCAACATCCCAATCGTTATTATGGGAATAATCCATGGCATCGAGATCAGGCGGATTGAAGGAACCTGGCGTTGTAGGAATCGGCTCCCGGGGATAACTGGCCGTGCCGTCGGCATAAAACTCTCCAAAGTGACACTCAATATCGCTGGCAATCTCATAGGGGTTGTCATCTGCCGGCAATTTTTCTATGGCACTTTCGTCATACAAGCGCACCCCGCCATTAACATTCACATTACCGCTCACAATATCATTACCTCCCCAAAAGTTACCGCGATTATTCGGAACAGGAGGGCCCTCTATAAAATTTCCATACTTGTCCTTCTTCGTGCCATGCATCTTGAGACTCCACTCTGTCCCTGAATTTCCAACCTGCCCCCGTATGTTGGCGCTGTAGACTGCATCCTCAAAGGACTCCGCAATGTATTCCATACGGACACGGACCTGACGGCTAATGGGTTGGTCACCCATCATCACAGTTCCAGTGGAAAGATACATATCCGAATCGGCATCATCCTGAACGACGGAATAGGTTCCCTCCCCAAATGCAACTTCATTGAAACCACTGCCCCAAGTCTCCGCGTACAAACTGCTCACGCACCGCCGAATCCCGGCTTCAGCGATCCAAAAAGCCTGCGCACTTTTCAGCTCATAAATCGCCTCGCGGGAGCTGTGCCGACCAAAAGAAAACAGCGATAATCCAATAATGGAGATCGCCAACATTACGATCAGTACGATACCCAGAATGGCCCCCTCTTTATTCCTATCACCCATCATTGCTTTCATGATCAGTTCCTCACCTGAATATAGCTCGACTTTACGATCGAAGCTCCGGTTTCAGTATTGTTCATCTCAAGTGCGAACAGTATACCCTGTTTACCATCAACATGAATCGCGCTCGGCTCAAAGTGCAGAAGCCCTTCTGAAATCAATATCTCGGTCTGACCATTCAGCGTCCGTGTTAAGGTATCGCCTTCCTTTTGGTATAGTACGTTTTCATCACGAATGATCGGATTTTCTTCATTATAATCCAGAAAGAGGTAGCCGGATCTCACATGGTCATCCATCAGGTCGTCATCAATATCTCCCCATGCGGTGATGCGAATATCCCGGCTCATTAGTCGTGAAGCGTATGCCATTTCCTGACGGAGCCGGGCATATGCGCGATTCCCCTTCATACTGCGGACCGGAATCACCATAATCGCTGAAATTATCAATACAAGAATAGCCCCTGAGAGCATGCCGACCATAAGTTCAACCAACGTAAAACCCTGACAGCTCGAACACACCGAGTTATCCACCACACTCCTTCGGTGAACGCGCGCACGAATATCAGTCATGATCATTTTTTCATTATTCCTCAAATATAAGCGTTTCAAGCGTCACAGAATCGTTGCCGTCAGGCACAGTAACCGTCACGGCCACTTCTTTATAATAAGGATCATTTTGCGAACCTGTTCCATGAGCTGTAACCAGCAGTGTCCCGTCAAGCGTGCGTGCATTCATCGCGTAGCTTCCCGTTATGGCATCAATATCCACCGAATCGACTTTGGCGTATCCGAGCGAAACCGCTTCCTCAAGCACTTCGTTGGCGGCACCCACCGCCATCTGTTTCCATACAGCGTTGACTACCAATCTCCGAGGGTGCTCCACAAGCCTGGGAACTACAACGACCAGTATGGCAAGAATGAGCAAAGCGAACATGACCTCAACCAAAGTCGCGCCCTTTTTATCGGTACGGCATACTCTGCGAACCGCATCCTTCTTCCGGATCCCGCGTTCCTGTTCAATCGGCAGTAAGACGGGTTCTTCTCGACGCAGGGTGAAGGCATTATTTTTCGGTTTCATCCAAGCAACCACAATTACCCTCCTCCGCTTAAATTAGCTGCTCTGAAAAGCACCAGTTCGAACGTGATATCGGCCCGGAAGTCATCGGGCCGGGCCGGATTGGCCGAGCGGCTCACCTGCATGGAAGCTTCTGAAAGCAGATTCTGATTGGCAGAAACCTCTCCCATATAGTTCTCAATATCCTCGAACGACCCCGCTCCCTTAACGAGCGCAGTGAGCTTCGGCACGTTTTTTTCGCGCGCCGACATACCGCGCTCCACCTTAAGCGAATCCACCGTAAAGCCTACTTGGTTCGCTGTATTTTGTAGATATGAGATTAAATCGTCTGCGGATTTAAGACTGGAATATTCCGCACCGGAAAATTCCTGTATTAACAATTCTGCATCACGCTGCGTGGTTGCCAACTGAGGCAATACCTCAGCGAAACTTATCATTCGCTCGAGCTCCCAATCCGATTGGGTTTTCAGAGCATAGGAACTAAGCCCCACTCCGACGATCAAGACAGGGGGGATCAGAAACCACAGCAACAACCTGCCACGACTTGCTTTGAACTTTCCGATATCCATGAAACATCCTGCTTCTTTAAAAATACTCAAACCCGCTTTATCACTTCATGAGAAGATCTTCGTACATATCTTTCACGATCAGGGTTCCATCCGCCGCCTGGAACTGAACGGTTGTCTTATTAATCCCGATAATCTCATATCCCTGCAATACATCCCCGATGCGATAGGTTTCATCGCCGATACTGACGAGCGGATTATTCGGGCTCCAGTAAATCCCATCCAGCGAAATATTAAGCGGTTTCGCCTTGGCGGCTCCCGCCCGCTCTTCAATGATGACCACTTCCGGCACAATCAGTGTTACCACCTGCGTACGCTGCGCGGAACGGATTGCCTCCAGCTCCTCTGCATCGTTTCGCAAAATGGCATCTACCGTTCGGACATCATTGTTCACCTTGCTCACCAGCGCGTTATATTGAGAGATGTCTGTTGCGCGGGAACCTTCATCATTAATTTTAATAATCCAGAGTACCAGAGGGGTGCAAACCAGCAGCAGAAGCACCATCGTGATTGCGACGGGAATTTTCACCGATTCTTCTTTATACTCCGGCATCACACTGATGTGTTTTATTGACTGTGCGCTCATTATTTTACTTCTCCACCTGATTTTCCATTTTTGAAGAGAATCAGTTCGAAGGTGATGTCCGCCCGACAGGATTCTTCACCCAGACTGCGCCCGCCCTGATTGATCTGCAGCGAGGTCTCTGACAAGAGCTGCTGACGTGCGGTTACATCTCCAAGGAATGATCGTACGGCCATAATGGTTCCTGAGCCGCGAATACTGGCCGCCAGCACCGGAACATTTTTACTCATGGCAGCAACCTTCCGTTCCACCTTCAGAGAATCAACCATGAAGTCCGCATTATTAGCGGCATTCTGCAGAAATGAAATCAGTTCATCCTCCGTTTTAATACGACCGGCTTCTGATGCATTAAAGGTTTGGAGTAATGATTCAACGCTCTCCTGAGCGGCGACTACTTTGGGCAGTATTTCAGAGAGCGCCTTTGTACGCTCAAGCACCCATGTCGACTGCTGGTCCAGCGCAAATGAAGTGAGGCCGATTCCTGAGATAAGAAAGGGCGGTATGAGCACCCATAGAAGCAATCGGGTTCGACTGGCTTTAAATTTACCGAGATCCATGATTCGACCTATTTCTTCAAAACACATTCAAATTGAACAAAAAATACCGATGCCTCACCCATGGTGCGGCGCTCACCGGTGACGGGGCGAATCGACACCACGCGTTTCATCAGTTCCTCATTCTTCTCCCAGGCCTCCCTGAGATCGCGCACCGGATCAGCATCCTGTGACGGGGGAGGCATCACCAAACCAAAAGATACCGTACTCGTATTGGCCGATAAACTCTGCAAAGCGACCCCCGACGGCAGGTCCAGGAACAGGTTATGCACCACCGGAAGCAACTGAACCCGTTGACCAAGCAGTTGCTTCAACGATGCAATCTTCCGGGAATAGGTATCCAACGCATTATAGGTCTGCCCGGGGTTTTTGAAGGCAGCCGGATCAAGCTCAGCGACAGCAAATGCTGTGGTTCGCAATTGTTGCTGCTCAGCCTTGTTTTTCATGTAACTGCGCAGGTTTGAACTTGCGGTATATGCAACAAAAACCAAAAGCACAGCGCAGGCCAGTAGATATATCAGCATTCCGTTGTAGAACCGGGTTCGCTCTTCAGTGGAGCTGGTCAGGTCCTTGGCTAAATTAATTTTAAAATCAACAGGCATATTTAGATATTCCTTAATCCAAGCCCCAGACTGGTGGTCATTAGCGGGGAAATCACATCGTGCTCTTTAGTCGATTTAATGGTACGGGCAACCGTAAAATTCTTATCTTTCAACGGACTCCAAACCTCAGTAGGCAAGCCAATGGTATCGTGAATCTGGGCCACAAATTCCGGATCCTTCGGTACGTAGCCGGTAAGCACCAATTGATTTACCGGAGTTTTATCCACCTTCACATGATAATAGAGCAATGCGTCGGAAATGTTTTCTATGAGATACTGTACCTTACTCGACCATTCTGATGAGCGGGAAATGATCGTACGCGGGTAGATGTAGTGATCATTATAAAGAATGGAAATATCAGCATTGAAGCGCGAAAGGTTCACCACACAGACTGCGTTATCTGTATTCACCTTTTCCCCGCGCAGGGCTAAAAACAAATTACATAAGGAGGTACACCCGACGTCGGTAATGACCGGAAAGAGTCCGGCTTTTTTCAGCAGATTGAGCTGCCCGTTCACCTCTTTTTTACCCACGGCAACCAAAATACCGTGAAGCTGTTCACCCAGCTGGGTATACGGATCATTTTTAGGCCGGTTTAAATGCCAGTCCAACGCAATTTCTCCCGGTGGAAGCTGTAGCGATTCTTCCGCTTCCAGGCTTAGTGCAGAGGTTAATTCGCGCGGGGCGAGATCCGGGTATTTAAAATATTTAAGACAGAGCGATCGGGTGTGCAACCCGGAACATACCGTACGGGTCGGCATCTTCGTTTTTTTCCATAACGAACGAATCACCCGAATAATTTCTTCATCGCTTGCATCTGGCGCATATTCCATCCACCCCGCATGCGTGAGCGCCAGTTTATGCCGTCCACGCCGCACCACGCGGGCCGTACTTACGACGCCATCTGCAATATTAATTCCGGCTATGTTCTCTGCACTCATTCAATTTTTTCCATTCACATAATTTTAGGAAATGTACTTCCGGGCACCGAATGCCCGGAAGTTGTTGTATAACTATTTTGTTGCTTAGTCTTGACCGAGGCCAGTCCAGGTAACCGTACCGTTCACTACGGTCATAGTGACATCAGCAGAGGCTTTACCGTCAGCACCAGGGCTTGCAGTGATCGTGTAGGTGTTAGCGCTGCCAACAGAATCAACTGAGTATTCTTTGAAGTAGTTACCCTGAAGGTCAGCTGCTGTGATGCCCGGTAATTCAACTATGGTGGGAATACCATTAGTTTCACCTGTTTCCGACCCTTCAACAACCCACAGCTTAATCCCGGTGGCAACCGTACTGCAACCTGCCTGCGCTTCAGTTGCCATGGCACGATCTGTATTACCCGACATTAAGGGGATGGCTACTGCGGCAAGAATTGCTACGATAATTGCTACAACCATCAGTTCCACCAGTGTGAAACCTGCTTTTTTCTGTTTCTTTGTATTCATTGTATTCTCCTTGTTATGACTTTTTTTTCACTCATCGTAGGTACCCCACCCACACTTCTTCCATCCGACTTCGGACCGACTTAATGTATTTCTCTTCAATCTCTGGAATTATGGGCCTCCTCTCATCCGCTAATGAACTCCACTGGATATCGTGAACATCGGCAGGTAGATCGCCATTACGATCATGAGGATGAAGACCCCGAACACACAGATAATCACCGGTTCGAACAGAGCCATCGAGGTCATAATTGACACTTCAACCTGGTCTTCATAAAGGTCGGAAACATTGTCGAGCACTTCCGGCAGCTGACCGGAATCTTCCCCCACCGCCACCATCCGGACAATCAATCCCGGAAAAATTCCAGCGCGCTCCATACTGACAGCAATACGGCTCCCGGTCATGATCATTTCGCGAACCCCGAGAACACTGCGCTGTACCAGCTGATTACCGGTTGCTTCCGCACAGATCTCCAATGCATTGGAGATCGGGACTCCGCTGTTGACCATTATCGACAGGCTTCGGCAAAAGCGGGCCAGAATATATTTTTTCAGACAGCCCCCTGCATAGGGCAGCTTAAGCTTCAGCTGATCTTTTCGATAGGCCCCGGAGTCCGTTCTTAGGTATATAACGATGCCCGTAATTAACAGCGCAACACCGATAACGATGAATAGAAAATTATCCACAAAAAAATTGTTAACACCGAATACCAATTTAGTAAATGGAGGAAGATCTGCGCCCAATCCACCGAAAATATCCGTAAATTGAGGCAAAATAAAGAGCGTCATAATTAGACAGACCACAACAAAGAAAATACCGATGAAGGCCGGATAGGTCGACATAGCTTTAATACGCCGCTGCAGGCGATCTGTTCGTTCCAGATAATCGGCCAGCTGTTTCAGCGTTTCGGGCAGCTTTCCGGATTCCTCTGCCACTTTAATCAGACCGGTAAACATGGTATTAAATACCTTTGGATGGCGCGCCACCACTTCAGAGAAACTTTTGCCATCGTGCAGCTGTTCAACCATATCCCGGCTCACCCGTTTGAGCACCGGATGTTCCAACTCCATTCCAATGCCTTCAATAGCATCGCGTAACGGCAACCCAGCATTCACTGAAATGGCTAACTGCCGGCAGAAAATGGCCAGGTCGGTCATTTTTACCCGAGACGAAAACGAGAAGGATTTACGTTGGGCCTTTTCTTTTTTTTCCTGCGCATCCGCGGCCCTATTAACCTTCAGTTCTACATTTTTTTCTTCCACGCTGAAAAGGTCCACCACCGTGAGTCCTTTTTTACGCAGAGTTTCCAAAGCCTCCAGCCGAGAGCCGGCTTCGAGGGAGGAACGGACCTCCTGCCCTTCATTCGTTTTCGCAATGTAGCTGAACATGGCCATGTCTGATTCCTGTTTAGTCCACCATACAAACGCTGATGGCTTCGCTGATGGTGGTGTGCCCTTCGCGCACACGCTGGAAAGCGTTTTGCGGCAGAGTCTGCATGCCGCCCTCGATGGCTTTCCGACGCAGAGTCATATCATCTACTTCTTCATGCACCAGCTCTCTGATTGGCGGTGTTACTTCAAGAAATTCAAAGATAGCACGGCGCCCTTTCATTCCTCGGTTCCGACATTGATTGCATCCGATACCGTGGTAGAACGTCCGATTCGCTACATCCGGATCAATCGTTTTCGCCCACTCCAGCTCAGCATCATCCGGTTGATATACCGTTTTACAGTTCGGGCAAATGGTTTTAACCAGACGCTGCGCAATGATCAGACGCATCGTCGCCGCCGTCAGGTAAGAGGGAATCCCGATATCCCGCAGACGGCTGAAAGAGGAGGTGGAATCGTTGGTGTGCAGCGTGCTCAAAACGATATGTCCGGTCAGCGAGGCCCGCATGGCAATCTCGGCGGTTTCTGCATCGCGGATTTCTCCGATCATCACTGCATCAGGGTCCTGGCGCAGAATATGGCGAAGACATTCGGCAAAGGTCAGGCCGATTTTCGGACGGGTCGGCATCTGATTAATACCATCGATCAGATATTCGACGGGATCTTCCACGGTCTGGACATTACGCGTTGTGCTTTTAAGAATCTGGAGCGCGCTGTACAAAGTGGTTGTTTTGCCGCTTCCGGTTGGTCCCGTCAGCAACACGATCCCGTTCGGCATGCCCAGAACTTCTTTAAAGCGTTTCAGGCTCCGGCCTTCAAAACCGATGTCTTCAAGATCCAGCAGTAGGCTCTGCTTATCAAGAATACGCATCACCACTTTTTCGCCGAAAACCAGCGGCATGGACGAAACACGAACATCCACCACGCGGCCGGAAAACTTAAATTTAAAACGCCCGTCCAATGGCAGCCGGCGTTCTGCAATGTCCATTTCAGCCAGAATTTTTATGCGCGTGACAATGGCCTGAAACAACGACTTCGGCGGCGGAGTTACCGGCTGTAGCGATCCATCCACACGCAGGCGAACCGTACAACTGTTTTCACCGGGTTCGAAATGAATGTCCGAAGCGCCGTCACGCACCGCTTCCATCAGCAGCAGGTTGACATATCGTACTACCGGCGCATCGTTGGCATGAACCAGCAGCTGATCCACGTCTCCCATGTTTGTTTCAAACAGTTCTGCATTTGAGGCCGCTTCAATATCGACAATGTCCTGCAGGCTGGACTCAACATACGCCTCTTCTCTGTAGCACTTGTCGATAATGGCATTAATCTTTTCTTCCGTACTGACCGCTTTATGAATTTCAAAGGAGGTCAACGAGCGGACCGTATCAACGGCATCCATGTCCAGCGGGTTCTTCATCACCACCGTAATGGCTTCACCAGCTTCTTTCACGAGAGGAATCAGGCAGAAGCGCCGGGCAACCGATTCGGGAATCATGTCATATTCATCGCGCTTGAGATGAAAATCATCCCCCAAATCAAGATAGGGAATATTCAGGAGCTCGGAAAAAGTCCGTGCAATATCATTCGGAGAAGCCAGCCCCTCCTCAATCAGAATCTCGGTTAAGACCCGACCACTCTCTTCCTGGATGGCCATAGCCTTTTCCAGTTCAGAAGAGCCGACGCGACCGCTCCTGATCATCATTTCACTTAATTGGTCGGTAATCATTCCGTACTATCCCTTAAATCCATTGCACTCCGTTTTTCGTGGCGGGTTGCAAAATTATTTTGCCGTAGCCGCGCTGTTGGTGGATGAGATGCTGTTCATACTTTGAACCAGTGCTAGAATTTCGGAGCCATCATCTTCCACACCGGCATCCAGTGCGGCAACAGCATTGTCTGCCGCGACAGTATCCTCTATGTGCGACTCTGTGGAAAAGTCGGCATCTTCGTTGTCTTTCAGGATTTCCAACTCCATCCTGGCCTGGCGCATTTCTTCCTGCCGTGCCGAGGCTGCCTCATAGGATGTCGGCTCAACGATGGAAGCCTTGATGAAAATCAGCAGATCGATTTTTTGTTTGGTGATGGTTTCGCGCCGGAACAGGCGTCCGATGTAAGGAATGTCTCCAAGGAATGGAACTTTCTTAACGGTTTCTTTATCACGTTCTTCCTGAAGCCCACCAATTACCGCCGTGCTGTGACTCTTCAGCATAATCTGCGTTTCCGCTTCGCGAATCTTAAGAATCGGATAGCGGGTACCTGACTGAACATCGCTGCCGGCAGTAACAACACCCGATTCGAAACTGTCGATTTCACTGACCGCAGGATGCACCACCATATTCACATAATTATCAGCACAAACCTGTGGAATCACATTCAGCTGAATGCCGATATTTTCATAGTAGTCGAGGCTGGTGGAGGTGAGGGCACTTCCGCCACTGCTGTTATTCTGGGAATCGATGATCGGATATTTCTGGCCCACCAGAATCGCTGCTTCCTGGTTGTTCAGTGTCAGGATTTTCGGAGCGGAAAGAACATTGGCATCTTCATCTGATGCAATGAAGGCAAATGCCATTTCAGCGCCCCAGTCATCGAGTACACTATGTGAAAGCGTAATTCCTTCATCGATCGAAAACCCACCAGCAGCAGCCGTATTCAACGGGTTTGGGTACCCTGTTGACCCATTCAACAGTTTGAGCACGTCATCCACGGGACTCACCGTGAGCGAGCTCCCGCCTGATGTAGTGTAGTCCTCAACATTTTCCAATCCCTGGACATAGTCGAGACCAATGTCAGAAAGGCCTCCTGTGCTGATTTCAAGAAATTTAGCTTCAATCAATACCTGTTGCGGCATCAGATCTATTTTTTCAATGATTTTTTCAATTCGGGAAAGGGCGGACGGAACATCCGTGACCACAAAAGTTTTACTCTTCTGAATTTCTACTTTTTGTTTTCGGACACGTACACCGGACTCTGTGGCGGCCCCGCTTTTTCCATCCCCGCCAAATTCCCAGCCAGGAAGACTCTTGGTTTCCAGAATGGTATATTTTCCGCGAGCGGAAAGCTGCGCTTCAACTATGGCCCTGATGTCGTAGGCATCCCGGAAACCGAGGTTGAAAACTTTCGAGACCAGCGGCTCAATACCTTCAACCGTAACAATATTTTCCAGCTTGCTGATCACAATGGTATCGCCTACCACACGATATCCAAAACCATACGGCTTGAGGATAACATCCAACGCCTCTTCCCACGGAATATTATTAAGGCGGACATTCACATTATCGGAAATAACATCCGGCCCCACCACAATGCTTTGTCCCGTCTGAAGCGAGTATGCTTTCAGCACCTCGGAAATATTTGCATTCTTGACGTTAATCGTGACGAACTCAGCATCCTCTACATCAACATCAGGTTCAATAATCCGGCTGCTTGTTGCTGTGTTTGTTTCCTGCGCAATTGAGGAAAGTGGCGCGATTACGATAAATACCAACAACCCAATCAGGGCACCAATGCCGGCCTTCTTCATGTACTTCATCATGGTTTTCTCCTTTTAGTGACCACACTGTAGATGAAAGAGCATCCGTCGTGCCAACACAACTCCCGAGCACTTTTTACATCTTTATTGTCTTTTATATACAATGTCGTTCAGGCCCTCTCGTCAGCCTTTCGTAACATCGACCGCAAATAAGATATTACTCGGTTCATGTATTTTCACTAGACGGGCGATCGCTGAAACCTACATAGAATAATCCCTGATGAATGATGCGGGGGAAACCGAAAGAGGTCATCGGGGATTCCCCGATATGTTCTCCGTCAGCCAGAGCCTCCAAATAAAAAGGCCAGACTTCCTATGATTGGAAGTCTGGCTCTGCAAACAAAGGGATTATGCGATTTTTCAGGTAATATTATGCGATTCGTTTTCTACCCAATGAATCGCTTTCTGCATTAATTCGGTCCCGCTGCGTAACTGCAACTTGTCTTTAATGTTCGCACGGTAGGTCTCAATTGTTTTTACACTCAAACTCAATTGTTCTGCGATTTCCCGGGTGGAATTCCCCCGCCCGATTAACTCAAAAACCTCTAGTTCACGGAGACTCAAAGCCTCTGTTCCACTGCGCTGCTTCTCTCCAGTCCCTCGAAAAGCCATTTTTAACATTTGAGAAGACATTGTCTTGCTAACATATATTTCTCCATCCAGTACCTTCTCGATGGCCTGAATCAGGGTATTGGATGCCGCCTGTTTCATCACATAGCCGCTGGCTCCGGATTTTAGGGCATGTTCTGCATAGAGCGATTCATCATGCATTGAAAGCACCAGTGTCGGGATTTTCAACCCCAGATCATCGATCGTCTTAATGAGCTCCAGACCGTTGGAATTCTCCAGAGAGATATCGACTAGCACAATATCCGGACCCAGCTTCCGGATTTCGCCCAGCGCCTCCCCGACGCTGCCGGCCTCGCCGCAGACTTCCAGCGCATCCTCCTGCTCAATCAGTTTAATCAGACCCTGACGGACAATCGGGTGATCATCCACCAGATACACCTGACGCTTCGCTTTCCCTGCCGACTTTTTCTTATGCGCTGCCATAGCTAAACCACTTCCGTTCCCTGAACTTCTTCTGCCTCAAGTCTACACACGACATGGGTTCCCCCGCCAGCTATCTGCCCGATATTAAGCCGTCCGTTAATAGCCGAAGCCCGATACTGCATGGTTTTCATTCCGATGCCTCCGGAATTTTCCATAATATTACGCCAACTGCCATTGTCTTTAATTTCAAGCTGAGGCAGTCCATTTCGTTCTGAAATAATGATTTCAATCTCGCTCCCGCCCGAATGGCGGACCGCATTATGCACGGCCTCCTGTGCAATTCGGAACAGATGGGTCTCTACCGCGCCATCAGAAAATTCAATGGATTCATCAATAATTGCTGCACATTGGAAGCCGCAGCTATCCGATGTCATTTTCGCCAGATCCCGCAACGATGGATAAAGCCCTCGATAAACAATATCCGAAGGCATCAGGCCCCTTGAAATCTGCCGTATCTGATTGTTGGCATCGTCCGCAAGCTCCGATATCTGAACAGCATCATCACTTTCCAGAGCCTTCTCTCGCAGGAGACTGTTCGCCAGTGAACGGCTCAGCAGGCTGATGCCCGTTAGCAGCTGACCAATGGAATCGTGCAGATCCTGGCCGATCCGTCGCCGCTCTCGCGTTGTCACAGCGGCAATCTCTTCATTCAACTGCGCCCGTGTAACATCGCAAATGGTATACAGCACATAACCATCCGTGGTTGAATATTTTTTAACTTCCACATCGCGCCGCGACTGATCCTGACACGAGAACGAACAGCTGAGAATCGACTCATTGGTATTTGGAGAACAGGAGGAAATCATATTCAGATCGGCAGGGCCGAACAGATCCGAAAGCTGCAGTCCCTCGAGAGCAGTGCGCGAATATCCAAATGCTTCCGGTATATTCGCGCTCACGGAAACGATGGTTTTTCCGGCATCTGCAATCAATAGACAGGCCCGTCCCTCACGCAAAGCACGGATATACGCCGGCATGCCGGTCTCATCGTCCGCTTTCTGAACAGAAATCTGAAGACAGGCATAGTATATTTTTCCGGGCTTGTGCTCATACGGCAGCACAGAAAGATATTTGGCAACGCCATCCCCGAACGTAAAAGTCAGCAATGCTGATGTATTCGAAGCAACGGCTTCCGCCAGTACGCTGTTATCGAATGCCTTTTGCGGATCACGGAGTACATTAAAAGCATCCCCGCTAACAACAGAATGGTCGCGGGATCTGAAGGCATACTTCACCCTGTGTTTCTTATCGAAAACACACAGGGCAATCTCTGCCACTCCATCTGGCGGTGGAGGCGCTTCTTTCTCTTTAACAACTCTCGGCTTACCAAACATGCAGTCCCTTTTTAAACAAATACCCCGATCTGGACATACAAATAATTGTGCATGTACTGCGGCAAACTACTCTCTTCGGCCTTATGCCGTCAATCGAACAAGCACAATCTGTTCTTTAAAAAAACAACCTAAAATCTTTCCTTTGAAGGATAGGTGATCATTATTACTGCATATCAAATCAGTACAGGAGTTTCAGAGAATGAATAAAAAAGTATCGCGCTATAAAGCCCACCTCTTCATCTGCAATAAAACCCGCGATGATGGTCGGAAATCCTGCGGCAACCATGCGGACCCGGAATTGAAATCCATCCTGAAAGACGCCGTTCAGGAAAAAGGCTGGAAACCATTGGTACGGGTTTCCGAGTCCAGCTGTCTGGGCGTCTGCGATGCCGGCCCGAATATCATGATCTATCCGCAGAAAATCTGGCTGTCCGATGTTTCAACAGCAGATGTGCCGGAAATCATCCAGACTCTGGAAGAAATACTCAACGGATAGTTCCAAGCCCTGGAACTATTCATTCCGAAGACCGGAAAGCACATCTTCTTTCAGCGCGAGCCCCACGGCGATCGATAGACTGAGCAGGCAGCTAAGTACAACGGTCAGCAAGAGGCCGATCAGGAACCCGATCGAAATAGCTGATTTAGATATGAACAATGCCGGAACCATCGCCACTGCGGCCGCAATAATTCCGACCGCCAGTCCTGCGGCAACCAGGATTCCGTGCTCCACAAACAAGAGCTTGCGGAGGTCGGCATTCCGATAACCAACCGCTTTCAGCAACGCCAGCTCCCCCCGGCGATCCAGCACATTCCGCAACACCACAATACCCACGCCCGCGCTGCCCACCATCAGCCCGAAGATACCGAGCACCAGAAACATGGCCAGATAAGTCGATTCAACGGCATAGAATTCCAGCAAACGATCCACGCTGCGCACCAAATCCAGCCCGGCCCTCTCATAGCGCCGCCCCTCAATCTTTTCATCCAGAAGAAATATGCGGTAGCCCGCTTCCGAAGGGAACCGCTCTATAAACTGTTTTTCCGAAATCAGCAACGAGCCCTGAAAAACAGAAAGCCGCATAGGCAATGAGCCCACCAGCTTAACCTTGAACGCGCGCCCGGACTCATCAACATAGTCCAGCACATCGCCCTTTTCCGGCCCAACCTTCGCTTCCAGCCCCCACATCCCGGTATCCACATCACCAACCAGAGCCGGTACGATGCCTTCCGGCAGGTCCAGTTTCAGCAGTTCCCAAACATCGTCGTCCAGAATAAATGCCTGACGGGCCGACATGACACTCGGATCCACTCCCAGCAACTGCGGTTGGCGGGCCCGGTTCAAATTCAGACAGCTCGCATCGTCCCCGTCCAGAACTCGCAGGTTCACTCCGTCCAAGCCGTCTCTCAGCGGAAGAGTTGATTCACCGAACCACACAAAGCCACCCGTTCCAGACCACTTCTCATCGGCATGCGAAACAATATCCTCCTTCATCGAAGAAACCGCAAAAACCAGAAACGAGCCGCAGGCCAGCAAACCGATCACAGTTAAGCTCCGCCCTTTCCGACGCGCAAGGGTGCGCAGCGCCAAACCTGCCGGCGATTTCATCACGCGATGCCTGCCTCGCAGGCTTAACAAATCGCGGCAAAGCATAATCCCTGCAATCAGCATCAGACCGCCCGCACTGAAAAACGGCATGGTCACACTTTGCATTTCAGCCGTCAGCGCCCAACAGACCACCCCGCAGGTCACCACAAAAAGAACCGGCGCCACAAACCGCCCGGCGCGCCGCAACCTTGGATCAGGCGGTTGCAGGAAGTCCGCCATCAGCAGCTCCCGAGCCGGATGTTTCGACTGCCGGCGAATCGAAATCCACATTGCAAGTGAAGCGCAGACAAATCCTGAAACCGCTCCGACCAACACGGTCCCCGGATTCACAAATAATGAGATCGATGAATTTGCAATCGCTCCTTTCCAATAGTTGGAAAGCCCAAGGATCAAAAGATGCGTATAAAAAATGCCTGCAAACGAACCGATGAGCGAACCTGCAAACGCCACGATTCCCCCTTCCAGCATAAACAGGTTCCGAACCCTGGAAGGTCGCCAGCCCGACGCCAGCAGAATCCCCATCTCTTCCGCACGTTTCTGGACCCCGAACACAAAGAGTAGCCCAGTCAGCATCAGCGCCGCAACAATCAGAAAAAAACTCATGCCCACAAACAACTGACCAAAATCCATGGCATGTTCAACCGACTCCAGCGCCTGTTCGCGGACCGGCACAAATCGATATCCTGCCACCGCCGGATCGAACAAATCCAAAAACTGATTTTCAACTGAGTCGGTATTCTTCCATCGGATACCAGTCAGGCTGCCAAATCGATTCGCCCACATTTGCTGCCCGGCTTTCAGCGAGACGATTGCTTTCGGCGTTTGGCGATAGGTGTTCCAATACGCTTCATTCGCTTCATCCTCCAGCTGATCTTCCTCCATCGGAATGCCGACATCCCAATCCGTACAACGATCCACATCGGTCAACCCTGGAAACTGCGGAGCCAGCTTACGGTCCAGCTCCAGCGTTTTCATCTCAATAATGGCCGCAACCCGGAAGTCGCGCTCGCGCTCAACGAATAACGAGCCGGTCACCAGTTCGGAATATTTCATCTGAACCACATCACCAACGACGGCATCGAGTTCTGTGGCCAACCAGCGGTTAATGACAATTTCATCGTCTTTCAACGCATTGCTCTGTTCTGCAAGTACAAAAGAATAGGGCGTCGACCGTTCCCCGAATGAAATGGAATTCACCAGATACGTCAGCGAACCTTTTGCGCCCGGGATGCTGAGCGCAGCTCGCGCAACTTCAGGTTCCAGATAGACGGCGCTCGATTCCAGCTGAAGCACCCCGCTTTCCTCGCGGAAGGTTAAACCGAAGTCGGCAGGGTTCCAGACCTTGGAAAACACGGCGGTCGGATCTTCTCCTGAACTGATAATCAGATTGGCTTTATCCTCAACGGGCATCCCATCTTCCGACCATTGGAAGTTTACGAAAGCGTTGTACGGTACCACCTGATTGGCCGCCAGACCGAACCGGCCCAGCTCATCATTGCCCAGCACACGCACGACTTTAAAACGACCGCGCACGGTCCGGTCCGTGTTCTGAGCGGACAGCGGAGCTTCTCCCGGCAAAAGTCCCGGGCGTTCCATCCGCAACGAAACCTCCTCGCCGATCCCAATGCCCAAGGCCTGGGCGAGCTTATTGTTCAACGCAATTTCATAGGGATGCAGTTGAAGATCCACGCCGGCTACCTTGAAAAACGAATCCTCCGCATCAATTACCTGAACCCGGTTAATCTGCTTTTCATCCGTCAATGCCATCCCGCGCAGCAGCAGGGCCGCAGCACAGTCTGCGTCCATTCTTTTTGCCAACGAGCGATCTACCAGCCGATCGGGAAGATGCATGGCATATTGAATATGGCCCAGACGCTGCAGCGCAAATTTCCGAAGCGAGCCATCCACCGAATCGCCCACAAGGAGCGAGCCCGTCAGCACGGCTGCAGCGAGCACCGTTCCCAACAGTACACCCACATGGCTTCGCCAATAAAACCGTAATCCTGAAAGGACTAAACGCATCATTTTAATTTACCGTCTATCATTTCCACAACCCGGTCCAGCCGGCCCGCGAGGCGCATCGAATGAGTCACCATAATCAGAGCGAGGTTTTCTTCGCGGTTCAGATCCAGCAGAAGCTCCATCAGCTCATCGGCGCCACGCTCGTTCAAGGCTCCGGTGGGTTCGTCGGCCAGCAGGAGCGAGGGTTCATTAATCAAAGCCCGCACCACCGCAACCCGTTGACGTTCGCCCCCGGAAAGCTGACCCGGTCGATGATCCAGTCGATGCGACAAGCCCACACGATTCAACAATTGCATCGCTCGTGTCTCCGCTGAATCAGGACGGAGAAGAGAAGGCACCAGCACATTTTCCAAAACAGAGCATTGTGGAAGCAAATGATGCAGCTGGAAAACAAAACCAATCCGTTCATTACGAAATGCGGCCAGCTCTTTTTCATTCAAGGCTGCAAGATCAACTCCGTCGATCAACACTCGGCCGGCATCTGGCTGATCCAGTGTTCCGATAATATTGAGCAACGTACTTTTACCGCATCCGGACTCACCAACGACGGCGACACATTCCCCCTGTTCCACCTTAAAATTAAGGCCTGTCAGCACAGCCGTATTCCCTTGGTAACGCTTCTCTATCTGATTAATTATAAGCATGTTACATCATCCTTATCTTAATATATCTTATCTGAATTATTTTTGTAAACTGGATTAGAATTATTACTTTCTTGATTTCATCCTGATTTTAATTACCATTCCTTGTATCACAAGAAAGGAACAGCAAGATGCAGTTTACACCCATAGACAAACGGATCTGGATTAAAGGTCTCACACTGGAATGTCCGCTTGGCCAGGCACTGGACGATTGTCCGCTCAACGGCCTCAGGCACCTTCCGGTTGCTCAGATGAACCGTACGATCAATAATCTGAGTATCGACAAAGTGAATGCGATTATGTCTATTCATAAACATTGCTATCACGAGCGCTTGAAGATCTCCCCCAGCCCGAAACAGTTCCATCATCAGCACCAACCACAAGCAAATCACAAATAACTGCGGGCGCGGTAATATCGTCACTCACCTCTTTCGACCAGAGTTTTGTGCCGGTTGCCAGCTTCAGCAGGAAAAGAGTCCCGTCCGCAACAACGGTCACTTTATCGCCTGCAACAACGGGCGAATACGGTGCGCCCCCGACATCATATTTCCAGATCAGCCCTCCATCCGTTCGGTTCGCACAATAGATGAATCCGTTGTCCGATGCATATACCACCCGATCTTCCGTAACGGCTGGTGTTGAAAAAGTCGCCTCATCCGACTCATCGCTGCTCCAGATAATTTCACCGGCATTTAAATCCACACAGAGCAACCCGCCATCGCGTGCTCCGCCGAATGCGTGCGAACCAAGCACCGCAACCCCGCCGGCAATCTGAGCATCGCCCCCAATCTCAATATTGCGCAGATGCTTCCCCTCTCTGGAAAAAACATGAAAGGCCGCAAGGCAGCTGCCAAATACAATATGATCGTTTCCAATGCCTGGAACTCCATCGCACCGTTCAATCGGATCCGTCTTCCACAGCAGTTTGCCCGTCAGCAGATCCAGCGCATGCAACGAACCCTCTGATTGATCGAGCAGGATCAACTGTTTCTCAATCACATTCGGCGAGCCGATCAAAGTCCCCTCCGAATCGTAGCTCCACAAATAGTTCCCCGTTGCGGCATCCACGGCATAGACCATGCCCCGCACGCTGCCCGCCACGACCACGCCCTGCGAACAGACCAACGGTGCATCGAACCGCTCCGTTCGTTCCTGTCCGCTATCGCTTTGATAGGTGAATACCCGGTTCCAGCAATTGGAACCTTTCAGGTCGGCCGCTATCACGCGTCCCTTCTTCGCAGCAAAGAAGATCCGTTCCCCATCCGACACCGGTGTACCATAAACAGCCCCGCCCGCATTCAACCGCCAGCGCATCTGTGGCTGCTCCGGAAGCGTTGCATCTGAAACGCCCGAAAGCGACGCATCGCCGTGATAGGTCGGCCAGTCCGCCGAACAAACCGCGATCGAACACACCAGTAATGGCATCACTTTACTCAAAATCATTTTGCTAAAGTCTCCGAGTAGATCAAAATCATTTTCTGCGCCATGGCCTCAATACTGAAATATTCCAATACGGATGCCCGACCCTGCTGACCCAGCTCACGCGACCGCTCTGGATTCGTCAGCAACTGTTTCAAGGTCTGCACTAAGTCGTCATAAACCACACCGCCGCCCGTGGCCGCTATCAGTTCGGGAAATGCACCGACATTCGGTTGTACCACCGGCACCCCGGCCGCCATCGATTCGATAATGTAGGTCCCAAATGCTTCCCCCTGCTCCACCGGAACACACATCACCGACAACGACTGTAAAAAAGCCAGACGCTGCTCGCGCGAGAAATCTTCTATGAACTCCGCATCATCGGCATAGCCGGCATTCGCCAGCTTTTTCCGAAGGTTGGAAACGCATTTCAGATCCGCTCCCACCGCTCCGCCGGTTGCGCGCAGCTGCAGATTTTCCAAACCCTGGAACTTTTTCAGTTCAATAAACGCATCCACCAGTTTATCGAGCCCGAGCGCTTCATTCATTCGCGAAAGATAACCGAGCACCGGTGGATCAAAAGCGAGCGGCGCCTGCTCATAGCCCGCCAGATCAATCCCGACATGCACCACGTCAATCCGATCGCGCGCAATGCCCAGCCGCTCGCTCATTTTTTCGGCAAACCAGGCGCTGACCGCCACAAACCGATCCACATCCTTAATCCGTAACTGAATCGCATCCCAGCAGCGTTGATCATAAGGCGCCTTGATTTCATCCAGCCACCAATCCTCGTCCTGCAGCGAACAAATCACCGGCACATCCAGCTTCGCCTTAATCTCCGCCGCCAGCCCAATCAGCAGTGCATTGGAGATATGAACCGCATCCGGTTTTTCATGCTCAGCAAGCCATTCAATAAGCCGCTCCACTTCTTTCCGCTGATTGCCTTCCGTCCCGTTGATCATCGACAACGTCATCGGCCCGAGATCGGCAGCGGAGGTTGTGCCCTCCATCCGGGCCGCACGCTTGAGCATCCACTTGGAATCGAGCATTCGGTCCAGCCAGCGCGGAGTTCTGCGAAACAAGGGAACCTGTTGCTGAAGCCACACATTAATGCCGCCGAAGAACACCGGCGTGTCGTCACCGACCGGATCGCCGTCCGTGAACATCGGCAGATACATCGGCACCATCACCACATCGATGTCCTGCTTCCGGAGTGCCTGAACCAGCGCACTGTCGCGCATGCAGTTCTGACAATAGAACGTGCCTCCGGAGCCCGGAACTATGTGCACGATCTTCATGGCATCATTTTAACTCAACGCACTTCATCGTATTCCAGTCGCGCACCAGCAGAAGACCCTCAGAAAGCGCCAGCGGCGCCCAGGCCATATCGTTCGGTTCCACCATATCGGCCGAGGCCAGTTCGGTATATTTCATCGGATCGGCTTTGAGCAGATGCAGCTTCCCGGTTTTTCCATCCAGATAGATCAGCTTGCCATCGGCTAAAATGAAAGAACCGCGCTCGAAATTCGGCGCATCATCAATATCCTTCGTGCGCCAGACCAATTTCCCATCCATCGAAAAAGAAGCAAGTCCGTCTTTCCGACTGTTGGAATTACTGCCGATAAACAGATGATCGCCGACCGCAATCGGCTGATGCAGCTGCGAACCGACCTCGTCCGTTTTATAAAGTTCCTTCACTTCAAACCCGTCGGCAGTTTTCATAATTTGAATCATCGCCGAGCCGGCATCATATCCGCCCGTAATAAAGAAGCGGTTATCCGATAGCGCAACCGGATGGGGAATGGCGCCCTCACAACTCCAGCCCGTGTAGTCCCAGAGAATCGAACCATCCAGGGGGGAGAGTCCCGCCACATGGCTAGGCTCCAGCTCCTTTTTCGGGGCAGCTTCTTCGTCCTCATTTCTGCGGCGCCTGGAACGGGGCGGCTTTTCACACGAACCAAGCGCAATCACCATATCCTCACCGCAGACCTTTTCCACCCGCGGGGACGCATAGGCATGAAAACCGAGTCCTTTAGAAGTCCAGATTCGTTCGCCGCTTTTTGCGTCATAAGCCGCCACACCGACCACCGGTGTGTTCGGCGCAACCAGCACCATATTACCATAGAGAAAAGGCGACTGGGCAATCCCGAACGTATGCAGCTCGTTATTATAATCCGCCAGCAGACTGTGTTGCCACTTCACCTTTTGTGATTTGAGGTCCACACAGACAAAGGTGCCGTAGCCGGTCACAAAATAGGCCGCATCGTCAGCAATCGTCGGCGTGCCGCGGGTGCCGTCATATTTTCTACTCATCTTGCCGGGGTCTTCAACCCTCACGGTCCAGAGGTCTTTACCGCTTTTCATGTCCAGACAACGAAGCAGACTGGTGTCGTTTTCCCGGTCCTGCAGATAGGCTTTACCATCTACAATAGACGGCCCTGAATAACCATCATGCACGGCGGTTTCCCACAGCACCTTTGGGCCGCTCGTAGGCCATGAATCGGCCAATCCGATCTCCTTCGAAATATTATCGCGATTCCTCCCCGCATACTGCGGCCAGTCTTCCGCACAAGCCGCCGAAACCAGCCCCGCCACTAACACCGTCAATCCTTTCATTTTTTGCCCCCTGCATTAAAATAGATGTACTCCAGCGTATACCCATTCGGATCGAGAAAATACAGACTCGCCCCGTCCCACCGTTCATACGCTTCCTTCACAATTTTCACACCCTGTTTCTTCAGATGTTCCTGAAAGGCAAATACCGCTTCAGCTGAATCCGCCGTCAGCCCGAAATGCGTAAAGGCCTTACCGAAATTTTTCGGTCGCACTTCCGCATCGAACCGCTCCGCATCCCACGGAAACTGAATGAGCGCCAGCACATCATCCGTCCCGATCGGAAAGAAGGCATCGGTCTCCCGCCGTTCGCTCATTTCCAGTCCGAGCACCTCCATATAAAAACGAATCGACTCATCCAGATCGGACACCGAAAGGCCAAAGTGACAGATTCCCTTAATGTAATTCATGACGCTCCTTACAGCGCTTCAGCGCCTCAACGGTAAAAATGATGGGATACAGTTTTTCAGAATACCACAGGCTCGCAAAATAAAGCCCGATTGGCGATGCCGGAAAGCCCGTTCCATTCTGCGTCTTTTCCAGCAGCAGCTCCAAACCCCGCCCAGTCATTCCCGCAACCAAGGCCAGCTCTTCAATACAGAGCGAATCGAGCGACTGTTTTTCCAACCATTGGAAACCGCCGGCCTTCATGTTTCCAACCTTTGGAAATTCCTTTTCATCGAGTTCGGTCAGGGCTTCCAGCACCCGCACGGTTCCATAGACCGGATTCTCGCCTTTCGGATTCGCCTGACTCCCGAACCACAGCGGCAGCCACGAACCGTCTTGCCGCTGCTGCTTCTCCAGGTATGCCACACCAATCTGAATTGCATCGAAAATCGCGGCCTGAAAATTCTCATCCAATTGATCCCGCCACCGAATCCAGGCGCGAATGGCATGTGCGGTCAGATCCGGACAGCTGCGATCAAACGGAAGCTTTCCCCACCCCTTGCAAAAAGTAGGTATTCCCCCATCCCGATTCTGCAGCTCCATCAGCCACCAAACTCCCTTCTGAGCAGACTGGAAAGTCTGCTCCACATGTGCGGCAGACTTTCCTGTCTGCCCAAGCTGATGCAAAGCAATCAGTGCGGCCGCCGTATCGTCCGCGTCCGGCACACCGCCCGCATGATTCGTCCAACCCCAGCCGCCGGGCTCCGCATGCGTAAACGGGTGCTCCTCTTTCCACTGCGTCTTCAACAGATGCGCCCGAAGTTGCTCTTTCCAATCATTGGAAAGCTCCCCTTCCAACGCCCGGATAGAAAGCGATGTGACCCAGGAAGAAAGGTTCACATCAATCGGCCAGCTGCCGTCTGCCCGCACCGATTCCTCCAGAAACCGCAGGCAGTGCTGTGTGACCGAATGATCCTTATATCCCGCGCCGATCAGACTCATCGCCACAAAACCGCTCAACGGAGCCGCCTCCAGAAAACCGCCGCTCTCCGGCTGTATATTTTCCAGAATAGTCAGCACGTTGTTCTTCAGCCCGTTTCGATAGAACGCCGACTTTATCGGCTTGTTTTTATGCCGTACCAAACCAATGGCAATCAAAGCCGGCAAGGCATAGCTGACCACCGGCAGATTCAGGAACCGGTAAAACTTATGGGGAAAAACCGCCAGCTCAAACGGCAGTTGTGGAACCGCATCCCAGTCCGCGCCGAGCTTTCCGGCCAGCATGCACATCGTCAGGATCGGCACAGAGAACGTTTGGTCCTCGCCATAACAGTGAAGGATTTCGGCCCTTAGCTTTTCGGGATCGCCGGTTTCCAGATCCAGCGCACATCGGCACAATAGAGTCGCCGTGAAATTACTCGGGCTCTCCGGGCTGTCGCCCCAACCGCCATCATCGTTACGATCTTTTTCCAACCATTGGAAACCGCGTTCGGCCAGCTCGGTTTTGCCTGCAAGCTTCAGCGCAAAAGACGCCACGGCCGTAGCCAGCGCCGAGGACGACAGCTCGCCCTCCCACCGCCCTTCCGGCAGCAGCTCGGCCAACAAACATCTGCGCGCGTTTTGAATGGCTTGATCAATTTCCATAATCCTTCGCCATCGATTTAATGAGGCTGCCGATCGTCAGCAGGGCATAGAAGGTGTATTCAACATCTTCAAATTCATCCGCCGCATGACCGGCAAAGCCGCCGCTTTCCCGCCAGAGGGATTCGGCGTATTTGATGCAGGGCTTCTGGAAGTCGTCCATATTGACGCCCCGGCTCACGAGCGCAAAAACGGCCGTCGCGGTGGACAATAGATCCGGCATATCAATCTGATCCGAGGGCGCGAATCCGCCACTTTCGACGGCCCGTTTCAGCAGGGCCTTTTCCAGTTGCTCCGCATTATCCGTCCCGACAATCAGCGCGGCGGCCAGGTTGGGAGTTGGGTCGGATGGTTTTGTTTCCAAGGCCACTTCGGTTTGCGAAATGTGATCCCGAAAATCTTCCGCAAAAAGTTTCAGGAAAAGGCCATAGGCAGAGTCGGCCTGATGTTGTTCCAAGGTCTGGAAAAGGCGGCGGCGCGTGAATCCAAACATGGGAAACGCCGTACGAATCCGAATCAGGCATACCAGATGCACCAGGTCGAGCTTTTGACCGATTCCGAACGAGCGCGCAAATTTCCAGATTTTTATGACGGGAATCTGATAGCCCAGCGTTTTCAGACAGGCCACGGCAAAGACCGTGTAATAAAGATCGCTCTCCCCATCGCGCCCGCGGAAACCGCCATCCGGATTTTGCCGGGCTTTGACAAAGGCCGCCATCTTATCGAGGGATTGCTCTTCAAGAAAATGCCGGGAACAGGCGGAGGATTGAATCAGTCGGTCTGCAAGTGGAGTCATAGTTTACGGGGTCCCGCCGAGCATTTTAAAGGTGATTCGGTTCAGCCAGCTTTTGAGCGATGCATCGTTCAATGCATTCAGGGAACGGACTGCATCGTTTTTGTAGTGCTCGAGCAACTGCGAAGCTTTTTCCACCACCATGAGTTCATCGAAAAGATGTCGGAGATTCGGCGTGGTACTTCTCAATCGTTCGAGTGGCTTTTGATCGTTTGCAATGGCGAGCAGGATCGACGCCCGCAGGTCTTCGGCTTCGCCGGAAATATATTCTTCGAGATCATCTTTAATCTGATAAGCGACGCCCAGCGATTCGCTGAAGCGCTGCAGCACATCGAGCACCTCGTCGGCCGCTCCTGCTGCCACAGCACCGAGCAATAGCGACACCCCGAAGGCCGGGGCAGTTTTTCGGCGAAAAATTTCAATGATCTGATTGGTGCTGAACACCTGATCCGCAGCCAACCCATACAACTCTTCACCTTGTCCCACGCAAAGCGTCCGGTGATTCCCGGCGGCGACGCGCATCAGCTCCGGTACGAGCAACTCGGCCGAGGCAATCCAGCGGTAGCCCTCGCCGACGAGCAGATCCCCAACGTTGATCGCCACCGCGAGCCCATGCTGAACATGCATGGTCGGTCCGCCATAACGAACGTCGTCGTCATCTTCAATGTCATCATGCACCAGCGAGGCTTTATGAAAGCACTCCACCGCAATGGCCAGTTTGCGGACATCATCCGGAAAATCAGTCGTCCCGTTTTTCAGCGCACTGTAGGTGCTGGCCAGCAGGAAGGGGCGCCAGCGTTTACCGCCGCGGACCAGCCAATCGTACGCCATTTCTTCAGTTCTGGTTTTACAGTTCCAATCATTGGAAAACCATGTTTCGACCTGCTCGCGAACCGCATTCGGGTCCATCTGATTTTTCCAATCATTGGAAGACTTCAGCTGAATGGCCGCCCGCACATGATCAGTATCCATTTCGGTGCCGATGCAACCATCCACCGTCAGCGGAATGGCCAATCCCGGGATGGCGCCCTCGGCCATATGCGGAAAGGATTTTTCCAACGCACTCAGGCAGCTGACCCCGATGACGGCATCCACTTTCCCGCCTTCCAGCAGTTTGGAAACCACGGTGGAGCCTTCAGCCACCAGCACGACATAGCCCAGCTCTTCGGCCAGGGATTGCAGCCCGCCAATATCGCACCGGCCGCACTCTTCGCAGAGCAGGCCGAATTCGTCCAGCTGAGCCGGGCAGTTTTTAAAATCGCGCAGACATTGCGGCAAGAGCAGCAGACGTCGCTCATAGGGTACCGAAGCCACGGTCTCGTACCAGATTTCGTTGTTCAACAGCACCATGGCATAGTCGAGCATTCCCGTGTTTGGAACAATCCCGGCAGCATGGTCCCGCAGCTCTTCCATGGAAAGCGGAGGAACCAGCTTATGCGTCGCGGCGTATTCCCGCACCGAAAGCGCCAGCGCATCCCGTTCCAGCCGCGCCGCCGGAATGCCGAAACTGTTTTTAACCTTTTTCATTATCCATAGGCCCCGAATCCGAAGAACCAGTTTTTCTTGGCGAAGCGGTAGGCCCAGCTGCGCTCGGGAATTTCCTGCCCGGGCTGATGATGACTGCCGCACGAACCCATGCAGCCCAGCTCGCGCACGAGCGTGCCGCGACCGGAACTGTCGACCGCTCCTTCCTGCTCTATAAATTTCGCCAGCATCTCCGGCTCTTCCATGATGATACACCCTTGCGTGGTGGCCGAGCAAGAGGAACGAAACTTCGCCAGAAAATCGGAGTTGTTAAAAATGTCATAGAGCCCCGTGCCGTCGCCGATATTGTCTTTGGCAAACTGGAGCGGCGGGCAGGGCTCGATGTAGCCGTCGGGTGATATATGATTGGCGATGCCTACGGCGGCCGGGCACAGTGCCGCGCCCTTGTCGTCCCAGTAGGCATCGATGATCATGATCGGGGCGTTCTGGCGAATATCGACAATAAAGCGGCGCAGGTCGGTGATCTGCTGATCATCCAGCGCCAACTCTGGTGTGGGGTTGGGACCGACCGGGCGGTAGATATAATACCAGAGGTAGTGCGCGCCCAGCTTAGCCACATCGTTCACAAATTTTTTATTGGCGAGATCATCAATATTCGATTTACAGACGCTCGTGCAGACTCCGGTCACCAACCGGTTCTTCCTGCAGTTCGCCAGGCCCATCATCGATTGTTCGTACACACTTTCGCCGCCGCGGCGCACATCGCTGACTTCTTCCAGCCCTTCAATGCTGATGAGCGGGCTGATATTCCCAATGCGTCGCATTTCTTTGGCCACGCCATCGGTAATCATGGTGCCGTTGGTGAAGAGCAGGAAATAGCAGTCGGGGTGTTTTTCGAAAACATCAAGACCTTCATACAACAGCGGTTCCCCGCCCAGGATGCCGAAGAAATAGGACCCCATGGCCTTGGACTCATTAATCAGATTATCAAGCGTGGCCGGCGAAATCTCTTTGGGTGGATTCGTCTGCGATACCCAGCACCCCTGGCAGGCCAGGTTGCAGGCATTCGTCACCGAGACAAAAAGGAAGGCCGGAAAATATTCATCACGTTTCAAACGCTTCTGAAACTTCTCGATCGAACGCATGCCTTTATAACCGAAGTTATAGGCAAACTTCCAGAGCAGCCGCTTATCCGGCTCGGTTAACATTCGTTTAGCTAAACCCATTTAAAAGATCCTTTTTTCAGAAGAAGAGCATTTCCGGCGTTCTGCCAGTGCCTGATCGAGTTTTTTCTGATTCATGAGGGATTGCCGCTTTACTTTCCGAGCGTTGAGCGCGGCATAGACATCGTTCCCCAGAATTTCGTCAACGTTGATTTTCAGGTTAGCCTGACGCTCGGTTTCGTCGGTAATTTCCGCCCCGTTGATCGGCGATTCTCCAACCTTTGGAAAAATGATCGCCGTCTCCGGGCAGATGCGCGCGCAGGCCGGGCAGTTATTTTTACAGCTGGCAGGATTCGCGACCACCACCTTTCCATCCTCTGTCGTCGAATATACTCCGAACAGACAGAACTCATGGCACTGACCGCAGCTGGTGCAGCGATCGTAGTCGATGACCGGATACCAGGCGGGGTCAGACTGAAGAGATGGATTTTTGGATGGCTGAATTTTTGGATTCCTATGGTTGTGAACTTTTACCGAATCCGGCAGTGGGTGTCCGGCAAAGTCGAACAGGGCCCGGACCGCGCGCGGATGGCAGGCATGAATCTCTGAAAATTCTTTTCCTAGGATTGGATTTTTTTCAGCGGCGACTCGGCACAGGTCCGGAATAATGACCGCCTCCTCGGGCGCAACGCAGCTGGAGGCCGAGTCTACATTAACCAACCCGCGTTCGGCACACTGGCATATCAGGATGGTTTTATTTTGAAACATCGATCGCCACTAGCGTTCCTTTGTCGTTGCGGCAATAAACGATACCGTTGGCGAGGGCCGGCGGCGTCCAGCAGAGCTGCGAGAGGCCGGTTTCAAAACTTGAAATCTCGTTGCATTCCTTCGGGTTTATTTCAACAAAGTGAAGCGTACCCTTTTCGCCAAGCGCCATCAGTTTGCCATCGGCCGCGATCAGCGAGCCGAAACCGATCCGCATGTTCCATTGCTCCGATCCGTCTTTAGCATCGATGCAGCGCAGAAAACCTTTTTTCTTGGTCTGGCCATCTACTCCGTAGATATAGCCATCCACATAGATGCTGCTGCTGAACTGGTTTTTCATGATGTCGCTGTTCCACAGTTTCTTCAGCTTGCCGGACGAAAAATCAAGCATCGCGCATTCGCGGTCATAGCCGGAGGAAATAAATATCTTATCGCCTATCACCAACGGATCGGCCCCATTGATGTCATATTTGGTTTCCCAGGTATAATCGGCGATCTGCTTACCGGTTCCCGCGTCTACGATCTGCAGCCCCGGCGTACTGAAAATAGCGGCCAGCGTTTTACCATTGTGCTCGAAAAGCACGGGTGAAGCATAGCTCTGAGCACCGGAACTCTTCCACTTAACTTTTCCAGTCACTTTATCAACGGCCGTACCGGAGTCCCCGATGTTCAAAAGAATGAGGCCGTCATAAATCACCGCCGACGTTGAAATGCCCCAGCGTATATTTTTATTCCCGGTTGCATCCAGCAGATCGGTTTCCCATTTCTTTTCGCCGGACTCGGCATTGAAACAGATCAGAACCCCATCGCGGCTGACGGTGTAGACATTTTCGCCGTCCACCACCGGCGTGGCGCGAGGGCCTTTGTATTGGCCAGGTTTACAGGCATAGGATTTGGTCCAGATTTCCTTTCCGGTATTGGCATCCAGGCAGTAGACAATATCCTGACCGTCTTTGTTCCCCATGGTGTAGAGCCGGCCGTCTTTCACACTGACCGAGGAATAACCAACCCCCAGCTCAGTTTCCCAGACTTTGGACGCGCCTGCAGGATTCAGCCCCGTTTCCTGGGATATTCCATTGCCGTTCGGGCCTCGCCATGTGTACCAGTCATCAGCTACCACGGAAAGTATCGGGAACAACACCAAGCATAAGATCCATTTTCTCATCACCATCTCCAATTAAAGCGGTAGTTTTACACCACGCACGCACGCTTTTCAAAAAGAACGCGGCGCAGAGGTCAAAAAGGACGGGATTTCAATAGACATAAAAAAATCCATCCCGTTAAAGGATGGATGAAAAAGTGGCGACCCCTACGGGACTCGAACCCGTGTTGCCAGGATGAAAACCTGGAGTCCTAGGCCACTAGACGAAGGGGTCTTCTGTTTTTTTCCGAAGCACCATTAAAAAATGGCGACCCCTACGGGACTCGAACCCGTGTTGCCAGGATGAAAACCTGGAGTCCTAGGCCACTAGACGAAGGGGTCTTCGGTAAAAACGAGGGCGTACCATAGCAAAACCGGAAGACTCGGCAACAAGAAAAATTCAATTTTTAAAAAACCCGTCAAATGGCGTCACGGAAAAACTCACGATCGTGAGTTTTTCCGTGATCTCTTGCGATTTCTTCGCCTTCCCGCTTTACTTCGAACCCCTTCACTGGCAACTTCTTCAACCAGTCACCCGGGGTGCCTTTCCAAGGTTTGGAATGTGCTGAGATAATACCCGTTGAACCTGATCCGGATCATGCCGGCGAAAGGAAGCGTGGAGCATTTTTCCAGCGTTTCCGGGTTCCGGGAACGCTTTTTTTGTGGAGAAACAGAATGAAACTCACTGTAAACGGTGAAGAACATACGCATACGGGCAATGGAACCATTGATGCCCTGCTCGAAGAGCTTGGGGCCAATAAAGCCCACACGGCACTGATGGTGAATGGCGAAGTCGTTCCTTCCGAGGATTGGAAAAACGCAACCGTAAAAGAAAACGATGAAGTCGAGATGCTCGTCTTCGTTGGCGGTGGGTAGGGAACCGCAGAACAAGGAATGTCGAATAACAAATCTCGAAGGACTAACTATGACAAATGATATTTTAAAAGTTGGTGATCAGGAACTGGGCTCCCGCCTTTTTCTGGGAACCGGAAAATTTTCCAGCACACAGGCCATGATCGAGGCCGTGAAGGCATCCGGCACAGAGCTGGTGACCGTGGCGCTGCGTCGTTTTAATCGCGCGCAGGCCGAAGACGATCTATATGGACCGCTGGCGGAACTGAAAACCGTACGGCTGATGCCCAACACCTCGGGTGCCATGAATGCGAAAGAGGCGATCCGCGCCGCGATGCTCGGCCGTGAGCTGAGTAAAAGCCCCTTTGTGAAACTGGAGATTCATCCGAATCCGCACCACCTGCTGCCCGACCCGATCGAAACCTACGAAGCCGCCATTGAATTGGTGAAGCAGGATTTTCTGGTTCTCCCCTATATACCGGCCGACCCGGTTTTGGCCAAACGCCTCGAAGATATCGGCTGCGCCGCCGTGATGCCGCTGGGCGCGGCCATCGGCACCGGAAAAGGACTTTCCACTGCCGACATGATTAAAATCATCGTCCGAGATGCAAATATTCCGGTGGTGGTCGATGCCGGTCTGCGGGCCCCTTCTGAGGCTGCCTGCGCCATGGAAATGGGGTGCGATGCCGTGCTCGTCAATTCCGCTATCGCCGCCGCAGAAGATCCTTCGGCTATGGGTGCTGCCTTCAAAACCGGCGTCGAAGCCGGTCGCGCGGCCCGGCTCGCCGGCCTGATGCCGACCTCTGAAGTGGCTGTTGCCAGTTCACCCTTAACGAGTTTTTTGACCAATGACGACTAAAGCACTTCCCGACTGGCTTAATCCCGAACGCTGGCTTCCAATGGCTGGAAGCGAGGACAAAGCGGCCATCCGTGCCGCCATTCTTTCCGAGAACCCGACCGAACGGGAAATGGCGCTGATGCTCTCTCCCGCTGCGGGGGAATTTCTGGAGCTGATGGCGCAGCGTGCGCAGTCGATTACAAAGCGGCATTTCGGCCGGACGATTTCGCTCTATACCCCGCTCTATCTTTCCAACTTCTGCAATGGCGGCTGCCAATACTGCGGACTGGCCGCTGACCGGCGGGCCAAACGCGCGGTGCTCAATGAACCGCAGCTACGCCACGAAATGGAAGCCATCCAGGCCCTGCATCTGGAAGAATTGGTGCTACTGACCGGAGAGCGGATGCCGGAGGCGGATGTTCCCTATTTGAAGGACTGCATATCCATTGCGGCGGAATATATTCACAACGTGAACATTGAAGTTTTTCCAATGTCTGGAAGTGAATACCACGAGCTGGCCGAAGCAGGCTGCACGGGCGTAACGCTTTATCAGGAAACCTACGATCAGGTGGTTTATGAAGAAATGCACCGCTGGGGCGATAAACGCGATTTCCATTCCCGACTGGATGCGCCGGACCGCGCGCTGAAAAACGGGTTCAGGGCCGTTGGCATTGGAGCCCTGCTCGGCTTGGCGGATCCAGCTTTCGATATGCTTTGTGTCTATCGCCATGCAAAATATTTACTGAAAACCTACTGGCAGGCAGGCGTCTCCGTTTCTTTCCCCCGCATTCGCCCGCAAATGGGCGGCTTTCAGGCGGACTTTCCCGTCGATGAAAAAATGCTGGCGCAATATATTTTCGCCATGCGGATCTGCCTCCCCGAAATTCCACTCGTGCTTTCAACCCGCGAGCCCGCTCGCATTCGCGACGGCATGGCCGGCGTGGGCATTTCAAAGATGAGCATTGCCAGCAAAACCACGGTCGGGGGCTATAGCGATGATTCAGAGGAATCGACCGAGCAGTTTTCGATCAGCGACGAGCGCGGCATTCCAGAGTTCTGTGCAATGCTCCGTTCGAAAGGGCTCGAATCGGTCTTTAAAAACTGGGACTCGACCTACCGCGAACCGGCGGCCTACGTAAAAGCTTAAGCCCGCTTTAACCAAAGAGCCGCCTCACCACCGGATTTGCACTGAGTCCGTGTAACAGAATACTCAACAGGATCGTGCAGAGAGCTGTCAGGGCAATCGTGTGACCGTGTTCCACTTTGGCATCCAGCACAATGACGGCGAATACAACACTGGCCAGACCGCGCGGTCCGAACCATCCCATGAACAGTTTCTGGCCCGCGCTCAATCCCAATCCGCTCAGGCACAAAAAGACGGGCAGCATTCGAATGACGGTGAGGCTGAGAACCGAGTAGAATATGATCTGCCAGGTGAAGGCATGAAGCGATTGCTCCACCGCCAGCGCGCCGAACAGGACCCAGGTGATGAGCGCGAGTGTATCCCCCATCCCCTCGGCTGCAACTAGCAGTGGTTTTTTATGCCGCCGCTCAATGCGGTCGAACAGGAGCCCTCCGCAAAAACAGGCAATAAAACCGCTGCCTCCCAGCAGCTGGGCCATTGAAAAGCATAACAGGGCGAGGGCCACCACCGGCAATTGGCTCCAGACTTCGGAAACCCACCCCCGGGCAACACATGCCTTCAGTATCCAATACGCCGCGAAGGTTAATCCCAACCCCACGGCCATTCCGATCCCGATCCCGGACATCACTTCTTTTAACGCCATATACGGCGTGCTCATATCGTCTTCCACTCCGATATCCAACGCGAGGGCAATAAAGAGCAGCGGCACACAAATTCCGTCGTTCAAGCCGCTTTCCACGTTCAGGCCCTCGCGCATCTTTCCGGGCACCGCCAAATTCGTGACCACGGGTTTTCCCAACGCGGCATCGGTGGGCGCCAGTATGATGGCCAGCACGGCCACTTCAAACAGAGAAAGTGCACCGAAAAGCAGACTGCCGAAGGCAAACCCCAGCACGATGGTCAAAGGGAGACCGATCAGCAACAGGCGCTGCGGGATTTTATAGTTTTCTCCCAGCACCTTTAAATCCGCGTTGGCGGCATCGGTGAACAGCAGCAGCGCGAGGGTCATTTCCGCCAATAGGCTCAATGCGTCGGCATTCACCTCCAGCGTAAGCACGCTCAGTCCGACGGGTCCGACCAGCAAACCGAACAACAGAAATACCAGTGCCCCATTTACCGGCGTGCGTTCCAATTTGCCGCACACGACGCTGTAGACAAAAATGAAGCCCCCTAAAATAGCCATACTCAGATACATGGCGGCAATGTTCCACACCTTGGAAAACAAACAAAGTATTTTCAGCGGGTTCGTTGGAACCATTTGGCATTTATGGACCAGAATGAACGTGCAGAACGGCTTGTTATCCCTATTATACAGACAAAACACACATCCTGTCCGTATACAAAAAATGAGCCCCCTAATCAAACTCATCCCGTTTTTCGCCCTGCTCCAGGGATGTACCTATTTCCGTTCCAGCACCGAACAACCCAACTGGAACGCGTTCGACCGGAAACAACTTAAAGAAGATATCCAACCTCTGGAATTCGGCATCCCGTACCGCCCGACAGAATCCATTCAGACCTATTTTAAGTATTACGATTTAAACCTGCCCGGCACGAAACACTATTTCGGAACGGTTGAATCTGAAAACGAAACCTTGGTAGTTCACGTCTATCTGCCGGAAAACCCGCGCGGAAGTCTCTTTCTGCTGCACGGATATTTTGACCACACGGGCACTCTTGCGAAGCTGATTCACGAAGGCGTAAAACAGAACTACGCCATTGTTGTCTGGGATCTGCCGGGGCACGGTCTCTCTTCGGGCATTCCCACGGATACCGGCGAATTTGAACTCTGCGCAAAACAGCTGAACGATATTGTCACCCGCGCAGAACCGGTGCTTCCCCGGCCGTTCCACCTGATCGCCCACAGTACCGGTTGCTCGATTACGCTGGCGGACCTGTACGACACGGATGACACCACCTTTGAAAAGATTGTTTTTCTCGCACCGCTAATCCGACACACGCACTGGGGTTGGGCCAAATTCGGATACACCATTTCCAAACCCTTCACAAAATCTGTTCGCCGGCGGGACAAAAAAAACTCTTCCGACGAGGACTATCTGGCCTTTGTGAAGCAGGACCCCCTGCACAGCAGCATTCTGTCCTATGAATATCTAGGTGCCCTCTACCACTGGGAAAAAAAGACGCATGCCTATCCGGAATGGCCCGGCTCCCTCTGTGTTATCCAGGGAACGGATGACGATATTGTCGACTGGAACTATAATCTGGAGTTTCTGCAAACAAAGATTGCTCAACCGGAAATCCATATGCTGCCCGAAGCAAGACATCAGCTGCTCAACGAAAAGGAATCGATTCGAAAACAAGTTCTTGAACTGATCTTTAACTATCTAAATACACCAACCCCGAGAACACGTTCCCTAAAACAGGAAATACGATGAACCATTTAACACTGACCACGCCCGCCCTGCTCTTTTCCGCCATCTCGTTAATCCTGCTGGCCTATACCAACCGGTTTCTTTCGTACGCGGCACTGGTGCGGCAGCTGCATGAAACGTTTCGGAATAATCCGGAGGACGTTTTACGGCAGCAGATTGAAAACCTGCGTACGCGGCTCTATCTAATCCGGGCGATGCAGGTGCTGGGCGTCAGCAGCCTGTTGCTTTGTGTGCTCTGCATGTTCCTGATCTATGTAAACTGGATCGGAACAGCGGAGATTGTTTTCGGCGCGGCTTTGCTGTTACTGATCGCCTCTCTCGGAGCCTCAATCCATGAAATTCTGATCTCTGTGCGGGCACTCGAACTTCACCTCAGCGATATGCAATAGGCGTGAGGCGTGAGGTGTGAGGCGTGATTTTTTTCCAATGCCTGGAAATCCATCAATAGAAATCACGCCTCACGTTTCAGCTTATAGAACGTCATCGAGTCGGCTTTGGTGCAGCCGCCGGCACAGCCGGTGCCGCAGGGCAGCTCCACTTTCACAATGCGTCCTTTCTGCTCGAGCATTCCAAGCATTGGATGCAACGCGCTCGACTCAATATCGAGCGCGAGGCTGATTTCCTGTACGGAAAGAGCCCCCTCGCGCTCGTTAAGCAGTTTTAGAATTCCACTAAGCATTTTTTACGGCTTTGTCGCCCGCCAATCGCAGACCGATATAGAACGTAATCAGAATTCCCGCGCATAGCCCCAGCCAGCCAGCTGCAGAAGCCGGGTGTGCACTGAAGGTTGCAAACTGGTAATAGGCCGTGGAAATGACCCACGCCAGTACCGTGAGATAGGTGACAGCGAATATCATCCACTTCATTCCAATCTCGCGGGCAATGGCCGCGAGTGCGGCAACGCATGGAGCATAAATCAGAATGAACAGCAGATAGGCAAAAGCGGCCTGTGGCCCGTGCTCGCCAAAACGCGCAACCATAGTGGAATACTGATTCGTATCCGTATCATGCAGTTCGTCCATGGCCCCCGACAAACCAAGCGGATCCTTCAGCCCATCAAAGAATCCTTCGAATCCTTCCGGAATGGCTGCAAAGGCCGCAATGATACCGCCCCAGAAATCAAACGTCGGCGCAGCTTCTTCGGAGGTGATTTCCTCATTTTCCTGGAATTCCAGCTGGGCATAGATGGAGTCAAGTGTTCCGACTACGGCCTCTTTGGCAAAAATTCCGGTAAAGAGGCCAACGGTGGCCGGCCAGTTTTCATCTTCGATTCCCATCGGTCGGAAAACCGGTGTAACAGCCCGACTCATGGCGCTGAGCACCGAGCTCTTTGAATCGTTATTACCAAACGAACCGTCGGTTCCCATCGAGTTCAGAAATCCGAGAACGGCAACGATCAGCAGGATTACCTTCCCGGCTTTAATCAGGAAGGAACTCAATCGGTGCCAGGTATGATACATCACCCCGCTGAAGGTCGGCATATGATACGGCGGGAGTTCCATCACAAAACTGGAGGCTTCGCCTTTTAGAAGGGTCCGCTTGAACAGCAGGCCGGTCACAATGGCCAGCGCAATGCCGATCATATAAATCCCGAATATCACAATCCCGCCCTTTTGTGGAAAGAAGGCCGCAGCAAACAGGGTGTATACCGGAAGACGGGCGCCGCACGACATAAACGGATTCATCAGAATCGCGAGAATCCGGTCACGATGACTTTCCAGTGTCCGCGTTGCCATAATACCCGGCACATTACAGCCGAAGCCTACCATCATTGGAATAAAGGCCTTTCCCGGCAAACCGATTTTCCGCAGAAAATGGTCCATCACAAAGGCCGCTCGCGACATATAGCCCGAGTCTTCCAAAAAGGATAGACACAGAAAAATGAAAAAGATTGGCGGGATAAAGGTTGATACCGTTTGAATACCTCCGCCAATACCTTCTGCCAGAATGGCCACCAACCACTCCGGGGTGTGGATGGCATTGAGCAGGTGAGCAAAACCATCCACGAAAATGGTTCCACAAAGGCCATCGAAAAAGTCGATGAACGGGCCGCCGACGTTAATCGTGATGGCAAACACCAGATACATCACAAAAAAGAAAATCGGGAAACCGAGCACCTTGTTGAGAACGACTTTATCAACGATATCGGAAAAGGTTTTCCGGACTTTATCGCTCCCTGCGGTCACATCGCGTGCCAAGCCGTGAATGAAACCGTAGCGCCCATCGGCGATGATCATATCCGTATCTTCGCCAACGATTCGCTCCACCTTTTTCAGCTGCTGATTGAGGTCTGGCAACAACGCTTCGTCAGCCCCAATGATGTCTCTTGCCAGGTCATCTTTTTCGAGCAGTTTAATGGCAAGCCAGCGCGGCGATACTTTTTTCGTGAGAGCAACATCGCCCAAACTGATTTCCAAGGATTGGAGGACTTTCTCGATATCCTTTTCATAGGCGACGCGTACACCGGGCGTATGCCCCGTTTTGCTGATTTGGCATATCGCGGACTGAAGCTCTTCAATCCCCTTCTTCTTCGAGGCAACCAGAGGGATGACCGGACAACCCAAATGCGTTGCCAGATGATCAAGCTCAATCCGAATACCGCGTTGCTTGGCCATATCCATCATATTCAGCGCAACAACAACCGGCACGTCCATTTCCAGCAACTGCGTCGTCAGATAAAGATTGCGCTCGAGATTCGAGGCATCGATCACGTTCACCACCACATCGGGCGTATCAAACAGAATATGCGCCCGAGCGACCTCTTCATCGGGAGAAAGTGCCGAGAAGGAATAGATCCCCGGTAAATCAGTGGCCTCTACCGTGGAATCGCAGTGGCAAAACTGTCCGACAACCCGCTCGACGGTAACACCCGGCCAGTTTCCGACCTGCTGCTTCGAGCCCGTCAGCGCATTAAAAACGGTGGTTTTTCCACTGTTTGGATTACCCACCAGGGCAATTTTTAAATTACTCATTTTGTTTCAACCTCAAATGCATCGGCTTCATCAGAACGAAGCACCAAGCGAGAGCCTTTGACCTCGATTTCAATCGGGCCTCCAAACGGAGCTTTCCGTACCACCTTAAATTCAGCGCTACGGGTCAATCCCATACGCAGCAGTTTCTGGCGGTATTGCGGGTCCGACGTTGTAAATTTCGAGACTGCACCAATTGAACCAACTTTCATTGCTCTGAGCTTCATTTCGTCCTCACTATCCTAAATTAAATTTCCAATGCGATCTGAACGGTAATCAGATCCGAGTCGTCCGCGTCTTTATCGATCAGCCTCATGTATTCCAGACCGATCTTCGCATTCTCATGAAAGCCATAGGAAACAACGCCGCCAACACCGGTTTCGTGAAAGAAACCCAGGCTGTCAACAATGTCATTACCCGTCGAATCTACGCCCTCATTCATGAAATCGCTAGAGCCCTCGAGCTTCAGACCGGCCAGCCATTTTTCAGCAAAACTGACGGAACCTTCGATATTGTAGGCCATGGGCTGATAGTCCATACCAAAGTACGTGACATCAGAAACTGCCGTGATGAATTCCGCATTTAACATCACAGCGCCGAGATAAATATTTGCAAACACCCCTGCCCCGGGCGCACCGGATTCGCTGTCCGCTTTCAGATCTGCAAACCCGTCTGTTTCGAGAATATCAGACAAAATATAGGCACCGACAACGGCTGTTTCACCGATAAAGGCATTAACGGCCCCATAGCCACATTGAATAACGTCTTCATCATAGCCCTGGAAAACGCCGGCACTGACATCGAAATATTTATTATTACGATACCCAATCAGAGCAGAGCTTTTGTTGATTTCCCCCAGTTCCAGCGTCAGCGGATCGGAGATGAAGGCCGTTTCAAAATTACCGAACGGCAAATAGTACTTTCCAAGCTGCGTATAATAATCGATTCCAATAGAGATAAAGCCTTCATCCAGCGCAAATGGATCGGTGTCGTCCTCTTCCCAGAGCAGACCAACGTGAGTGCCCAGCCATTCAGTAACCATTGTCTCGGCAACAAATTCAACCGTAGCAAGGGTTATATCGCTTTCAGAAGCATCGCCCGTTTTTGCATAATACCCTTCTGCTTCAAAAAGCAGCCCCCATTCGAAAGATTCAACTCCCTTCTGGGTCATTGCGCCCACCTTTTCAAACGCTTCCGCGCTTTGCGCATATCCATTTCCACACATCGCAATCAATGCGCCAATCAACACCATTCCCTTAATATTTTTCATTTTTCCCTTTAAAAAAACAGCGTCCACTCACAGGACCGCAGTGCTTTCTAAATTACTATCATTCCGCCTCGGGGCCACCCCGACAGCAATTAGCCCTTCAAACAATTCTTGGAACTTTCCACCACATAGCGATATTGCTTCCCACAACGAATAATGACTTCCTTCTGCCCCTTTTTGAGGATCTTGAAATCAATCGACATCTCGCCGTATCCATCATGTTCAATCAACATGTTGTACAAAGCATTCATCCGTTTTTTTACATCTTCGTGACAATCCGCCATTTTTCGTTCCCGGCTTAAATTGCATGCGAATTTAGATATTATCTAATTAAGGTCAACGCTATTCATTATTTTTTTAGGCGCGCCTAAACCCGATAACTATGATCACCATATACCATTTTTTGATTATTCCGAAACATGCAGCAGATGCAGCCCTGACAGGGCAGGTTTTCTAATGACTGGAAAGAGGGAGGAAAAAAGCATTTATATAACCCGCACCCTGGAACGAAACCGCTCATTGATGCTAATCAGGCGAACGTTTTGGAAATTACCCTCTCTCGCAGATACATGTTTTTAAAAAGAGGTCGTCGGATTAAAAGGAATACGATCTACTGGATACCCTAACCCAAGTTTCTTATTAGGTCGTTGGAAAACGCTCAAATTCAACTTTTTTTCCACGACTTGATACGCTTTTTGCTGTAAGTCGTTGATTTGCAGTGCGGGATTTTTTGTGTAGTGCCTGAAAGGGCCCTGACCCGGTTGGGAATCACGTATTTATCCGTCAATTCATAGAGGTCCGCTTCCGACTTATCCGGATCCACGCTCACCACGGCAATCGTTCTGAATTTGTCCACCCAGCGATCAACCCACACCAGCACGTCGGTTTCGGTCCACGATTGAACCGTCGGCTTCACCATGTGCCCCGCCGCGGCCTGAGCCGACCAAATCTCGGCCAACACCGCATCAAGCTCGCTGCCGGTAAGCCGATTATCATAGAGCACCACGCTGCCGCGAGATCCATCACCACGTGGCCTTGCCCAAAGCGTTGGCCAGGTCAGCTCGGTATTTTTATTTCGTCTAACGGCTCCCCGGGCCGTCATCAGATCATTTAGCCTATAAGCCGCGATTTCTTCCGATTCTAGCTGAAGACTCAAGCTGTAATCCAACCCCGTTCCGATCCCCTGCACATCCAGTAAATGGAGTGCCAGATGATGGGGATAGGCATCGATTTGAAATGTAAAATTCGGTTTTCCTTCCGGGGCGGCAACCCGGAACCGGTTACGTGAAACGATGATCTTGCTCAGAGGTATCTCCGTTTCCTCACCGTCCTTTGAATGGCGCAACACAAAGCCCTCGGAAGAATCGGATTCATGAAAATCTTTATCGCCCAGCACCAGCTTTTCCGGACGGCCGGAACCGTCGAACGTAAGTTCCGATGCGGACAAAACCATCCCCGGCAAAGCCAGCCCCATCAGGATGAAATACAGCGATCTAAAAAATATATGCATCAACTTTTCCCCGGCAGTTTGTTTAAGGCTATTTAAGCGAGGCTCTCCAGGCGTGGTATTTTGCAAGCAGTGTGCGGAATCGCTCCGGCTCTTTTTTAGAGAGGTCGGTGATTTCTGTTTCCTCTTCGTTCAGATTATACAGACTCCAGTCCTTGCCGTTTTCCGTTACCAGCTTCCAGCCGCCATCAATGATGAACGCCTGTCCGCCCCGATTCATGTAGGTGGTGTCCTGATGCGTGATCGGCTGGTCGTAGAGGACATCCACAAAGCTGTCCCCGAGAATTTTACGACCGGAAACGCCATTGAACGTTTCCGGGTATTCCGCGCCGGAAAGCTCCAGCAGGGTCGGCATGACGTTGTAGAGGTGTCCGAACTTATCCGTAAATCGCCCCGGATTCTTGATGCCGTTCGGCCAGTGGAGAATCATGGGGGTTCGTGAGCCGCCATTGTAGGCGCTGAGCTTATGCATCCGGTGCGGCGTGTTGGCCACATTACTCCAGTCCCTGCCGATCGCGTAAAACGTATCGAGGGTACCTATATCTTCAGCAGCCTTCCCCGGCCCTATCTTTTCTGCCCCGTTATCCGCACAGAAAAGGATCAGGGTGTTTTCATACACCCCCATGGCTTTGAGCTTCTGAATCACGTCTCCGATTCGCTGGTCGATGCAGTCGATCATTGCGGCATGGGTCTCCATGATTCGCGCCCGCTCGGCTTGTTCATCGGCCTTCAGCAAAGACCAGTCTTCATGCGTTGCCGGCGAGAGCGGAGAGGTTGCCGGATCCAGCAGTCCTATCGCCTGCTGCTTCTCATAGCGTGCCTGCCGGATCGCGCCGTACCCCGCATCATACACACCTTTATATTTGGTAATGTCCCGCGGCCAGGCCTGCAGCGGATCGTGCGGAGCGGTGTAGGCCAGATAGAGGAAGAAAGGGTTTCCGGTCTTTTCCTTTTCCCATTCGTTCAGGTATTCAAGCCCTTTGCTGGTAAAGGCGTCGGTCGTGTAAAACCCTTTGGGGAAATAATGCTGATACGCCGGATCTGAGGTCTCAAAGGTCAGCGCATCATCGCACCAGGTACGCGAGTCCTTCTTGCTTTTCGGATCGGGTTCACCTTCCCGCTGCAGGCCGGGATTAAAGTGGTTGCACATCCCGTCCCGCAGCCCGTAATAATGATCAAAGCCTCGTTCAAAAAGATTCACCGAGGAGTGGTTTTTCCCCGAGCAATACGTGTGATACCCCGCGCTTTGCAGCACATTTCCAAGGGTTGGATTGGCATAGCTTCGCTGGGAGGCTTCAATATTAGAACGCCCCATCAGCAGGCTGACCCGGCTCGCGCCGCATTTTGCGTTATTATAAAAGTGCCGGAACCGCACCCCGTTTTCCGCCAGCGAGTCGATGTTGGGCGTTTGGATTTCCCCGCCGTAGCACCCGATATCCGAATAGCCCATATCATCCACCATAATAAGCAGGATGTTTGGTTTCGACGAGCTCACCACAGGTGGCTTCTTCGGTTCTGCCGAAACCATGGCCACCGCTAAAGCGGATGTAACAACGCAAACACACCATAATCTCTTCATGCCTATCTCCCTGTTCCAGCGGTCAAAAAGAACTCAATGGTCTGTTCCTCGATTTCTTCGCGCGTCGGTTCGATCGGCGCATCCACCGACCGGAAATTATGCCCCGCATTCTTGACGATCAGAATCTCGACCGGGGCATCGATGGTCTCGAGGGCCACCTGCATACGGTACGCCTGTTTCACCGGAATGGTGGTGTCTTTATCCCCCTGAACCATGAGCAGCGCCGGACTCTCCTTCGTCAGATACGTGACTGGGCTCATTTCGCGGTGGCGCGCGTCTTTATCTTCCGGCTGCGCATCTTTCCCCATAATCCGACCGGCAAAGCGGGTACTTCCGTTAAACAGTTCCGGATCCTGGAAATCGCAGGGACCGTACCAGGAAACACCCGCAACGGTTTTATAGGAATACTTCGCAAGCTCCGGATCGCCTTGCAAGCTGTCCGGCGGTGCGAGCAAGACCATCTGGGCGAGATGCCCGCCCGCCGAATCGCCGAAAGTATAGATTTGGTTCGGATCAATCCCGAGCTCTTTCCGGTAGGCGGAAAGAAAACGGAGCGCGTCCATCGAATCGATCACGCAGTCCCGCATCGTCGTGGTTCCGTTCTTTTTGTCAACCAGCCGATAGCCCACCGACATCACACAGAAGCCCTCCTTTAAAAGCGCCCGGTGCACGACATTGAAGGAGCCGGATCCCGCCTTGTTTTTATTACCGGCCGCCCATCCGCCGCCGTGGATAAAAATCACCACCGGCTTTTCCGAACGCGTATCCTCATCGGGGAAATAGAAGTCAAAGTACACCCCACCCTGCGGTGTCTGCTTGAACAAAACATTGAGCATCTTTTTGCCCGGGCTATCCACGGACTTCTTGACCTCAATATCGCCGTCACCTTTCAGCGGCTCCAGCGCATAGGCGTTTACCATCACGAAAATGCCCAACATGGACCCAATGATCTGTTTCATATTTTTCATCATCCTATTTAGCGGCTAACGCCTGCTTCGAATAATCCCCCCGGCTCCCTATGACCTCGGGATAGCTCACCAGAAAATTATTTTCATCGACCAGGTTGAGGTAATAGTGCGTCGTCCCGGCGGGCAGCTCGACGGATGCCGTTGTGCCGCTCAGTGTTACCGGAGCCCGGAACCACTCCTCATATTCTTCACCGCCGTTGAGCGTATAGATCAGATCGGCCCGCACGATTTCCGCGCCGTTTTCCTTGAAAGTGAACACTGCGGTATTCCCTGTTTCTTTATGGGATTGAACGGAGCAGACCGAATCCTGCCCGGGCAGGTCTTTGTTTTCCGGATTGTAGTAGGGATAGCTCGCCTGCATTCCGGTCAGCATTTCCGTGAGCTGGCGATTCAGAGCGGCCGTCTTTTCGGGCATCTGCGCGGCCAGGTTATGGGCCTCTTCAATATCCACCCGCACCTTTTTCCCATTTTCGGTTTTATACAGCTGGAAGAGTTCAAGCTCCGGCGTGCCGTCGTTATTCAAATGATCGTAGTTATGAATCAGTTTATAGTCGCCGACAATCAGTGTGCTTTCCTTGGAACGGCCATGAGGAAAGTGCCACATCATCGAGTCACGCACTGAACCATTGGCCTGTTTCACCAACGATGGATCGGTCGGATCATCCAGCAGTAACGGCGCGATATCGCATCCGTCCAAATTTTTATCCTTCGGCCGCTCCGATCCCGTCAGCGAAAGAATCGTCGGATAAAAATCGAGACCGTTCACCAGCACATCCGTTTGCACACCCGCCGCAATACCCGGCCCAACGATAAACATGGGCACACGGGTGCCTCCCTCTTTGGCCGACGTTTTACCCAGATCCAGAGGCGTATTGTCGGTGTAGCTCTTGCTGCCGCCATTATCCGAGGCAAAAATAATATAGGTGTTTTCGCTGAGCATGTGCCCCGGCCAGCGCGAGTCTTCCGTCGTTTCCAGATATTGAAGGAACTGACCCACGTAATAATCGAGCGATTCAACCATGGCACCGTAAAACGGATTTTTCTGCCCGTTCATTCCCTTGTCATCCTTGAGCCCTGGCTCGACGCCCATGCGCTCGGCATACTTTTTCAGCAATGCTTCGTTCCGCGTGACCATCGGGCTGTGAACCAGCCAGGTACAGTAGTACAGGAAGAAAGGCTTATCTTTATTTTCGCGAATAAACGTCAATGCGTCCTCGTTATTCTGATCAAAAGGGAAGCCCTTCTCATCCAGGCGATACGGATCATCCTCGGCCGTTGTGGCAAAACCGGTGAGGCGGTTCTTCATGCCGCTGCCGCTGTGGGCACCGCGGGTAGAACGCGTATAATCGAACCCCACATCCTCGGGTTGCGGGAAGGCTTTGTGATTGATCGCGATATGCCACTTGCCGGCGTGCCCGGTGGTGTATCCGTTGGCCTTCATCGCGCGCGCCAGCGTGAAGGTATCCTCCGGCATGCGACCGCTGAACCACGGGTCGATCATGGCGTCCGATTTCTTCTTCGCATGGGGAGGGCAGCCGCCCAGCACGTGAGTTTTCTGCGAGCGCGCCGGGTGGTCTCCACTCATGATGGCGCAGCGCGATGGCGAACAGCTTGGTGCGGGGGAATAGGCCTGCCAGAACATGACGCCCTTCTTCGCAAACGCATCCAGATACGGCGTGTCATAGGCCGATGGCTCATCAACGTCGTAGCATTTCACATCCTGCCACCCCAGATCGTCCGCCAGAATCAGCACCACATTGGGTTTCGGCCGTTCGGCTTCGCCAAGAACCGGCACGGTGTGAAGCACCGCGACCGCCATAACTGCTGTACCTATCCATCGATTCATTATTTCGCCTTCTTTTTCATTTTTTCCTGATACGCAGGATTTGTTTTCGGCTTGGATGCGATAGCCGCTTTAAACATTTCATAGGCTTCGGTTTGCTCAGACGTGAGTTTTTCCAGCGGGATGGGACTGAGTTCCTCGCGATCGTTTACGATATCGTAAAACAGTCCGTTGCCATGAAGTTTGTATTGCTGATTATGCACCCAGATGAGTTCTTCATCGCCCAGCTCGTCGGGAATCCAGCCCCAGCTTTTCGGCCAGTAGTATTGGAAGATCCATTCCCGCGGGTTGCCGGCTTCACCTTTGCACTGCGGCCAGAAACTACGGCCGTCGAGATCGACCTCCGGCAGCTTTGCGCCGCCGATTTCAGCCAGGGTGGGCAGCACATCGGAAAAATCGATAATGTCGGCGCATCGCGTCCCTGCGGGAATATTGACTGGGTCACGAACAATCATCGGGGAGTGCGTACCTCGGTCGTGCGGCACCCCTTTTTTTCCGTCCACGATTTCGCCGAACGATTCATAGGTGAGTGCCCGGTTCGTTCCATTGTCGCTGCAGAAAATTACCACCGTGTTTTCATCGATGCCTAATTCCTTGAGCCCATCGAGGATTCTGCCGACGCACTTATCCATATATTTGATCATGTCCTCGAAATTTTTCTGCGAGTCCTTACGCTCACGCACGCCGCTGTCGGGCGTCGGCTCAAACGGGCCGTGGACCAGCAGCATCGGATAGTAGACCAGGAATGGCCCCTCCTTATTCTTCTCGATAAATTCCATGATCGATTTTACGCAGAGGTCGGGGCCGTACTCATCCTTGCCAAAGACGATGTGCTTTCCGTTCACATCAAAGTCCGGTTCCCAGTAGCGACTGCCGCGCCCTAAATTGGTATTCCAAAGGAACCACGAATCAAAACCGGCCTCGCTCGTTTCGGTGCCCCCCTTGCCATCGAGTTGCCATTTGCCCGCCACATGCGTTTTATATCCCACCTGCTTGAGCATGTGGGCAAAGGTAATCTCCGCAGACGGAAGCGTGCCGAACCCTTCGTAGTTCCGGATGCCGCTGCGCCCGGTCATCAATTTCACACGACTGGGCGTGCACTTGGGGCAGGAATAGGCCTGCTCAAACATGACGCCCTCTTTCGCCAGCTGATCCAGTCTAGGCGTCCAGGACTCGCGTGCGCCATAGGCCCCGAAATTGTTATCATAGGCAATGTCATCCGCCATGATCAGGATGATATTCTGTTTAGGCGCGGCGAATGCCAGCTGAGCAAACGCGAGTGAGATAACAAATACCGTTTTCATTATTTATCGTCCTGTTCGCGCAGCACCGAAAACACATTGCCTTCAGGTTTGGACGGAAGTGTGCCCTGCCAAGTTTTAAGTTTTCCGATCAGCTGTTCCACGGTTTCCGGCTGCTGTTCCTTCAGATCATTTTCTTCGTAGGGGTCGTTGGCGATGTCGTAGAGCTCGACATAACTGAGATCCTCATTGGCTACCAGCTTCCAGGTTTGATCCACCACCGCAAAGGAAACCCAGTGGTCAGGCTTGGTGTCCCGTGCCGGCCAGCGCGATGGATATTTCCAAAAGAGCGGTTTTACGCGAACGGGCGCTTTGTTGCCCTCCAGCACCGGCACCATGCTCATGCCATCCGGCTCGTACCCTTCCGGCAGTTCCACGCCAGCAACTTCGCAAAAGGTGGGCAGCAGGTCGACGGCGGAAATGAGCGATACGTCGTCCACCTTCCCGGCGGCGACTTTGCCCGGCCAGCGAACCAGAAACGGCACGCCGACGCCGCCTTCGAACAGCGATGCCTTATAGCCTTTTCTGCCCCCCGTTGTACCTTTAGATGCACCCCGGCCATAGCCTGCGCCGGTTGCGGGGTCGTATGATAACGTAAGCTCATCACTGGCACCGGCCGGTCCGTTATCTGAACTGAAAATTACCAGCGTGTTATCTGCTAAACCCAAACGATCCAGTGCGTCGAGAATTTCCCCCACGCGATCATCGGCGTGCGACAGGATGCCGGCATAAATATTATCCCCCTCTTCCAATCCCTGGAAACGCCAGCGATATTCCGGAAGCGTATGATGCGGGGTGTGCGGTTCGTGCATCCAGACGTTGATGAAAAACGGCTTCCCTGCTGCCTGACTTTTCTCCATGAAGGCGATGGTATTCATGGCATCTTCAAACCACGGCATCTGCGAACCGGAACAGTTAAACGCGCCATAGTGATCGTAGCCGTATTCGCCCGGCGCAGGAGAGTCGGTAATCATTTCATTGGAAAGGTGCCACTTTCCATAATGCGCGGTGGCATAGCCCCCCTCATTCAGCATACGAGGCAGATATGGCGCGTCGAGCGGAAGCCAGTCCGGCATGTTCCGCCGCTCATTACTCGAAACGGTGGCAAAGTGCCCGTCGATATTATGGCGACCGGGAAAGTGACCGGTCATCACCGCAGCGCGGCTTGGCGAACAGACCGGGCTGGCCACCGTGAAGCGGTGGAAGTCGGTGCCCCCCTCCGCAAGACGGTCGATGTTCGGCGTCTTTACATACGGATGTCCATGACAGCTCAGATCCCCCCATCCCCAGTCATCCGCAAAGATGAACAGAATGTTCGGCCGAGTCTCTGCGGCCTGTACCGCCACGGCACACAAAACAGTTAATGCGCATATCATTTTTTTAATCATTATTTCTTCTCCAACTTTACTCATTTAAGCCGAATGCTCAGTTGCAATTCATCGCCCTTCATCATCCTCACGGAACGGTAACGCTGACCGTACGACGAACCGGACACCGCGTCAGGGGTACTGGCAGACAGCTCGGCCACTTCCCCCGGAAACCTGATATCAAAAACATTGTCGCGCAGCGCAGTCAGCTGCAGTTCAATCGTCTTGGTCTCCATATCCCAGCTCGCCGATGTGCGCGCGCCGGTACGGGTCAGCATATCGCTAAACTCGCCGGTCGGCCATGCCGTCGGCAGTGCCGGCAGAATGCGCAACATGTCGGATGTGGACCCGCACAGCATTTCCATTACGGCGGCGGGAATGCCGAAATTAGCATCCATCTGAAACGGCGATGTCCGTCCATACACATGCGTGGTCGTGACGCCCATTTTTCGCCAATCGTTGTGATAGGTAAACAGGTTCTGCCCCAGGCAGCTGCGCGCCAGAATATCCAGAGCATCCTTGGCCCGAGCGCCATCTCCGAGACGGGCATAGACATTGGCCATGTGCGCCAGCGACCACCCCGTCTGCGACTGCAGCCCGATGACCAACCGCTTCTCGATCGCCACCCGGCAGGCTTCATAAATTTCCGGATTGGATTCCTCAGTGATTTCCGTTCCCGGGAAGAGCGGATAAATATGCGACTGATGGCGGTGCTCATAACAATCGGTAAAATCAGGATGCATCCATTCGCGGATGGCACCGTCTTCGTTCACCTGGTAGTTCGGCATATCGGCCAGCTGCTGGTTCCAACGTGCCACGCCTTCCTGCTCAAGGCCCAACCGTTCGCACGCGTCAACCAGATTGCTGAAGTTCTCTTTGGCGACCGCGTAGGATATGGTCGCATTCATGTGGACCTTGACTCGATCCTCTAAGCTGCTCGGATAGTTTTCCGGAGACGACCCCGGGAAAAACATATTTTTCCCATCGGGGCCTTTCACGATGTAATCCTCATAAAACAGGGCCACTTCATTCATGAAAGGTATGGCGCGTTTTTTGAGAAATTCTTCATCCCCGGTAAACAGATAATAGTCGTAGTAAAAGGAAGCCAGCCAGCCAGCGGCATCCGTCCAATGAATCACGTGCGGAGCGGTATGCCGTAGCACACCGGATTCCGGCGACATAAACGGCGGAATGAAGATTCCACGACAGCCGAACAGCTGTTTCGCGTTATATCGAAAGTCATCCAGATTGCTGTCGAAGTAATCAAAAAAGTTCATCATCGAGCCTTCCAGATCACCGGGCAGCGCCTGCCAATAGTTCATCTGAAGGTTTTCATTATTGCCGAGGAAGCCGGCCCACGGCGGAATATAATCCCCGTTCCAAATCCCCTGCAGATTGGCCGGATAGCCTCCGGGCCGCGTACTGGAAATGAGCAGATAGCGCCCGTAGTCGGCCAAACGCTGAACCAACTCCGGTGACGCCGGATGCTGATAGGCATCCAGCAACAGAACTTCATTGGGCGTATCCTGCGGGCCCTTCGGATTAATATTAATCCGTACCGTATCGAATTTTTTCCGGTGCAGCGGGGCATGTCGATTAAACAGCGTTGCATAATCCCCCTCCAGCTCCGCTAATTCTTTTTTCAGACGCGGAACAGCTGTAGACGCCTCTTCGTTCGCAAAAAAACCAAGGATAAGCAGCACATCATCCGTGCCCGAAAAACGAATATCACGGCGTCCGGCTTCCACCTTTCCGTTGGAACAGATGACCCGCAGCACACCTCCGAATTCCCCGCCATCGGTCCCATCCGCGTGAAACTCCACAAAATCACCATCCACAAGGGTCTTATAGGTAAAGGGCGAATCAATATATTTACCGCTCTTATCAATGGCATCTTTCAGGTCGTGAATATCCAGAGTCACACTGCCGCTGATGGCCCCCGCTTTATCGGCAGAGATCGACATCACAGAAACATCGTCCGGAATTGAGACAAATAGTTTCCTGGAAATGCGCGTGTCGCCATCACGCCATTTGACCTCTACTTCACCGGTTTCAAAATCCAATGTTCGGGCAAAGTCTTCAAACATCTGTTCTGTATCGGTGGTCACGAGCATATCAAAGGCCGGATGGTATCGCGCGTTGGTACCTTTGAACCCCATCCCCTTTATTTTCTGAGAATAGTACTTATTGGCCTCGACGTATTTACCTTCCAGCATCAGCTCCCGCACCACTTCAAGCTCGCCCGACATATCCGGCAACGCTGCGATCCGCCCGCCATACCACAGCTCGTTATGATTAAACAAAACGCGTTCCTCATTCACCGAACCATAAACCAGCGCACCAATGAGACCGTTGCCCGAAGGAAGCGCTTCACGCCACTGCTCAGAAGGCTTTATCATCGTCATACCACGGCGATAGGAAGGCCTAGCACCTTGTGAAACCAGAACAGCACCCAGCACACCCCACATGACAATTTTCTTAAACATAAAGTCAGCTTCCTTTCTTTCGCATCTCCCATGCGATTGCCCGAACCTATAGGCTCGGCATTTCTTCTGCGGTTTTATCCTGCTTCCACCAATCCGGCCCTTCCCGGAGTACATCCGAGTCGTATGCAATGAGCGCCGCTTTCAACCGTTCAAACCGTTCCGGTTCGTGCAGAGCAAGATTTGTGGTTTCCCGGGGATCCTTCGCCAGATTGTATAATTCAAATCGGCTGTAATCGGAGGTTCCGAGGATTTTCCAATCACCATCGCGCAGGGCAATCCGGAACTCCTTGCTGGTGTTCCGCCAATAGAGCGGTTTTGCACGCTGGAATTCCCGGTTTTCCAAAATCGGCACAATGGACGTGGCATCCAGCGTAACGTCTTCCGGCAGGTCAATACCTGCAATCTCAAGAAAGGTCGGGAATACATCGGAACCGATGATAGGTTCATCCGAAATTACTCCCGGCATCAAACCGTTTCGTTCAAAACCGGCGGGCCAGGAAATGATGCCCGGAACCCGGATTCCTCCTTCATGCGTGTGGCGCTTTCTTCCACGCAATCCGCCGGTGCTGCCGCGATAGCGGTTACGCCACAGGTTAGTCGACTTGCCGGGAGATCCATATTCGGTATCCCCTTCCGGTCCGTTGTCGCTGGTGTACCAAATCAAGGTGTCATCATAGACACCTTCATTTTTCAGGGCCTGTACGATTTCCCCGACCGCCTCATCGATTTGCGTGACGTTGGCGAAATATTGTTTGAGGTCCGGATCATCCACATCCCCTGCATACCGCTCAATGAACCGGGGATCGCTTTGGATGGGGCCGTGCGGTTCATGGAACCAGAGCGTAATGAAAAAGGGCTTATTTTCGTCCCGGTGTTCACGCAGCCATTCAACCAGCTCCTTAGCCACAATCTGGGCCGAAAACCCTTCCATCAACCCCATCGCCTTTCCATTCAGGAAAAAGTTTTCCGGGTTTTCATGACACGGCCGCGCCACATTGCCTGTCGCAAACCAGTAATCGTAGCCATAGTCGTTCATTGTCGGCTGATCCGGATCGGTGCTGAAGCCAAAATTCTTAAACCGCTGCGGCCACTCGCCGTCCACCTTGATTCGCTCCTCCATATAATTGCTCAGATGCCATTTTCCAAAATGGGCGGTTTGATAGCCCTGCTTCCTGAGGAGCTGAGGCAGCGTGACTTCATCCGCCTCCAGGTAACAGTAATGATCCGCCGGTATCCAGCGGAAGACCCCGTTCCGGTATGGCGTTCTTCCGGTCAGAATCGATGCGCGCGAAGGAGAACAGACCGCATCAGCGGCATAACACTGGGTAAACTTGATCCCTTCCGCCGCCAGTTGATCGATGTGCGGTGTCTGGATGAAGACATGGCCGAAAGACTGCAGATCGCCCCACCCCTGATCATCGGTCAGAATCTGAAGGAAGTTTGTACGCTTCTCTGCCGTTTTATCTTCCGCATTTCCAATGTTTGGAAAAACAGTAACGAGCAATACAGCCAGGAGTTGCAGTCGATGAATTTTCCTCAACATCGTTTTATTCAACCTCCCTGAAAGAGATCGCATCATCCAGCACAATGCGTTCCCGTGCATCCGGATCGCGCGTGGTCATTTTCACATTTTTGAACTCAATATTTTCGGCATGGCGAACGTAGGCACCCCAGGCGGGCAGAATTCCGAAGAAGCGCTGCTCCGGATAACGCGTTTCATCCTCGGCCACTTCATTTTCTGAATACGCTTCGGTTCCGCCGCCGGGATAGGAAACGGTGATATTTTCCAGTAGGACGTCTTCAATATAATGGCCGGGAATTCCGGAGATCAAGATGGGGCCGGCCTCGGCAATATCCTTATCCGTCACTTTATCCCCGCGCGGCTGAATCGTCACATTGGCCATCACGTCGCTGATCGTTATCCCTTTTATCGAGCCAACCGAAGCGCCTTCGGATTTGTTCGCATCCAGCAGCTTTGTGCCGGTGTAGGTGTTTTCGCCATAAACCCGCCCGCGATTGCCCAGACGAATAAAAATCGGAGCACCGACATTATCCATTGCAATGCGCGAGATATTGATGTTTTCCATACGTCCGCCATCCACGATCTGGAGTTTGATGCCCCCCATGGCGCAATCGAAAAAGTAGCAATTCGAAACATCCACATCAATAAAGCCACCGCTCGATGACGTTCCACACTTAAACCCGGCTGTATGACTGGTGACCTTGCAGTTACGAACCACAATATTCCGGCACGGATATTTTGAACTCTTGAGGCAAATGCCATCATCGCCCGCTTCAATATCGCAGTTTTCAATCAATACGTTTTCGCAGCCATCAATGTCGAAGCCGTCGTTGTTCGAATGATTATTCTTCATCCGTAGCGTCACACCGCTGATGTGAATGTCTTTACTATCCACTAAATGGATTCCCCAGAATGCCGGGTTTTTGTAGGTCAGGCCCGAGAACGCCACATTCGTGCAGTTCTCGAAACGGATCAGCCTTGGTCGGTTGTCCTTGCCGTCGGGCCCCGCCTTCTTCGGAAAGAACTCCGGCTTCCCACGCCCGTCAATCGTGCCTAGCCCTTCCAACCGAATGTTGGTTGCGTCCTCCGCATAAAGAAGACATTCGGAGTTTCCCTCGCGGGAGGGTCTTAGATTATCGATGGGATAATCCGCATGCACCTGGCTACCCATAATCGTTGCGCCGTAATCCAGCGACAGCGTTACATTGCTTTTCAACCACAGCGTGCCGATCACGTAATCGCCCGCCGGCACCCAAACGGTTCCCCCGCCGGCCTGTGTGCAGGCATCCACGGCCGCCTGCAGCGCTGTCGTATCCATGGCAATTCCGTCGCCCACGGCATCGAAGTTCTGCACGTTATAAACCATCCCTGTGTTTTCTGCGCCGGAAACATCGATCCCAAGCCCCGACAGCCATTCCCGGCATGCGGGATACCAATCGACTTCCTTCAGTCCGTGACCGCCGGTTTCAGAAACAATGATCGTCGCGCTTCCCCCGGCGGCTTTAAGCGCTTTTTCATATGCAACGTTTCCAGCAAAAAACGTTTTGTCGTCTTTCGCAGCAACCATGAAGGTTGGAGCCACTTTATTTTCCATGTGGAACTCTTCCGCGATGGGAGGCACATAGGTTTTACCTTCTTTGGTTAATAAATAAGCTACGGAATTCAGGATCACGAACGCGGGCTCGCAACTATGCTTATCCGCTTCATCGATGGCCGGATAGGCTGGCGCCGTATAATTCTGACTCAGCCGGGCCACCAAATGTCCGCCGGCGGAACTTCCTAAAACACCAATCTGATCAGGTTCGACATTCCATTCCTTCGCATGCTGCCGCACCACGCGCATGGCGCGCTGCATATCTGCAAACGCCGCTTCTCGATCTTTCGGCACCGTATACTTGAGCATGAACACTGTAATGCCGCTGTCATTCAGCCATTCAATAACCTCAGGCTTTGGTGTTAAATGCTGATACCCACCACCCGGACAATATATCACCGCCGGTGTCGGCTCATTGCGCTCAACCGGATAAACAACCAAATGGGGATCCTTCACATGTTCATATCGAATCTTACCCCGGTTGGTTACTTCATGCTTCAGCCGGTTCTGTACACCGCCGACCTGCTCGATCGGCCAAAGTCGGATCACGGGACGGTCTCCCGCAATGGGATCCACCATTTCCCCCGAAGCGCCGCCAACCTTTTTCGCAGGTATTTCTGTGGAGGGCGCGGCAAGTAAAGGCAGGGTGTGGGTGCAGATGAAGGCCACCACGCACATTGCTGATTGTTTTAAAAATCTCTTCATTCGTATTTCCTTCGATTAGTTCGATCCTTTTTCCAACCGTTAAAGCTCTAGAGTTTGAAAAACATCAACACGACTCAATGCACTATTAATGTAACGATGCCGGAAAACCTTCCCATCACACAGGATGATGATTTTTATCAATTATTCATCTGCTACGGTCTATCAAATCGGAGTTGGCACGTAAAAACAGGCCTGCCGCCTTTAAACCTTGCCTCACAAAATCAGGTATGACTTTATTACTTTACCTATAAACAGCTGTTCTCCCTGCTTCCCGGCAGGATGAATTTACATTCGAAACTCAGGGCACTAACGTAGATGTGAAAATCTGAAACATGAAAAAGTTCATTAAAATCTATGTCGCCGCCGCATTGACCAACCTGCTTCCGGTGCCGGCACTCCCGGCTGAAATAACGCTCCAAACGCTCTCCACCACGGAATTGGAAAAAAGCATAAAGGAGATTGATTCGGAACTCGAAACACTGGCTCACCTGAGCCTTCGCAGCGGGGTCGGCGCCATTGGCTTCCGGTCCGTCTCCTATGAAACTCCCGACCATGAGGAATGGTTTCAGATTGAATTGGACGGTGAACAGGTTATTGATCAGATTGTGCTGATTCCTACCGTCTGGCGGCATGCGGAATCCGGCCTTCTCGGGGATGGATTCCCCCAGGAACTTCAAGTTATTGTCGGTACGGGAAACGACACCAACGGCACCGTAATTGCCTCCTATGAAAAGAAAAACGATACCTATCCCGGCATCGCCCCCTATATTATTTCATGTACCAACCAAACAGCATCCTGGGTCCGTATCAAAGCTACAAAGCTCGCAACGCGGCATCATGACAACCGCTATATCTTCCAACTCTCGGAAATCATGGTTTTCAGCGGCAGCAAAAATATTGCGCTGCATCGGCCGGTCACAACCTCATCTCCAAGAGTTCCCAATTCAAGAAGCTGGCTCCCCGGCGGCTTGACCGACGGCTTTACCCCGTATCTGATGAATGCGGCCCACGGCAACCAAAGTCTGGCCTTTATCTGCGACCCGAAAGACGTTGATGTTCCGATGCTTACTCTGGATATGGGAAAGACCTATCCTATTGACACGGTAGCTCTACATGCGGTTGATCAAAGCGATACCGTTCCGCAATCCTCCAGCGGCGATCTTGCCATCCCGCGCAGAATGGTTATCGAGGGCGCGAACCAACCGGATTTTTCCGACGCGGTTGAACTGCTCGAACTTAACGTCCGCGAGATCTATGAAACCGGTCCGATCATGATGTGGAATATTGAAGAAACTCCCTGCCGATATGTTAGGCTCATCATCTACGATCCGTACCAGAATCCAGACTACGCCTCATTACGAAAACGGGTTGGCTTTGCTGAAATCGAAATCTTTTCCCATGACCGCAATGTAGCCGTCAACCGGGTATTTACAGGGAACTTTTCCGACAGCATACGAGAAAGCCGCGAGCTGAAATCCTTGACGGACGGGAAGAATCTATACGGAAACATCCTCCCGATCCGAACCTGGATAGATCAACTTGCCCGCCGACGCGATCTGGAAATAGAACGCCCTCATGTGCTCGCAGAGCTCAACCACCGTTATGTGCGGCAAAAAACAAACCTTCGGTATCTACTCTGGCTGACCGGAATACTTGTTGTTGGCACCTTTATCATCATCATTATCGATCAGTTTCTGCGGCAGCGGGCGGTCTATAAAACGCGCGAACGCATCGCCGCCAACCTGCATGATGAACTCGGAGCCAACCTTCACGCCATCGGGCTGCTCGGCGACCATGCCAAAGACCAGGTGGAAGCAGCCCAACCACGCGAAGAGCTTGCCGAACTGGTTGACACCCTCAATGATATCCGCAGCTTTACCGAGCAGGCCGGTGCCGCCACGCGCTACTGCACGAACATGCTGGAATGCCCCGGCCTCTATGAAAACCTGCCCGTCGAAATGCAGCGAATTGCCAAACGTTTATTGATTGATATTCAGCACGAATCATCATTCGAAAATACAGCCCGGCTGGGCACGCTGAAAAAACGCGCCTGTATCGATTTATACCTATTCTACAAAGAATGCCTGACCAATGTAGTTCGCCATGCCAGTGCGACCCACGTTTCCTCCCATTTCACGGTTTCCGACAAGGAGCTTCAACTGACCGTTTCAGATAACGGCTGCGGCCTGAACTCATCAAAAGAGCCCCCCATGCCCAAAGCGCTCAAACGGCGGGCCCGCATGCTGAGGGCACATCTTGACATCCAGTCGGTACCCGAAGGAGGAACAACAGTTAAATTGACCTGTTCACTTCGAAAAATCAGACGAAAAAAAACAAGGAACAGCCATGCCTAATAAAATTCAAGTCATGCTGGTGGAAGACAGCGAAATTTATCGAAAGGCCGTCAGCCGAGCGATTCAGGGAGATGATCAAATTGAACTGATCAGCCAGTTCGGCACCGCTGAATTTGCGCTGCGCAGCCTGCAGCAGATGTCCACCCGCAAAGAACCGGATGTACTCCTGCTTGACCTTAACCTGCCCAGCATGAACGGACTGGAAGCGATCCCTTATTTCCAGCAGGCGATTCCCGATACAAAAATTATTATCCTGACGCAGTCGGATAAAGAAGCCGATGTGCTCGACGCCATCCAGAAAGGCACAAACGGCTATCTGTTAAAATCCGCCACAAACAAAGAAATTATTGAAGGCATCCACACGGTCATGAACGGCGGGGCATCCCTCGACTCCCGGGTTGCCGGCTTTATTCTCCAAACCATGAAACATGCGCCGAAGAAAAAAGATACGGACGCCTGCAAATTAACAAGCAAGGAACAGGAAATCCTCTCCTTGATCGCCGAAGGAATGGAACAACAGGAAATTGGCGCACACCTGCACATATCCCGAAATACCGTAGCCACGCATATCAGGCACATCTACCAGAAACTCGAAGTGCCCAATGCCCCCGCAGCCATCAACAAAGCTCACAACCTCGGCCTTTTTTCACATCAGGACTAACGCTTGATACTCATCTAAGTCCTCTTAAAAGGATGGTTAAGCGGCCAGCATGCTGACCCCGTCGATAGGCAGGCCACTACTATGTTGTGTAAGGTCGGAAAGTATAAGAGTCCCTTCCGCCTGTAGCAGATCGTTAATCCTCTGCTCCGCTCTGTGCTTCTATATCCATTATGAGTACGCAGTAGGGAATTATGAGCAGTAATTCTACAGTCTTTTACTACGAAGCTTAGATCTCTTCATTACACTCATCTTCAGAACTTGGCTAAATACCAAAATAACTTGTGGTACTTCGCGGCTTTAGACTGATACCACAAAAGGAATCCGAAACACTCAGTTTCAAACATTACCTAAAGAGATAAATCGTGTTTTTACTGAGTAAAAACAAAAAAAAGCCCCTGAAAACAGGGGCCAAAAAGATGGAGCCGGCGGTCAGAGTCGAACTGACGACCAACGGATTACAAATCCGTTGCTCTGCCACTGAGCTACGCCGGCAGATGTTTTCCTGCATTGAAACTTCTCTGCTGAAAAACGAAGGGCGCATTATGCGAATATTCAGTATGGAGTCAACCCCCGAACTGCTTAATTCTGCAGTTTGAACCAAAGGCTGAAAATCCATGATTCCCGCCGTTTTATTACTGATTTGTTCCTGATCAGAATGGTACCACTTTATTTCAGCTTCAGATATAAGGGATTATTATGGGTTCTCATTCAGAAACAACCTGGCGGTGCTCGATCTGCGGGTTCCTGCATTATGGAAACGAAGCGCCGGAAATCTGTCCGATCTGCGATGCGCCTGCCGCGGATTTCAAAGAGATTGAAACCGCAGTACGGCCTGAACGGCGCGATCCGGGTCAGGATCATTTTGTGATTATCGGAGCGGGTATTGCAGGTGTATCGGCGGCGGAGGCCCTGCGCGGATATGCGCCCAATGCATCCATTGTGCTGCTTTCGATGGAGGAGGAAATCCCATATATGCGGCTGAATCTGACCCGCCTGCTGGCCGGAGAGTTCGTGGAAAAGAATTTACCGCTGCATACTCAGGCCTGGTATGAGGAGCATCAGATCGACCTCCGGCTCGGTGCGGTAGCGCAACGGGTTAACCTGACTGAAAAACAGGTAGAAATGGAAGGCGGCGAAACGATTCCCTTCGATAAACTGATTGTGGCGACCGGATCGCATCCGTGGATTCCACCGGTTCCGGGCACGGATTTGAAGAATGTTTTCAGCGTGCGGACCATTGATGATGTCCGGCAGATTCTGGGAGTCGTCAAGCCGGGCACGCGTGTGGCCTGTATCGGTGGAGGTATTCTGGGGTTGGAAACCGCTGGAGCACTGGCTAAACAACAGGCGGATGTGACGGTGCTGGAGGCGTTTGATTATCTGATGCCGATGCAGCTGAATCCGGCGGGCAGCGATGTTTTGGCGACCCATCTGCAGACACTGGATATTGATGTGGTTACGAATGCGATTGCGGATTGCATTATCGGCGATGGTGCCGTTTCGGGGGTGCACCTGAAACGCGGACTGTTGATTCCGGCGGAGGTGGTGGTGATTACGGCGGGCGATCGGGCGAATGCCGAGTTGCTGGAACAGGCGGGTCTGACAGTGAAAAAAGGAGTGCTGGTGGATAATTTTCTGCGGACAACGCATCCCGATGTTTATGCTGTTGGTGATGTGGCGGAGCATGATGGCGTACGTTATGGAGCCTGGGCACCGGCAATGTATATGGGAAAAATTGCGGGTATGAATGCGGCGGGCATTCCAACGGAGTTCGGTGGCATTCCGCGGTCGCATCTGCTGAAGGTGCTCGGCAAGCCGATGCTCAGCATTGGAACCGTGAAACCGGCGGATGGCAGCTTTCGGGCCATTGAGGATTATGCCGAGGGCGGCTACCGCATGTTTATGTTCCGGGACGGAAGGCTGGTCGGCTGCCTGCTGATTGGAAAACTAAAACTGATGAAGCCCGTGCGGAAAGCGGTACAAGCGAGCCAGAACATGAAGGATTTCCTGACGTTGGAAACCTCGGCGGCCGAAGTGGCTGTTTATCTAGCCGCGCTGTAAAACCTGTGCCAGCCGCAGCTTTGCTTCTTCCAACCGCTGGAGCAGCATTTCATGGACTGCGGTACTGACCTCTTTAAACTCATCCCGGCTGTCGATCAGCCGATCGAGTTCGTTCTGCATGTGGTCGAAGTCGCATTCATCGACACTGCCGGCGGAGGTGTGTCCGAAGGCCGTCAGAAAATTATCCACCTTACTCCCTCGGCTGATTCCAATGATTGGAACGTGCAGCACCGAGGCGAGAATGAGCAGATGAAGCCGACTGCTGATGACCAGATCCAGCCGGCCGGCAATGGCCAGAATTTCGCGGGGCGAGCGTCTACCGCCAATAATGGTTGAGTGCGATTTATTCTGCATCCTGTCGCGCAGCTTTTCCATGAGCGGCGCATCGGTTGAATGGTTCATGGGCAGAAAAACGATTCGATAGTTCTTGTCGGCCAACCGATCGAGAAAATCGATGAGTTCCTTTTCGTGAACGAGTTTGCGCTGTGCCGATATACACAGCCCGATCTTCCGGGCTTTGGAATCCAGAATCTGCCGGGCTTCGCGGGTGAGGGTGATTTCCTCCCAATCGGCGGGCTCCAGCATTTCGGCGGAATCCGCCCCCACAACAGCCCGGGGGACATCGCCGCAACGATGCACAGCCGTCAATGTTTCCGGATCGCGCAGGACCACGAGATCGCACTGGTTAAGCTCTTTAGCAATTTTATCCCGCGCGCGGTCTTCGGCCTGCTTTTCCAGACGTTGGGCAAAATGGATTTTATTAAAGGTCAGCAGCGACAGCAGATTCAGAAGCGTTCGGCGTTTCCCGGGCAGAATGCTGTAGATATAGGGATTGAATGTATCGTTCATCCCAACGCCCCACACCACAGTTTTGGTGCCGGTCCGGTGAGCGGCTTCCAGCATGCTGAGCGGAATTTCAGGATAGTCGGAAAGTCCGGTGGCTCCCGCCCAGATAAACACGTCGGCACGGGCAATGCATTCTTCCATTTGCTTGCGGCTGAAGGGTGGGTCAAATCCGAAAAGCGGAACGGTTTGAACCTGGAGCCGCGCTTCCGTTGCGGATTGATCGTCGGTGCTGACCGTGATTTCGCACCCCGGCGAAACAGCACGCAGAATGCCGACGACGCATTCCAAAATGGCCTCATCACCGACATTATTGCGCCCGAACGGAACCCCGCCGAGAAGAATACGTACCGCTTCCATAGCTATCTTATGCCATGCAGATCGGGCTTTTAATAGTCCGCGTTCCAACATATTGTCCAGTCATGCAGATTTATCCAAACATTGGAAAACTTATTTTGGCCAGCGCTTCTCCGCGGCGCAGGGAGTTGCTGGCATCGCTCGGGCTCGATTTTGAGATCCGCATTCCGGACATCAATGAACAACCGCTGAACGGCGAAGAACCCCGGACCTTTGCCGAACGGCTCGCACGGGAAAAAGCGGCGGCGGTGGATGCCCCGGCGGATTCGACGTGCATTGCAGCTGACACCATTGTGGTGCAAAGTAGCCGCATTCTCGGCAAACCGACCGACGAGGCCCAAGCCTTTGAAATGCTCAGCAAGCTCTCCGGACGGATGCATGAGGTGATCACAGGCGTCTGTGTGAGCAATAAACAACGCACTGAAGTGATCTCAGTTACGACACAGGTTTTTTTCCGATCACTGGAAAAAGAGGAGATCGAGTGCTACATTGCAACGGGCTGTCCGATGGATAAGGCCGGTGCCTATGCCATCCAGGGCGGAGCCGCCCAGATGGTGCGGGAAATCCGCGGCTCTTATACCAATGTGGTGGGTTTACCCCTGTGCGAACTGCACGAGTTGCTGATTTCATTTTGATAACGGCACTGATCTAGCTTATAGTGTGAAAGTTTATGGTCCCGGAATTTAATATGTATGTGCGCAAGACATCTTTAACACGAAACGCTTTGTTAGCTCTGATCGGCCTTGGAAGCGCATTACGGGTTGAGGCGGGCTCATTATCCGGGTTTACGGAAGATTTGTCCGATGGGGTCATCATAACCCTGCTGGCTTCGACGGTATTGCTGCTGTTCGGCATACTCATCCGCCTGTGCCAATTGAGAATTTCCCTGCAGCGCAAATCCGCCGCACTGGAAAAGAGTGAACAGCATATACGGCGTATAGGTGATAACCTGCCCGATGTAACCCTCTTTCAAATAACCTATACGGAAGAGGATTCATTCCGCTTTTCCTATCTCAGTAAAGCCTATGAACGCATGCTGGGCTTCGAGCGGGAGCGCGTTATTGCTGATGCACAGGCAGCGTATGACCAGGTCTATGAAGAAGATCTGCCGTTGCTGCTGAAGGCCTTTGATGCATCGCGAAAAAACTTATCGCCGGCCGAGTTTGAAATCCGGGTGCTGGACCACGCCGGCGAACTGAAGTGGCTGAACGTGAGCGCCGTTCCGAACATGGATGACAACATGCTGATCTGGGACGGTTTTATGCAGGACATTTCCCTGAATAAACAGACGGAAGATATCCTGGTGGAGGAAAATAAGAACTTCCAGAACCTGTTCGAAACCATCGATGACTTCCTCTTGATCTGCGATATGGACGGTCGGTTGATGCATACCAACCCCTCGGTTAAGAAGCGCCTGGAATACTCAGCGGAAGAATTAAACAGTATGAGTATTTTTGAGCTTTATGACGAAACAGACCGGCCTGAAATCTATCAGGCCATTTCGCGAATGCAGACCGAATTGACAGCCCATAGCGGAAAGCCCCTGAAAATAAAATCGGGCGGCCTTATTCCGATGGAAATGAATGTTTTTCAAGGCTATTGGAAAAATAAGAAAGCCATCTTCGGGGTGGCACGCGATATCGCGAGCCGACAGCAGACCGAAAGTGCCCTGCGGGAATCCCAGCAGATGCTCCAGCTGATGCTCGACACCATCCCCATGTCGGTTTTCTGGAAAGACAAGGATTCAATCTATCTGGGCTGCAACAAAACATTCCTGCACGATTGCGGTCTTGAAACCTATGAGGAAGTCGTCGGAAGTTCGCCGTATGATCTTTTTTCCGAGGAGGATGCCGTCGGGATGATCAGCCGCGACCAGGATGTGATTCGTAACAACCACCCCCTCTTCCATTTCACCCAATCGCATGCACGGCCGGACGGCAGCATCGGCTGGCGGGAAATCAGCAAAATCCCGTTGCGCGACGACGAAGGAAAAGCGATCGGCGTGCTCGGCGTTTGGCGCGATGTAACCGAGCAGAACCGGGCTGAAGAACGGCTTAAACGCACCCTGGAGGATATGGAACGCTTCAACCAGTTGATGCGCGGAAGAGAACGCCGGACACTCGAGCTTAAGGCCGAGATTAACGGGTTGCTGAAACAGCTGGGACAAACACAAAAATATCGGACAACCACGGATAATATTTAATGCGCAGGACTGGAAAAAATAATTCGCGGCCGAAGTTCAGCGGCATTATTCTTGCCGCAGGGGCCTATGTTACCGGGGTGCTGTTATTCTCCTTCTGGTCCCATTCCGCTCATCAGAACACCTTATTAAGCCAGATGGATGAAACCCTGCTGAATGCGGCTTTTTCTATGCAGGAAATTATCGGGCCAGACGTTGTCGAAGGCCTGTTGACCTCCAGTCTGGAAACGATTTCCGAAAAGCAGCGGAGTTTAACCCGGCTGGCCCGCCACGGCTCATTCAGTACCGTGAGCATTGTGACTGTACGTGATGGAAAAATCATACCCCTCATCTCGGGCTCTCTCTCCGAAGAGATGATGACTGCGGATGCAATGAGCGCCCCGATATTTTTCCCGCCCGGTGTGAAACACGAATTGCTCACCCTCGCAACCGCCGGCCTGGATGATTCCAGCCTGCTTACCACCACTCGACCGGGCGATGAAAAGGTTCGCTATGCCATCCGTTTTCATGCCGAGCACCCGGACTCCGGCGTTGCATTCCTGGTGGCTCAGGAGCGCAGGGTGATTGCCAGAGCATTGGCCGACCAGACCTTACGCCTTTCTGCTGCGGGGCTTGGCATGCTGTTTTTGGCCATCCCGCTCATATCCCTGTTCAGCCGGACACAAAAAAAGACCGCGGAAGAACTCTCCAGCATGAACGCCAGACTTCAGCATGATGTTGAGCTGCAGCAATCCCGCGAAGAGGAACTCAAGGATGCAATCAGCGATCTGGAACGTTTCAATGCGGTTTCCTCCGGGCGGGAAACGCGCATCATTGAGCTCAAAGCGGAAGTGAACGAGTTGCTGCTGCAGTTAAAGCGCGACAAACGCTATAATATAGACAAGATTGATTAACGTATGACGCAGGAAAAAAACATCAATTTAGAGCCCAAAATCAAAGGCCGTCTCGGCTGGGTGTTCGCCTTTGTATTCTTTATGGCCTCGTTGGTTTTTGCCAGTACGACCTATTACATTTCAAAAGCCGGCTGCTCAAACCTCGCGCTCTTTATCGGAATCGGTATTGTTGTTACTATTCTTCTCGGATATTTGCTGGGACGATTCATCGGCCTGAATCTCGAAAAGGAAGAATACACCCGAAACAGCGAAATTCACAACAACCTCAATGTCGTTCAGGAGCTCATGAAAGCCAATGAGTATCTGGAAACAGAAACGTTGGATCTCAAGAAACACCGCAAAGCCCTGCTCAGCATCATGGAAGATGCAGAGCGCTACAACGAAGAGCTCAAACGTGAAATCCTGGAACGGAAAAGAATCGAGGCCGAAGCCGCCCGCGCCCGCGACAATATGGAGCTGATTCTCCATGGAGGCGATCTTGGGTATTGGGACTGGAATATTTCAGAAAACAGCTATGCCTATAACGAGCGGTTCGGTGCCATTCTCGGCTATCGAATCAGCGATATACCGGCCGAACTTGATTGGCGTAAGAAGCATACGCATCCAGACGATTATGAAAACCTCAAGCGGACGCTCGCACAGCATCTGGATGGTAAAGTCGACACCTTTACCTGTGAATATCGTCTGCGTCGGGGCACCGATAAATGGATTTGGGTGCTGGATCGCGGACGTATCATCGAGCGCAATACCGACCAGAATCCGATACGAATGGTAGGCACCCTGCTGGAGATTACGGATCGTAAAGAATACGAACTCGAAATGGAAGAGGCCAACCGCCTGCTCGATAAACGCAGCCGGGAACTGGAAGAAAATCAGCATATCATTATGGGTATGATGGAAGATGCCAACGATGCCCGCGATAGCCTCGAGCAAGCCAATCGACAACTTTTGGTGGCGCGGGAAAAAGCCGAACAGGCCACACAGGCCAAGTCCGACTTCCTCGCCAGCATGAGCCATGAAATCCGCACCCCGATGAACGGAATCATCGGCACGGCCAGCCTGCTGCACGATACCACGCTTTCTAAAGAACAGCTCGAATACCTGCGCATCATCCAGACCTCCGGGGATGCCCTCCTCATGCTGCTCAACGACATTCTCGACTTTTCTAAAATTGAGGCCGGCAAGCTGGACCTTGAACCCCAGCCTTTCGACTTGCGCGAGACCTGCGAACATATAACTGAACTGCTCACGCCAACCGCTCTGGAAAAAGGCGTTGATCTGATCCTTCGTTTTTCACCCAATACACCACCGTTTGTGGTGGGCGATGCCGGTCGCATCCGTCAGGTCCTCATGAATCTGGCGAGTAATGCACTCAAATTTACGCGCGAAGGCTATGTCTACATTGATGTCGAAGCGGTTGCCGGAACAGAGACGGAAACCTCCATTAATTTCACCGTCAGCGACACCGGCATTGGAGTCTCACGCGAGGAACTTCCGCAACTGTTTCAGAAGTTTTCACAGGGCGATTCCTCCACCACACGGGAATTTGGCGGCACCGGACTCGGGCTGGCAATTTGCAAACAGCTGGTCAACCTGATGGGCGGAAAAATCGGGATGGATAGCGAACTGGGAAAAGGCTCGGAATTCTGGTTTAGGCTGAACCTTCCAATCGCAAGCCGTTCACCGAATTCGAGCATCGACCAAGCCCTCTTTAAAGGGGAGCACGTCCTCGTGATCGATGAGAAAAAGATTATGGGACATGCCCTCTCCGAGTGGCTCAACCGCTGGGGTCTTCAAGCCGAGGTTTCCGGCACCATCGCTGATGCCGAGTATAAAATCCGGGAGAATGGCTATCGCATTATCATGATCGAAGAGCACCTCGCCTACGATTCCGATAATCCGTTCTTCAGGAAACCCGAATTCGAACACCTCTCTCTTTTCATCATCTGCTCTATCACCAACCGCGATTACCGCTCGCTGGATCATGCCGGACTGGCCACAAATTTAATCAAGCCGATCCGTCTGAGCAACCTCCTTTCCAAAACTGCCGACGTCCTCGGTTATCAACTGGACAGCGCTGCACTGCATCCTCCCCGAACCGGTAATGCACGACCCACGGTTGAACTCTCAACCCTAACGAATGTCAGCTCCTGCCGAATTCTGGTCACGGAAGACAATCTGGTGAACCAGACCGTAGCAAAGCGCATGCTTATGAAGGGAGGGTTCGAGGTCGAGGTGGCGGAAAACGGCGAAGAGGCCCTACACAAGGTCACCAGCGGCACTCCGTTCGACTTGATATTTATGGACTGCCAAATGCCCCGGATGGACGGCTACGAAGCATCGCGGCAAATCCGCAAATATGAAAAGGAATCCGGAACCGGCTCCCGCATCCCGATCGTGGCCCTCACGGCCAATGCCATGCAGGGTGATCGTGAGAAATGCCTGGATGCCGGCATGGACGATTACATTCCGAAACCAGTGAAAAAAGAAGCCTTGTTCGAAATGCTGCGCCGACACCTCAGTTGATTCAAAAAGTTATGAACTAGTTCTTCAGATGGCACTGTTCGCATTGGCCGGATTTCCGACCGTGCGCCTTACAGAAATAACCCTCGGCATTTTCCAGCCAGCTTGCATCAAAAGAAGCACACTGTTCGGTATATTCCGCGAACCGCACAAAGCGCTGCAGAATATGATCCGGAATCGTATGCTCCATTGAACAGGCGAACTCCTCGGCTTCGGCCGCTTCAATGCCAAGCACCTGCGTAAAAAAATGCAACAGTGCCTCATGTTTACTCGCAATTTTTGATGCAACCACGCGGCCCTCTTCCGTAAGCGTCACGGAAGCATAGGGTTCGTAGTGAATCAGCTTCTTTTCACCCAACGCCTTGAGCGCACCCGTCACTGAAGCGGCACGCACTTTCATTCGCTCGGCAATATCCTTGGGCCGTGCTTTTCCATCTTCCCGTGAAAGAAAGAAAATCATCTCCAGATAGTCCTCAAGGCTCGCACTTAAATCGGGTTTCTTCATCTACCCTTATTAACAAAGGTGGAGCTTTAAGCTCAATGCCGCAGACTCTTTTTTTCTGCCCAACTAAGATTTCGTCTAAATTACTCGCAATCAGCCCGAGGCCGGATAGTATTCTTCGCCATGGATTTTTCAGGACAAATAAAGAACCTCTTCAAGCCCGTCGAGCGGCCGCATCCACCGACGGCAGAACTGTCGGTTAAGACCGGATTATGCAATCAGGCAAAGGATTTCCAATGGTTGGAAACCAATGTGCCCTGCCGAAAAGCCTGCCCCGCCGGAACCGATATCCCCGCCTACCTGACCGCCATCGCCGAGGCCGATTTCGATAAAGCCTATCGGATTAACCTAATCGACAACGTTTTCCCGGCCGTGCTCGGCCGCGTCTGCTCGCGCCCCTGCGAATCCGCCTGCCGCCACGGCTACGAAGGCCTCGGCGATTCCGTGGCCATCTGCTTTTCAAAACGCTCCGCCGCTGATTTCCAGGGTTCGGAACCCGTTCTCCTGGAAGCCTGGTTTCCAGACACTGGAAAAAAGGTCGCCGTCATCGGTTCCGGTGTCGCGGGGCTCACCGCCGCCCGCCAGCTCAAACTGATGGGCCACGCAGTCACGGTCTTTGAAAAACATGCCACGCCCGGCGGCATGCTGAATCAGGGCATTCCCGAATTTCGGTTGCCGCGCTCAATCATCGACCGCGAAATCGCCCAGATCACCGGACTCGGTATTAAGATCCAGTGCAATACAGCCATTGGAACCGACCAACCCTTCCTCCAACTGTTGGAAGATTTCGACGCCATCGTGATGGCCGCCGGCACCCTGAAGCCAAACCTCCTGAATATACCCGGCCACGAACTGCCGGGCATACGCCACGGTCTCGACTTTCTGCTGGACGTCAACGAAAACGGTGCGGCCGAAATCGGTAAAAACGTCATCGTCATCGGCGGAGGCTTCACAGCCATGGACTGCGCCCGCACCGCCCAACGGCTCGGCGCAAACACCGCACAGTGGGACCTGAAAGTGCTCTACCGCCGCTCCAAGGAAGTCATGCGCGTCACCCCTGGCGAACTCGAAGAGCTCGATGCTGAAGGTGTTCCGCTCGAATGCCACGCCACCCCCATCGCCTATCTGGAAAATGAAGGAAAGCTGACCGGAATGCGCTTCCGGAAAACCGGCTCGCACGAAGAATTTGAAGTCCCGGCCGATACCGTTCTGCTGGCCACCGGCCAGTTCCCCGACCACGCCTGGGAAGGCGAAACCACAGACTTCCAATCATTGGAACAATACAGAAAAATATTTGCGGCAGGCGACTATGCCTCCGGAGCCAGCTCGCTCATCGATGCCATCGGCCACGCCAAAGAGATTGCAGAACAGGTGGACCAATTCCTGACGGGCGAAAAGCGAATTCAGAAAAGTGTGCAGGTTGAAAATGCACAGGACATCGGCCGCACCGAAGCGATGGACCGTATCCCCCGCCAGCACATGCCCGCACTGCCGGTGGCCGAACGCAGCCTCCTCGGGGAAGTGGAAACCGGCTACGACGAAAAATCGGCAGCACAGGAAGCAGAACGCTGCTACCGCTGCCACTACAAATTCGAGATCGACCAGGACAAATGCATCCGGTGCGACTGGTGCCTGAAAGCCAAACCGCGCCCCGAGTGTATTCTAATGCTCAAATCCATCGAGCACGACGATGAGGGCCGCGCGGTTTCATGGGAATCCACCGATTATGTTCGGGACATGAACCTCATCTGGATCAATCAAGACGAATGCATCCGCTGCGGCGCCTGTCTTAAAGCCTGCCCCGTCGATGCCATCTCTCTACAGAAAGTGTCTTTAATCACGGAAGCCAGATAAAGTCATCACCATAACATTTGAACAATGCATGGTTGTTTGGTTCTGAAATAAAGCAGGAATCCGTTGTTCAAGGACGCTTAAAGCCGAAGAAGATAATTCTTCGGATTCAACCTTTTTTGCGCTTGTCCATCTTCGGGGTTAATGGTGGTTCGGTTTTTAGTCTTCTTTGCATACGTGCTTGAGTATGAAACCATACTTTGAGAACCACCGATTTAATTTCAGCTGTAGTTCAATTATATTTGGTGCTTTTATGATATGATTGTTGGGCGGTGGTTCAACAAAAGATGCTTGGTTATCAATCATTTTTAGCTTTGCAATTACAGGCATTTTCTTGGCATCTGTAATATTTATTTGAATATCGTAATACACATAGTCCTGCGACTGATGGTGATGATACTTGGCCGCAATCTCGTATTTTTCTTTATGTAATGAAGTTGCCATTTTTTTATTTATCAGACCCTATGGCTGAAGTTAATTCCGCCGCGACCGTTGTCTTGTTAAAAAGAGGGCGTACCCGCGCACAAATCGCGGGCGGATCCGCTGTAACTCGGATCCATTAACAACCTAAGCCATAAGGAATACGCCATACAAAAAATGTACCGTAGGAATTGATGCGCATAAAGCGGAAAAGGGCATCATCAAGCCGTTC